>NZ_CP070491.1:2750625-3056250 GCF_016925495.1 Methylococcus sp. EFPC2 | reverse complement strand
ACAATGCGGCCGCTCGACGACCCATCGAGTGCCTGCCGCGATGCCCGCGCCGCTCCGGCGCTAGCGCCGGTATCCGACGTGTTGTTCGACTTCATCGGCAGAGTGCTGCGGCCTGCCGTTTTTCGGAGGGGCAAGTCATGGCTGAAAAATTGATCGTGGGTGCGGTTGCCCATACGCCCGAAGTGGTGACCATTTGGGAAGGCTACAGAGCGTATTTCGTCGATCACGGGCTGCCTTTCGACTACGTCCTTTTTTCCAACTACGAGCATCAGGTGGAGGCGCAATTCGATGGCACTCTTCATCTTGCCTGGAACTCGCCCCTGGCCTGGCTTAGGGCCGATCGCATCGCCAAGGCGCGAGGACTAGCCGTTTCCGTGGTGGCCATGCGCGATTGCGATCGCGATTTGCGCTCGGTGATCGTGGTCCGCGCCGACGATGAGGTCGACTCGCCCGCCGATTTACGGGGGAAAACCATAGGATTCGGCGCCGTCGATTCTCCCCAGGCCTCGCTGATTCCTCTCGCCCATCTCAGACTGCTCGGCCTGCGAGCCGGCCGCGACTTCAACGTTCGGCGTTTCGATGTGAACAGCGGCAAGCACGGCAACCACGTCGACGGGGAGCGCGAGGCCGCCGCCGCCTTGATGGCGGGTGAAATCGATGCCGCCTGCATGATAGAGGGCAACCATTCGAGCTTCGCCAACGACGCCGTTCTGACGCCGGGCAGCACCCGCGTGCTGGCGCGGACCGACCCCTACGATCATTGCAACTTCACCGCGAGCCCCGGCGCACCGGTATTCCAGATCATGCGCTTCGTCGATCTGTTGCTCGCCCTGCCCGGCGAAAAACCCGCAGCTCATCCCCGGCTGAAGCAGGAAGGACTGGGGCACTGGGTGCCGGGTCGCACCACAGGCTATTCCCTGCTTCAGCGAGCGGTGGACGAACACGGTTTTTACGGCCGCGATGGCAGCATACTCGCCAGCGATTATCGATATTGAAGCGTTCGGGGTAGGCTTGCGCGCCATGCCTCGACTATAGCTCTGCGCATACCGGTCGGATCGAACGCGAAACCGCCGCGCGGCTAGTCCGCCCCGTATGCGAGAGTTCCCCTGACCAGGAGTAATGAATGAGCGAAATCCGATTGACGACGCTGTCCCACGGCGGAGGCTGCGGTTGTAAGATCGCCCCGGCCGTGCTGACGCAAATGCTGGCAAAATTGCCCCTCGCCGCGCCGTTTCCCGACTTGCTGGTCGGGACTGAGACGAGCGATGACGCCGCGGTTTACCGGCTTAACGCGCATCAGGCCATAGTCGCCACCACCGATTTTTTCATGCCCATCGTCGACGACGCTTACGAGTTCGGCCGTATCGCGGCCACCAACGCGCTGTCCGATGTCTACGCCATGGGTGGCAAACCCATCCTGGCCCTGGCCGTGGTCGGTATGCCGGTCGACAAGCTCCCGGTGGAAACCGTGCAAGCCATCCTGGCCGGTGGCGCCTCGGTATGTGCCGCGGCGGGCATACCCATCGCGGGAGGGCATAGCATCGACTCGCCCGAGCCCATCTATGGTCTGGTCGCCCTCGGGCTGGTGCATCCGGACAAGGTGAAACGCAACGACCGGGCACAAGACGGCGACGTGCTGATCCTGGGCAAGCCGCTGGGAGTGGGTGTGCTGAGCGCCGCCCTGAAAAAAGGCCAGTTGGACGCCGCCGGCTACCGGCTGATGATGGAACACACCACCCGCTTGAACAGCGTGGGCGCGGCCTTGGGCGAGTTGGACGACGTGCATGCCATGACCGACGTGACCGGCTTCGGTCTTCTGGGGCATCTGCTGGAAATCTGCCGCGGATCGGGTCTGGGTGCGGATGTCGCGTTCAGTGACCTTCCCCTCATCGGGATCGCGGCGGAACTGTCCAGGCAGGGTTACGCCACCGGAGCTGCCACCCGCAACTGGGACAGCTACGGGGCGGAGGTGGTGTTCGAAGACGGCTTGTCCGACTGGCAGCGCAAGCTGCTTTGCGATCCCCAGACGAGCGGTGGGTTACTGGTCGCCTGCGATCCAGCCGGCGCGGACGAGGTGCTGCGTTTGTTCCACAGCCACGATTTCGACTCCGCCCGCGCCATCGGCCGGCTGCGAGCGGGGGAAGCGCTGGCCAGGGTCCGGGCTTGAGCGGCGCGTTGCGGGCCCCTGCCGATGCCGGTTGGCGTGGTCGACGAATCGCGGAGAACCCCTCATCCGGCCTCGATCTGTGGGCTGGCCACCGTGATCGCGACATGGTCTACACCCTAAGGCGTTACCGACCGATGCGGCCCGGCGGGGCCATCCGTGTATCGTCGGGCCGGTCGGCGGCATCGACGTTCAGTAACCGGCATCCCTCAGGCGCTGCAGCAAACGCTCGGCTTCCAGGCTACGCGTGTTCGCGTCGCCTTCGAACCAGTTCCGGCGCAGGGACATCGGCCGCTCCCGTTGCCTTACATAGGCCGGAGCCAGGGCGGGATGAAATGGGAAAACTACCTTCGGGTAGGCTTGAGCGCTTGTTGCTCCCCATAGTTTTCTCAATAGCTTGTTCATGATGCGTTTCATGGCACTGCCTCCTCATCGACTAGCTCGGCCTCGCTGGAAAACAAAGGTCAGCCGCGCAGCGGGTAGACCGGGATGTTTTCCATGCCCCCCAGAAGGCCCAGGGCCGGGCGGGGCACCGCAGGGCGCAGGCTTTATTGCGTCCGTAGGTGACCTGCAAGGCATCCCGAACAGGCCGTAGAGTCATCTCGGAGCGATGCGGAGGCGACGGCTCTAAGGTCGCTGGAGCGAGTCGACGGGGGACGGCTGGGGCGCCGAAGGCAATAACCGTCCCGCAAGTGCGGCCGTGCGGCGTAGGGAACGCCGTTAGGCACAGCACGTCGTGGGACACGCTGCGAAGGCCGTGCAAAAGCTTATAAGCACGAAACGCGCCGTGCTAACAAATAGGTTGTTTATCAAAAACGTAAAAAAATGTGCCGTGTATAGTGTAAAAAACGCGCTAATTCCGCGCTCCTGGAGAAGGCTTATGCACCACTTTAGGGAGTCGTGTTTGCATTTCGCCCATAAACCGACTCGATACGGTATCTGGATGGAAAAAACCATGCGCGTGTTCGCCGCGATCTTTTTGTTGCTAGGCACAAGCCCAATGGTGATGGGAGAAGCCGGCTTGCGCGCGCAGTTGTCGGCTTATGCGCAGCGGCAAGGGTTTGCCGTCGAAGGACTGGATCACGTGCGGGATGAGGCCATGCCGGCCGCGGAAGGCGACGTGCGGGAGACACTGCAAAAGTGGTTGGAGGCTTACAATTATCTGATCGTCGGTGGCGCCGGCGGCAAGATCGAACGGGTGCGCATCACGGGCATCAAGCAGCCTCGCAGCAAGAACTCGATTTCTCCCACCATACACACGACCCGCGAAGGGGTGCATCATCGGGTAACCGCTTATCTGACCGGTCCTAACGGCATCGCCGTGGAGACATCGCTGATCGTGGATACCGGCGCCAGCAGCATCGTGTTGCCCGAATCCCTGGCGCCGGCTTTGGGCTTTGCTGTCGAGCACCTTCAATCTGGCAGCAGCCGGACGGCCAATGGCGTCGTGAAGGTGAAAACCGGCACACTGAACGCCGTTCGCCTGGATCAGGTATCATCCGCCGACGTTCCCGTCGTGTTCGTACCCGACCGGCGACTCGGCGACGTTAGATTGTTGGGCATGAGCTTTCTGAACCGATACCGCTTCACCTTGGACGACGATCGTGACGAATTGATCTTGCTGTCCAAGTAGCCCCCGTACCGATCTCCTGCAGCAACCCCGTCAAAAATTGCCCGCGTGAGCCAGCTCGATAAGATACAGCCTTTCTACGTCATGGAATTGTTGCGCCGCGCCAAGGCTTTGGAAGCCGAAGGTGCCGACGTGGTCCACATGGAAATCGGAGAGCCGGACTTCCCTACGCCAGCCGAGGTGGTGAGCGCTGGAATCGAGTCCATCCGCGGCGGCGAGGTGAAATATACGCCCGCCGCCGGATTGCCCGATTTGCGTGCCGCCATCGCCCGGTTTTATGCCGATCGCTACGGCGTACATCTGCCTGCCCGGCGCATCTTCGTGACGCCGGGCGCTTCCGGTGCCTTTACCCTGATCCTGGCGGGGCTGCTGGAGCGGGGTGATGAAGTGCTCTTGTCCGATCCGGGCTATCCCTGTTACCCCAACTTCGTGCGACTGTTCGGTGGTGAACCGCGGCTGGTACCGGTAGGGGCGGCGTCGAATTTCCAGTTCGATGCCCGCTTGCTGAGCCGGCACTGGGCGCCGACAACCCGCGGTGTCGTCATGGCCTCCCCCTCGAATCCGACGGGCACGCTGGCGAGCGGAGCAAGTCTGCGCGAAATCGCCGGATTGCTCGACGAACGGGATGCGTTCTGGCTATCCGACGAGATTTATCACGGCTTGGTCTACGGCGAACGGGCGCATAGCGCCCTGGAGTTTTCCGATCGGGCTTTCGTGGTCAACAGTTTTTCGAAATATTTCGGCATGACGGGCTGGCGCTTGGGATGGGCGATCGTGCCTGACGACTTCGTGGACGCGGCAGAGCGGCTGGCGCAAAACCTGTTCATTTCGGCTCCGACGCATTCGCAGATGGCGGCGCTGGCCGCCTTCAGCCCCGCCAATCTGGACGAGTTGGAAGGCCGGCGACGCGAGTTTGCGGTGCGGCGTGATTTTCTCCTGCACGAGCTCAGCGGTCTGGGGTTCGACATCCCGGTTCGTCCCGAGGGGGCGTTCTATGTCTACGCCGACTGCAGCCGCTGGAGCGACGACAGTTTCGAACTGGCCTGGCGTCTGCTCGAAGACGCCCATGTGGCCGTCACACCGGGCCGAGATTTCGGCAGCCATGAGGCGCGGCGCCACCTGCGCTTCGCCTACACCGCATCGGTTGATCGTCTGGCCGAAGGCATCGCGCGCATGCGGCACTGGCTCTACTCCCAGAAATAAATACGCATACCCCTCAACCGGCGGCCCGCTTTCCGGATAAGCCGCGCGCCGTCGCTCCCGATCCACTCGAACCTATTTTGGAATCACGAGCCCACCATGACTCTGAACGATACCCCCAGCGAATTGCATACAAGAATCAAGAGCTTCGTATTGCGCCAGGGCCGGCTCACGCAGGCCCAAGAGCAGGCATTGCGCGAGCTTTGGCCACACTACGGGCTCGATGCCCAGCAAGCGCTCGATCCATTGAAAACGTTTGGGAGAGCCGCCCCATTGACCCTGGAAATCGGCTTCGGTAATGGCGAAAGCCTGGCCCGCATGGCCGCCGAGGCGCCCGAGCGGGATTTCATCGGCGTGGAGGTCCACCGGCCGGGGGTGGGCCATCTATTGCTGCAATTGCATGAACGGCAGTTGAACAATGTGCGAATTTTTTGCGCCGACGCCGTCGAAGTCATGAACCGGGTCATCGCGGATGCCAGCCTGGCGGGTCTGCAGGTGTTTTTTCCCGATCCTTGGCCCAAGAAGAGGCATCACAAGCGGCGGTTGATCAATACCGAATTCGTGGCGCTCGCCAGCCAAAAACTCGAAGCGGGGGGCCTATTCCACTGTGCGACCGACTGGGAGGATTATGCGGTGCAGATGCTGGACGTGCTGGGGGAAAATCCGGCTCTGCGCAATCTCGCGGGGCAAGGCCAGTACAGCCCGCGCCCGGATTATCGCCCGCTGACCAAGTTCGAATCGCGCGGACACGGGCTAGGGCATGGGGTCTGGGATCTACTTTTCGTCCGATTGTAAGCGGCGGACCCGTGTCCAGTCCGTCGCCCGAGTGACAAAGGCCGTCAAGCTGCCTTAGGTTCGTTCCTCCGCGTCTGGCCGAAGGGCGTGGCATGCCCTTCCATATCCAGCATCCGCCGGATTTCGGTGAGCTCACGATACTGGGCTTCCAAGGGCTCCAGCTTACGCTCCAATTCCGCGATTTCGCTGTCTAGCGATTCGGCCGACTCGTTCACCTTGCGCAGCACTTCCAAGCGGCTCTCGATCACCCGCTTGTGGTCCTTGATCTTATGGATGAGCGGGGCCAAGGCGGCCGCGCTCCAGCCCTTGGCGTCCCTGTGGGCCTGGGCGAACAACTCGCGTGCGTTGGCGATGATGGTGCCGTAAAGCTTTTGTACGACCAGGCTTTGTTCCATTAACGTGGAAGCGGTGCTGTTTCTGAAGTCCTCGCCTTCCTGAAAAATACGGTCCAGCTCCCGCTCGTATTTTTTGAAGCTGAACAGGACGGGAGCGATGTCCGTAAAGCCGTGTTCGTCCTGGAAGCGGCCGTAGATGGCCTTCACCAAGCGCCGGTTTTCCTCTGCGATGGCGGCCGCTTTCTCCAGTATCAGGCGCAGTTCATCCAGGATGTTGCGCATGGCCGCTTTCATGCCCATCGTGGTGAGGCTGCCGGCCATTTCCTTGCGCTTGGCGCGCACGAGGGGATCGATGGCGTCGGACGACAAGGCTTCGACCAGCAATTTGACCTGCACGATGAAGACCCGCCGGCTTGCCTGAAAACTGTCGACGCTGGACAGATAATGCGCCTGCTGATCCCGTGTTTCCTCCATCAGCTTGCGGGTCATCGTCTGGTTCTTGACATCGATCTTGCGCATGTCCAGCAACTGGCGCTTGGCGTCTATCATTTCGTCTTCGATCACCGTGGCGCTTTGATCGACCAGTTGGCCGACGTGCCGCGCCACCGCGTCGTGCAAGATCTGTTTGCGCGATTTCACCACCTGGTTGGCCAGATAATCCTCGACCGTCTTGAGCCGGCTGCGCTCCAGCAATGCCTCGTCGCCCTTCACCTTGGCCAGCAGGGCTTGTTTGGCCGATATCGGAAATATCGAATGTTCGTCGACTTCGAGTATCTTGGCCGTGCTGGCGATCTGGGTGGCCAAGGATTTTTCGATGGCTTCCTCGCCCTGCAAATCGCCCCACATGGAGTCGATCTTGTTCATCACGACGGCGAGTCCGCCGGGATGGTTATGACGCGAGCCGCGCACGTGGTTCTGCCACATGTCCAGATCGCTCTTGGTCACGCCGGTGTCCGCCGCCAGCACGAATACCACGGCCTGCGCGCCCGGCAACATGTTGAGGGTGAGTTCGGGCTCGGTACCCAGGGCGTTGAGGCCCGGCGTATCGAGGATGCACAGCCCCTGCTTGAGCAGATGATGGGGGAAGCTGATCAGGGCGTGGCGCCAGCAGGGAATTTCCACCATTTCGGGCGGAAGACTCTGGCCGGGGTGCAGGTCCTCGCTGTAGAGCCCGAGCCGCCGGGCCTCCTCCAAAGGCACCTTCTTGGTCGCCGCGAGCTCCTGAAAGGCTTCCTGCATTTGCACGGGCGAGTTGTGATCGAGCTCGATCTCCAGCCAACTGGCGGGACGATGCTTGTATTCGGCCAGGGTGGCATCGCTCAGACGCGTCTCTATGGACAGCACGCGGATATAGCTGCCCCCTTCGGCATCCCAAAAAATTTCGGTCGGGCACATCGTCGTGCGCCCGGGCGAAGACGGTAGTAGGCGTACACCCGTATCCGAGAAAAACAGGGAGTTGATCAGTTCGGTCTTGCCCCGGGAAAACTCGGCCGCGAATGCCACGACCAAGCGTTCGGTGCGCAGGCTCTCGGCCATGCCTTGCAGGGTTTCCCTAACTTGATCGGTCAATAGCTGATTGGACTCCAGCCAGGACTGGTAGCGATCCATGCCTTGAATCAACTGCTCCCGCCACTGGCCGTAATCTTTCAGTTTTTCCTCGAGCTCTACGGTGCTGCTCATGTATGGTTCTCGACTGCTTTGCCATCGACCGAGCGCCGACTTCGAGGCGGCGCGACTTACGAGGAAACAGTGTAGACCAATTCCCGGTCGGGTCTATCCGCCCTCCAGTCGGGGCATGCGCGCTTAGTTCAAGGCCGCGGCGAGTTGCTGCAGGGGCGGGAAGGCCAGCATTTTGATCAATTGTATGGCGACCAATGCGACCAGCGGTGTAAGGTCGACGCCACCGAAGGGCGGCAAAAGACGCCGGCAACTGCGCAACAAGGGCTCGGTGAGATCGAACAGAAGGTTGGCCGCGGGATTGTAGGAAAGGTTGCCGAACCAGCTCAGCAAGGCGCGAATGATGATGGCGAAAAAGAAGATATCGATCAGCATTTCCAGCAGTTGCTCGACTGACCATACGACCAGCGCCGGGGCACTCGTCGAAATTCCCTGCAGCAGGAATAACAGGTAGCCGGCCAGTATTTGCAGGCCCAGCATCAACACGATGGCCGCCGTATCGATGCGCCCGATCGAAGGAATGAAACGGCGCAACAGTCGCAAGGGCGGATGCGTCAGCTTGACCAGAAACTGGGAGATCGGGTTGTAAAAATCCGCTTCGACCCACTGCAAGAGGAAGCGCAGCATCAAGGCGAACAGGTAGAGGCCGAATAAGGTATCGACCAGGAATATGGCCGGGCTGGCCAGGTACGCGGCATTCATGCGTCACCTCCCAGTTCGCGGCTGAGCTCACCGGCCCGGTTGCGGGCCGCCTCCATGGCCGCCAAGACCAAGCCGCGAAAATTGCCGCTTTCGAAGCTGGCGATGGCCTTTTCCGTGGTGCCGTGAGGCGAGGTCACCCGTTTCCGGAGTTCGGCAGGCGACTCGTCGGACTCGATCGCCAGACGCGCCGCGCCCAAGGCGGTTTGTTGCGTCAACAAGCGTGCCGTCTCGGCTTCCAGGCCCAGGCGGATTGCCGCTTCTTCCATGGCTTCCATCAACAGGAAGTAATAGGCGGGACCGCTGCCGGACAGAGCGGTCACGGCGTCGAGCAGTTCTTCCCGCTCTACCCACACGGCCAGTCCCACGGCCCGCAACACCGCTTCGGCGCGGCTGCGTTGTTCGGCGCTGATGCGCTCGCTGCCATGCAGGGCCGTCGCCCCGGTTTTGACCAGCGCGGGAGTGTTGGGCATGCACCGCACCAAATCCACCTCGCCGCCCAGCCAGCGCTCGATATCGCGTTCGGCGATACCGGCCGCCAGGGAAATTACCAGCGGCTTCTTCTTCTGTACGGCATCCGCGATTTCCCTGGCCACCACCTGCAAGACCTGAGGTTTGACCGCCAAAACCAAAATCTGCGATCGCTCGACCAGTTCGCGATTGTCGGCCGTGGTCGCGATGCCGTAGCGCCGCGCCAGTTCGGCCAGCTTGGCGGGGTCGGAATCGGATGCCGTGATGTTGCTGGCTGCGTAGCCATCGGCCACCAAGCCGGCAATCAGGCTGCTCGCCATATTGCCGGCGCCGAGAAAGCCTATCGTCTGTTGTTTCATAAGCATCAGCGTGAAAAAGGGGATAGTTTAACCCAGCGGTCTGGCCCGGGCGCCGAAGATGGCGGTACCTATGCGCACAAGGGTCGCACCTTCGGCGACGGCGACTTCGAGATCGTCCGACATGCCCATGGACAGCGTATCCAGATCGTCGAGCGCCAGATCTTCCATCGCCTGCCGTAGGGCCCGGAATGCAGCGTGCTGTGCTGCGGGATCTACAGTGGGGGCGGGAATGGTCATCAGGCCGCGCAGACGCAAGTGGGGCAGGCCACTAATGGATTGGGCCAGGGCCGGCAACTCGGCGAAATCGACCCCGGATTTGCTGGCTTCACCGCTGACATTGACTTGTAGGCAGATATTGAGGGGCGGCTTGTCGGCCGGCCGTTGCGCGTCGAGGCGTTCCGCCACCTTGAGCCGGTCGACGCTATGCACCCAATCGAAGTGCTCGGCGATGGGGCGGGTCTTGTTGGACTGGATGGGCCCTATGAAATGCCAGACGATGCCCGGTTCGTCGAGCGCGGCTTGTTTGTCCAGGGCTTCCTGCAGATAGTTTTCGCCGAAATCGCGCTGTCCCAGGCGATAAGCCTCGGCGATCGCCTCCGCCGGATGAGTCTTGCTGACGGCGATCAGGCGGACCGAGCCGGCCGGACGTCCGGCTCGGGTTTCGGCGTCGGTGATGCGTTGGCGCACGGCGGCCAGCCGGCTCTCGAGTGTGGTCGTCGTTGTCATGCCTTTGTCTATACTTCCCGCGGTTAACGCGCAGAGTACCCGCCGCCGGCCCAACCCTTCAAGCTACGACCCGAGAACATCCATGGATATCGCCGAACTGCTCGCCTTTTCCGTCAAGAACGGGGCCTCCGACTTGCATCTCTCTTCCGGCCTGCCGCCCATGATACGTGTGGACGGCGATATTCGGCGCATCAACGTGCCGCCGCTGGAGCACAAGGAAGTACATGCCTTGATCTACGACATCATGAACGACAAGCAACGCCGCGATTACGAGGAGTTCTTCGAAACCGACTTTTCCTTCGACCTGCCCGGCGTGGCGCGCTTTCGCGTCAATGCCTTCAACCAGGATCGCGGCGCGGCGGGGGTATTCCGTACCATTCCGTCCAAGGTGCTGACCTTGGAAGAGTTGAACTGCCCGCAGTTCTTCCAGGATGTCACCCGTCATCCGCGCGGCCTGATCCTGGTGACCGGCCCCACCGGTTCGGGCAAGTCGACCACGCTGGCGGCGATGATCGACTACATCAACAGCAACGACTATTCGCATATCCTCACCATCGAGGACCCCATCGAGTTCGTGCATCAGAGCAAGAAATCGCTGATCAACCAGCGCGAGGTTCATCGCGACACCCTGGGGTTCAACGAAGCGCTCCGGTCGGCCCTGCGCGAAGACCCCGATATCATCCTGGTAGGCGAAATGCGCGACCTGGAAACCATACGCCTGGCGCTAACCGCGGCGGAAACCGGCCATCTCGTATTCGGCACCCTGCACACGACCTCGGCGGCCAAGACCATAGACCGCATCATCGACGTGTTCCCCGCCGCCGAAAAAAGCATGATACGTTCCATGCTGTCGGAGTCCCTGCAGGCCGTCATCGCCCAGACCCTGCTGAAAAAGGTGGCCGGCGGCCGCACCGCGGCCTGGGAGATCATGGTCGGCACGCCTGCCATCCGCAATCTGATACGCGAAGACAAGGTCGCGCAGATGTATTCCGCCATACAGACCGGCCGCAAGGACGGCATGCAAACCCTGGATCAGCACCTCACCGAGCTCGTCGAAAAAGGCGTCGTCGCGCGTCAGACCGCCCGCACCCGGGCCGTCAACAAGGCCGCCTTCTGATACAACCGGAGAATGTCGATGGAATTCCAATCCCTGCTCATGCTCATGGCGCACAAGAAGGCGTCGGACCTGTTCATCATTCCCGGCAAGGAGCCCTGCCTCAAGGTCGACGGGGCCATACAGCCGATTGCGAGCACCAAGCTCAGTGCCGATCAGGCCAAGCAGCTGATCTACAGCATCATGAGTCAACGCCAGATCGACGAGTTCGAAAACACCAAGGAATGCAATTTTGCCATCGCGGCCGAAGGTTTGGGGCGTTTCCGCGTCAGCGCCTACATCCAGCGCGACACGCCCGGCGTCGTCCTGCGCCGCATCGAGACCCACATTCCCACCGTCGAGGACTTGAACCTGCCGCCCATCCTCAACGAGTTGTCGATGACCAAGCGTGGTCTGATCCTCTTCGTCGGCGCCACCGGCACCGGTAAATCGACCTCGCTGGCCGCCATGGTCAAATACCGCAACGAGCATTCCTCCGGCCATATCATCACCATCGAGGATCCACTGGAATACGTGCATCCGCACGCCGGCTGTATCGTCAGCCAGCGCGAGGTGGGCATAGACACGGAATCCTACGAGGTGGCGCTGAAAAACACGCTGCGACAAGCTCCCAATGTCATCCTGATCGGCGAAATCCGCACCCGCGAAACCATGCAGCAGGCCATCACCTTCGCCGAGACGGGCCATCTGTGCCTCAGCACGCTGCACGCCAACAACGCCAACCAGGCGCTGGACCGCATCCTGCACTTTTTCCCGGAGGACATGCATCCCCAGTTGTTCATGGACCTGTCCCTGAATATGCGGGCCATCGTCGCTCAGCAGCTCATCAAGCGGGCCGACGGCAAGGGGCGTTATCCGGCGATCGAGATCCTCATCAATACGCCGCTGGCCTCCGACCTGATCCGCAAGGGCGAGGTTCACAAGCTCAAGGAGTTGATGAAACAATCGCGCGAACAAGGTATGTTGACCTTCGATCAGGCGCTATACGACCTGTACAAGGCAGGCAAGATCACCTACGAAGACGCGCTCCACTCGGCCGATTCCAAGAACGAAGTACGCCTGATGATCAAGCTGGGCGAGGAAGGCGGCATCGAAAAATACTCCGGCCAGCACGACAAAATGTTCGTGGTCGACGACTGAGGCCGAACGCTCGGCTTTCCGGGACTCGATACCGACTTATCGGGCGCACGCCATAGCCAACGCTCGGCCCTTCTGGCAGAATCTTTGCTTATCGGATCCCTCACTTACACCGTGCCGCCCGTTCCTCGGGCTGGCTGGAGCGTCGACCTAAATGACCTGGTTTATCTTCGCGGCCGTTGCCGCAATGATCCTGCTGCCCTTGTTGCTGAAAACGTGGTCGCGTCATGGCGCGCGCATCGTGCGTAACCCTTACCACAAGCGCGCCCATTTGTTCTCGGCGGATGACCGGGCATTCCACCCGGTGCTCAAGGAGGCCATGGGCAACGATTACGAAATTTTCGGCAAGATACCGGTGGCGGATATTGTGCTGGCGAAGAAAATCGCCGGTCGGGGCCATGGCCGTTCGAGCTTTAACCCGCTGGCGGGACGCTACTTCGATTTCGTGCTGTGCGACAAGAAAAGCTTGGCAGTGCTGTGTGCCATCGTGTTGTACGATAAAACCAACCCGGCCCGGCAGGCCGAGCAGGGCGATCCGCTCAAGCGGATCTGCGAGGCCGTGTCCCTGCCGCTCGTGGTTATCCACGTCAAGGCCGAGTATGCCGCCGACGAAGTTCGCGAAAAACTGCGCCAGGCTATGACCCAGGAGCCCTTCTATCTGATCGAATCCAGCGGACGCAAGGAGCCCCGCATCTCCAGTCTAGATAACATGGATATATGAACCGGCCACGATCAACTATCGCGTGACTCCGTTTCGGGTTATTTTTAGCCACTTAAATCGGGCGCAAGCTGTCTTTTCATAAATCACTTAACATTGCTAGCGGAGCATCATCATGGGCATAGGCGTTTGGGAATTGCTACTCATCTTTTTGATCGTACTGGTCGTTTTCGGCACCAAACGTCTGCGCGGCATAGGCGGTGATCTGGGCAGCGCCATCAAGAGCTTTCGCAGCGCCATGAGCGACGGCGAGAGCAAGCGTGAGGACGAAACCACCACCGAAGGCCAAGCCAAACCCGAGAACAAAAGTGAGGCCTGAGCGAGCCGCCCTCCATGTTTGATATCGGCTTCTGGGAATTGGTGCTGGTGGGCTTGATCGCGCTTTTGGTGTTCGGTCCCGAACGACTGCCGCGCGTGGCCCGCGAAGCCGCGTTATGGATCAGAAAAGCCCGTTCGGTGGTATCGTCCGTCAAGGAGGAAATCAACCATGAGCTGGATCTGCAAGACATCCAGCAAACCATGGCCAGGCAAAAGCGCAATCTGGAAAACGAATTGAGCGAACGCATAGAGCTCAAGCAGATCGCCCGCGCCGCGCCGAAAGACACGGAGGGTGGTGATGGCCAAGCCTGATATCGATGTCGCGGAGCAGCCCTTCATCGCGCATCTGATCGAACTGCGCGACCGGCTGCTGAGGGCGATCGTCGCGGTACTCATCCTGTTCATCGGGCTGGCGTATTACGCAAACGACATTTACAGCTATTTGGCCGGCCCCCTGCTAAAGCACATGCCGGCCGGCTCGCAGATGATCGCCATCGAGGTGGCCTCGCCTTTCCTCACGCCGTTCAAATTAACGGCGATGGTGTCGGTGTTCCTGGCCATCCCCTATATCCTCTATCAAGGCTGGGCCTTCGTCGCGCCGGGTTTGTACCGGCATGAGCGGCGCCTGATCCTGCCGCTGCTGGTCGCCAGCACCTTCCTGTTCTACGGGGGCATGGCCTTCGCCTATTACGTGGTATTTCCCTTGATCTTCGGCTTCATGACCGCAGCGGCGCCCGTGGGGGTCACGGTCATGACGGATATCAGCCAATACCTGGATTTCGTGCTGACGATATTCTTCGCCTTCGGCATCTCTTTCGAGGTTCCCATCGCGACCATCCTGCTCGTCTGGTCGGGCATCGTGTCGCGTGAGGATATGGCCGAAAAAAGGCCTTATGTCATCGTGGGAGCCTTTATCATCGGTATGCTCCTGACGCCGCCCGACGTCGTTTCGCAAACCTTGCTGTCGATACCCATTTGGCTGCTGTTCGAGCTCGGTTTGCTGTTTTCGCGTTTCTTTACCCGGCGCGCCGCCGAGGCGGAGCAACAAGTTCTGGATCAAGACAGGGAACATATCGAACGTTTGGCCCCGCCCGCCGACGATCTCTGACGGTCGAATCGGCTCGGCATGATCTTGTTGTACACCGATTTCGGTGCGGAAGGGCCTTACCTGGGTCAGGTCGAAGCCGTGCTACGGCGCCTGGCCTCCGGTGTGGATATCGTGAACCTGCTCAGCAACGCACCCGCCGACCCACTCCCCGCCGGTTATCTCCTGGACGCCTTGGCGCATACGCAGCCCCGCGGCGCGACCTTCCTCTGCGTGGTCGATCCAGGAGTCGGGGGCGACCGCCACGCGGTGGTGCTCGAGGCCGATGGGCGTCGTTTCGTGGGACCTGACAACGGCTTGCTCAACGGCGTGGCCGCGCGGGCGACCGATGTCCGGTGGCACATCATAGAATGGCGACCCGACAAACTTTCAGCCAGTTTTCACGGGCGCGATCTGTTTGCTCCCATCGCCGCCCGCATCGCCCAGGACGACTGGGCCTGGGCTTTCAGGGTCTGGAACGGTCCCGACCTGCGGGCCTGGCCGGCCGATTTTTACGGCATCGTTTACCTCGATCATTACGGCAACGCGCTCACCGGCCTGCGTTACTCGGCCGCTTTGGAGGGCCAAATCGTATGCGTGAACAATTACCGACTCACACAAGCCCCTACCTTCTGCGGCGTCCCGGAAGGCAAGGCTTTCTGGTACTGCAATTCGATGGGCCTGGTCGAAATCGCCGTTAATCGGGGCAGGGCCGATGTTCTTCTGGGGCTGAAACCAGGGACGATGTTCACCCTGGACGATACCGCACGCGGAGTGTCCGGTTGACTTTGAGGGTGCGTACGCTCGTCGTTGCCGTACTGACATGGCTGGCCTGCCCGCCGGCCATGGCTCAGGAGCACGTGACGCTGCAACTGAAGTGGCGGCACGCGTTTCAGTTCGCCGGATATTACATGGCCCAGGAACTGGGGTATTACCGGCAGGCCGGGCTGGACGTAGAGATCAGGGAAGGTGGCCCGGACGTCGACTTCGTCGACGAAGTGCTCAGCGGGCGCGCCGACTTCGCCACCGGATCGAGCGGCCTGGTTCTGGACCGGAATCAGGGCAAGCCGGTGGTGGTGCTGGCGGTCATCTTCCAGCACTCGCCCGACGTGCTGATCGTGCCCCAGCATTCGAATATCAACACTCCCAAGCGCTTGGAAGGCAAGCGGGTGATGACCAGTAGCAGCACTCCTTCGATAACCCCCATGTTATTGAACGCCAGCGGCTCGCTGGACAAATTCAAGCTGCTGGAACAAACCGATGATCTGGACGGCTTGATGGCGGGACGGTTGGAGGCCCTGGCCGGCTACCGCACCGATCAACCCTTCTACTTCCGCCAGAACGGTTTCCCCGTCACCCTGCTGTATCCGGAACACTACGGCGTGGACTTCTACGGCGATAACCTGTTTACCAGCGAACGGGAGTTGCGCGAACATCCCAGCCGGGCACGCGCTTTCCGGGCGGCGAGCCTGCGCGGCTGGGAATACGCGATGGCCCACCCCGCCGAGGCGATCGCGGTCATCCAAAAATTCGACTCCACCCGCAGTGAGCCGCATTTGCGGTTCGAATATCAAGTCATGCGCGAACTCCTGTTGCCGGAGTTCATCGAGCTCGGTCACATGCATGAGGCCCGCTGGCGCCACATCGCGGACACCTATGTCCGCCAGGGCCAGCTCGAGCGCGACTACACGCTGAAAAACTTTCTTTACGAAGCCAATCCCAGCATCGAGCTGAGCACCTTCAGGAAATACACGGCCGCAGGCGTGGGTCTGGCGGCGGTCGGCGCCATCACCATCGTCCTGCTCATGACCTTCAACCGCCGGCTCAAGCGGGAGATCCACGAGCGCCATCAGGCCGAACAGCGCCTGCGGACGAGCGAACACCGATTGCAGGAAGCGCAGGGCATCGCGCATATCGGGAGCTGGGAGGTCGACCTGTTCAGCGGACAGGCGATCTGGTCGGTGGAAACTTATAAGCTGTTGGGTTATCCGCCGAATTCGGTAGCGCCCACCCGGGAGAATCTGTTGCGGGCGATCCATCCGGAAGATCGCGACAAAGTGGTTCGGCAAATCGAGGAAGCGATCGTGCACCCGGAAGGATCCTGCCGGATCGAGTTTCGCGTCCTCCTGCCCGACGGCGAAACTCGCGTGATGGATACGCGCGGGCGTATCGCTTTCGACGGGCAGGGAGAGCCCGTTTCGCTCATCGCCACCTCCTTGGATATCACCGAACGCAAGCGCTTCGAGCAAACCCTGCGTGAGCAGGAGAACTACCTGCGGACCATCATCAACCACAATCCTCATTGCATCAAACTGCTGGATCACACCGGCAGGTTGCTGGACATGAACCCGGCCGGCCTGGCCATGATCGAGGCCGGCAGCTTGAGTGAAGCTCAGGGCCGCGTACTCTTCGGCATGGTCGCAGAAAAAGACCGCCCTCACGTCCAGGCGATGGTAGAGGCCGTATTCGCGGGTGAGTCGAGGCAGCTGCGCTTCGAGATCATCGGCATGAAAGGGACCCGACGCCAGCTCGAAACCCACTCGGTGCCTTTGTGGAACTCACCCGACCGCACTCAGGTACGGGCCCTGCTCGCAGTCACGCGCGACATCACGGAGCAGCGGCGAGCGGAGGACAGGCTGCGCTTGTCCGCTACCGTCATCGAGAGTACGCGGGAAGGCGTCTTGGTTACCGATGCCGAGCTCAAGATCATCACCGTCAATCGCGCATTTTGCGAAATTACCGGTTACAGCGAAGGCGAAATCCTCGGACGCAATCCGCGGGCCCTTTATTCGGGACGGCAGAACGCGCCTTTTTATCGCCAGTTGTGGGAGTCCGTACGGGATTCCGGATCCTGGCAGGGCGAACTGTGGAACCGGCACAAGAGCGGGGAAGACTATCCCGCTTGGCTGAGTGTCAACGTGGTTAGGGACTGCGACGGCAACATCGCCAATTACGTCGGCGTATTTTCTGACATCAGCCAGCTCAAGCAGTCGCAGGCCCAGTTGGAGCACCTGGCGCATCACGATCCGCTGACCCAGTTGCCCAACCGCCTCCTGCTCACGGCCCGTATGGAGCACGCGCTGGAGCGCGCGGAGCGGTCGCGCGACAGCATCGCGGTGCTGTTTCTCGACCTGGATCGGTTCAAACACATCAACGACAGCCTGGGTCACAACGCCGGCGACTTCCTGTTGGCCCAGGTTTCGGAACGCCTGCAAGCGGCGGTGAGGCGCGAGGATACCGTGGCCCGGCTGGGCGGCGACGAATTCACCGTCATCATGGAAGAGCTCAAACACGAGGAGGATGCCGCCCTGCTCGCCGATAAGCTTATTCAGACACTGAGCCATCCCTTCTGGTTCGAGGGTCGCGAATTGTTCATCGGCGTCAGCATAGGGATCAGTATCTTTCCGCGCGACGGCGTTCAGGTGGCGCAGTTGCTCCGCAATGCGGACGCCGCGATGTATCATGCCAAGGAGGAGGGCCGCAACACCTACCGTTTTTATGCCGAGGAACTGACCGCGCGGGCATTCGAGCATGTGGTGCTGGAAAGCCAGTTGCGGCGTGCCATCGAGCAGGACGAGCTGACCTTGCATTACCAGCCCCAGATCGATTTGCGCAGCGGGCGTCTCGAGGGGCTGGAAGCCTTGGTGCGATGGAACCATCCCGAGCAAGGCCTGGTGGGTCCTGGACGATTCATCCGCATCGCCGAGGAAACCGGCCTGATCGTACCCTTGGGAGAATGGGTGTTGCACGCCGCATGCAGCCAAGGCCGGGCCTGGCTGGACGAGGGGCTGGATTTCGGCTACATCTCGGTCAACGTCGCCGGCCGCCAGATACAGCGCGGTGATCTGGTCGCCGTGGTGCAAAAGGCGCTGGCCGACTCGGGATTGCCGTCCCCCTGCCTGGAACTGGAGATCACCGAGAGTTTCGTGATGAAAGAGGCCGAACAGGCCATCCATTTGCTGCACGGCATACGGGCATTGGGTGTCCGGCTGGCCATCGACGATTTCGGCACCGGCTATTCGTCGCTGGCCTACCTGAGGCGCTTGCCCTTCGACAAGCTGAAGATCGACCAGAGCTTCGTCAGAGACCTCGCCCATGACGAAAACGATGCGGCGATTGCCCGCGCCATCGTCGCGCTGGGCCACAGCCTGCAGTTCTCGGTCATCGCCGAAGGCGTCGAAACCGAGGCGCAGCGGACGCGGCTGCTTCAGGACGGGTGCGATCAGGCCCAGGGTTACCTGTTCGGCCGTCCCGTCTCGGCCCTGGAGATCGGCCACCTCTTGAACGTCCGGGCCGACGTCGGCCCGGTTTTGGAGCACATGGCATGAACATCACCCTGCGCCAACTGAAAGTCTTCGAACGGGTCGCCCGGCGTTTGAGCTTCACCCGTGCCGCCGAGGAGCTCTACCTCACGCAGCCGGCGGTGTCCATGCAGATCAAGCAGTTCGAGGAAATGGTCGGCCTGCCACTGTTCGAGCGGCTGGGTAAGAAGATCTATCTGACGCAGGCGGGCGAAGAGATCTATCGCATCAGCCGCAATATTTCCGTCCAGCTGGACGAAGCCGAACAACTCATCGAGGCCCTGAAAGGCACCGAAGGTGGCAAACTGGTGGTGGCCGTGGCCAGCACGGTGCACTATTTCGCCATCCGCCTGCTGGCCGATTTCTGCCGCAGCTACCCCAAGGTCCAGGTCAGCTTCAAGGTGACCAACCGCAAGGGCCTGCTGCGGTTGCTGGAAGACAACGAGGCCGACATCGTGCTCATGGGCCAGCCGCCGGAAGACCAGGATCTGCTCGCCGAGCCATTCATGGAAAATCCCCTGGTGGTCATCGCCCCGCCCGACCATCCGCTGGCCGGGCGCCGAGACATCGCACTCGAGGAACTGAAGCACGAGACCTTTTTGATGCGGGAGCAGGGCTCAGGTACGCGGACTTCATTGGAGCGCTTCCTGGCGGAACAAGGTTTCAACATCGCCAACAGCATGGAAATGAACACCAACGGCGCCATCAAGCAGGGCGTCGAGGTCGGCCTGGGGCTGGGCATCGTGTCGGTGCATACCGTGGACAGGGAACTGGAAGACGGCCGGGTCATCATCCTGGACGTGCAATCGTTTCCCATCCTCCGGCAGTGGTACATCGTGCAGAGGGCCGGTAAGCGGCCATCCATCGTCAGCAAGGAGTTCGCCGACTTCGTGCGCAAGGAAGGCAGCCGCTTCGTCCGCGTTCACCTCGACGGCAATAAGCCGATGCTGAACGGTGAGCTCCCAGCCAGCTAGGCCCGTTCGCGGAAATGGCGCGTCAGTCCACCGAGAGTTTGCCGAATCCGGCGACGGGTCGGTTACTCGGTGTGGGTGAGCTTCAAGCCGACGATGCCCAGCACTATCATCAAAATCGATAGCATCCTCACCCAGTCCGTGGACTCCTTGAACAGGATGATTCCCAGGACGGCGACTCCCACGGCGCCCATTCCGGTCCAGACCGCATAGGCCGTTCCCAGTGGCAGCGTCTTGATCGAAAGCATCAGCAAATAAAAGCTGCCCAGGCCGGAAATGGCCGTGATGACGCTCGGCCATAAGCGGGTGAAGCCCTCGTTATATTTAAGGCTCAAAGCGAACACGATCTCCGAACAACCCGCCGCGAACAACAGTAACCAACCCATTGCTTGACCTAGCCTAAAAATTGTATGACCCCGCGTGGCTGCGCGGATTATAAAGAAGCGCCTTACACCGCGGGTGGTGGTCGTTAACTTCGTCTGCTAGCCGACAGCGTCGCGGGCGGGTCATGCTCAGGCTCGCTAAGCCGCCCGCCCGGCTTTCCTAAGCTTGCAGCTTGGCCTTCAACAAGTCGTTGAGCTGGCCCGGATTGGCCTTGCCGCCGGTGGCTTTCATGGCCTGGCCGACGAAGAAGCCGAACAGCTTGTCCTTGCCGGCGCGGTATTGCGTCACCTGATCCGGATTGGCGGCGATGATCTGGTCGATGATGGCCTCGATGGCGCTCGTGTCGGTGATCTGCTTGAGGCCTTGCTCCTCGATGACGGCATCGGCGGTCTTGTCCGATTCCCACAGCGCTTCGAACACTTGCTTGGCGATCTTGCCGGAAATGGTGTCGTCGGCGATGCGTTGCACCAGTCCGGCCAGACGGACGGAGTCTACCGGGCTCTGGTCGATTTCCAGCCCGGCCTTGTTGAGTGCGGCGGACAGATCGCCCATCACCCAGTTGGCGCAGAGCTTGGCGTCGCTGTTCGACGCTTCGACCACGGCTTCGTAGTAGTCGGCCAGTTCGCGCGTGGCGGTCAGCACGGTGGCGTCGTAGTCGTTCAAGCCATATTGCGACTCGAAGCGATCGCGCTTCTCGTCCGGCAATTCCGGCAAGCCTTGCTTCACCGCTGCGATGAAATCGCCGTGGATCTCCAGCGGCAACAAATCGGGGTCGGGGAAATAGCGGTAGTCGTTGGCCTCTTCCTTGGTCCGCATGGAACGGGTTTCGTCCTTGTTGGCGTCGTACAGCCGGGTTTCCTGCACCACCTGGCCGCCCGATTCGATCAGCTCGATCTGCCGTTCGATCTCGTAGTTGATGGCCTTCTCGACGAAGCGGAAGGAATTGACGTTCTTGATTTCCGCGCGGGTGCCGAATTCCTTCTGTCCCTTGGGGCGTACGGATACGTTGGCGTCGCAGCGGAACGAACCTTCCTGCATGTTGCCGTCGCAGATTTCCAGATAACGCACCAGGGCGTGCAGTTTCTTCAGATAGGCCACCGCCTCCTTGGCCGAACGCAGATCGGGCTCGGAGACGATTTCCAGCAGCGGCGTGCCGGCGCGGTTCAGGTCGATGCCGGTCAGCCCATGGAAATCCTCGTGCAGCGACTTGCCGGCGTCTTCCTCCAGGTGGGCGCGGGTGATGCCCACGGTCTTGGCCTCGCCGTCGACCAGGATGTCGAGATGGCCATTGCCGACCACCGGCAGGTCGTACTGGCTGATCTGGTAGCCCTTGGGCAGGTCGGGATAAAAGTAGTTCTTGCGCGCGAACACCGAACGCGGCGCGATGTGCGCACCGATGGCGAGGCCGAACTTCACGGCCATGCGCACGGCTTCGGCGTTCAGCACCGGCAACACGCCGGGCAGGCCTAAGTCGACCGCGCAGGCCTGAGTATTGGGCTCGGCGCCGAAGGCGGTGGCCGCGGCGGAGAATATCTTGGACTTGGTGGCGAGTTGGGCGTGAACTTCCAACCCGATGACGGTTTCCCACTCCATTTTGGCTAGACCTCTTTAGGCGAATTCTTGGGGAGCACGGGCATGCCAGTCGGTCACCTGCTGGTAGCGGTGGGCGACGTTGAGCAAACGGGCTTCGGAGAAATAATTGCCGATGATCTGCAGACCCACCGGCAGGTTCTTGGAGAACCCGATGGGCACGGACATGCCCGGCAGGCCGGCCAGGTTTACCGCGATGGTGTAGATGTCCGACAGATACATGGCGATGGGATCGGCGCTCTTTTCGCCGAAGCGGAACGCCACCGACGGCGAGGTCGGTCCCAGGATCACGTCGACTTCCTGGAAGGCCTTCTGGAAGTCGTCGCTGATCAGGCGGCGGATCTTCTGGGCCTTGAGGTAATAAGCGTCGTAATAGCCGGCCGAGAGGGCATAGGTGCCGATCAGGATGCGGCGCTTGACCTCGGCGCCGAAGCCTTCACCGCGCGAGCGGGTGTACAAGTCTTTGAGGTCGGCCGGGTTTTCGCAGCGGTAGCCGTAGCGCACGCCGTCGAAACGGGCGAGGTTGGACGAGCATTCCGCCGGGGCCACGACGTAATAGGCAGGCGCGGACAGGTACATGTGGGGCAGGGCGACTTCCTTCACCTCGGCGCCCAGCTTGCGGTATTCAGCCACCGCTTCGTCGATCAGACGGGCGATGTCGGCGTCCAGACCTTCGCCGAAGAATTCCTTGGGCAGGCCGATACGCAGGCCGTCCAGGCTGCCGTTCAAGCCGGCGGAAAAATCCTCGACCGGCCGGTCGACGCTGGTAGAGTCGCGCGGGTCGAATCCGGCCATGGTCTGCAGCATCAGGGCGCAATCCTCGGCGGTGCGCGCCATCGGTCCGCCCTGGTCCAGGCTGGAAGCGAAGGCGATCATGCCGTAGCGCGATACCAGGCCGTAGGTGGGCTTGAGTCCGGTGATGCCGCAGAATGAAGCCGGCTGGCGGATGGAGCCGCCGGTGTCGGTGCCGGTGGCGCCGGGAGCCAGTCTCGCGGACACGGCGGCGGCCGAGCCGCCGGAGGAACCGCCGGGCACCGTGCCGGTGTCCCAGGGATTCCTGACCGGCCCGTAGTAGCTGGTCTCGTTGGACGAGCCCATGGCGAACTCGTCCATGTTGAGCTTGCCCAGCATCACCGCGCCGGCGGCGTTGAAGCGCTCGACCACGGTCGCGTCGTAGGGCGAGATGAAATTGTCCAGCATCTTGGAGCCGCAGGAACTGCGTACGCCCTGGGTGCAGAAGATGTCTTTCTGGGCGATCGGTATGCCGGTCAAGGCCGTGGCCTGGCCGGCGGCCAGCGCCGCATCGGCCGCCCTGGCCTGCTCCAGCGCCCGGTCTTCGGTGACGGTAATGTAGGCGTTGAGCGTGGGGTTGTGTTCGCGTATGCGGGTCAGGAAGGCCTGGGTCAGTTCCAGGCTGCTGTAATCCTTGTTGCGGAGTCCTAGGGACAGCTCCGCGATGGTTTTGTCATGCATGAATTCGATCTCGGCAGGAACATCGTGGGTTTCGTGGGTCGGGTTGCGCTAACCCGGCCGACTTTATTCGATGACCTTGGGCACCAGATAAAGCCCGGCTTCCACCAGGGGGGCGTGGGATTGGAACAATTCGCGCTGGTTGGGCTCGGTCGCCTCGTCAACCCGCAGGCGCTGGGCCTGGTCCATGGGATGGGCCATGGGCGGAACGCCGGCGGTGTCGACGGTGCTCATCTGTTCGACGAAGTCGAGGATGCCGGACAAGTCGTGGGCGTAAGCCTCCACCTTGTCGGGATCGATGGCGATGCGGGCCAGCCAGGCGATTTTGTTGACCTCTTCGGCACTTAAAGACATGGGGCTCTCTCATTATTGACTGGGTGGAAATATCATACTCGATCTTGCCCGCGCACCTAACCGCTTGTTACATTGGCAACATTTTTCACGGGATAATCGTCACATGTTTAAACGCCTGCGCGGATTCTTCTCCAACGACCTGTCCATCGATCTCGGAACCGCCAACACCCTGATTTATATAAGAGGTCAGGGCATCGTGGTCAACGAGCCCTCGGTGGTGGCGATCCGTGAAGACCGGGCGCGCGGTTCCAAGACCATCGCGGCGGTGGGCGCCGCGGCCAAGTCCATGCTGGGAAGAACTCCCGGCAACATCACCGCCATCCGGCCGCTGAAGGACGGCGTGATCGCCGACTTCACGGTTACCGAAAAAATGCTGCAGTATTTCATCCACAAGGTGCACAAGAGCAAGCTGCTGCGCCCCAGTCCGCGAGTGCTGATCTGTGTGCCCTGCGGTTCGACCCAGGTGGAGCGCCGCGCGATCAAGGACTCGGCCTACGGCGCCGGCGCGCGCGAAGTCTACCTGATCGAGGAGCCCATGGCCGCGGCGGTCGGTGCCGGCCTGCCGGTCAACGAAGCGCGCGGCTCCATGGTCATCGACATCGGCGGCGGCACCTCGGAAGTGGCCGTCATTTCGCTCAACGGCATCGTCTACTCCGCGTCGGTCCGCATCGGCGGCGACCGTCTGGACGACGCGATCATGAATTACGTGCGCCGCAACTACGGCACGCTGATCGGTGAAGCTACCGCCGAACGCATCAAGCACGAGATCGGCACCGCCTATCCCGGCAGCGAGGTCAAGGAAATCGAGGTGAAGGGCCGCAACCTGTCGGAAGGCATACCGCGCAGCTTCGTGCTCAACAGCAACGAAATCCTCGAAGCCCTGCAGGAGCCTTTGGCCGGCATCGTGCAGGCGGTCAAGCTGGCGCTGGAACAAACCCCGCCGGAACTGGGCGCCGACGTGGCCGAGCGCGGCATCTTCATCACCGGCGGCGGCGCGCTGCTCAAGGACATCGACCGCCTGATCGCCGAAGAGACCGGCCTGCCGGTGTTTATCGCCGAAGACCCCTTGACCTGCGTGGCTCGGGGCGGCGGCAAGGTCCTGGAGTTGCTCGACGAGAAGGGTTCGGCGCCCTTCTCGCTGGAATAATCCGGCCATCCCGAGTCGCGGCGGGGCAGCGCCATCAAACCGATCTTTCTCAAAGGGCCTTCCCTCAACTTCAGGCTGTTCGTCTGCGTGTTTGCCTCGCTGGCCTTGCTGGTCGTGGAGAAGCAGTCGCTGTGGCCGGATCTGCGCACACCGTTCGCGGTCAGCGTGTATCCGCTTCAGCAGCTGGTCAGTTCGCCCGTGCGCCTGTTCCAGGACTTGAAGAGCATCTTCGCGGACAACGCGCGCCTGCGCGACGAAAACGAGGCCATGGCGGAAGAGCTCGCCGTGCTCAACACCCGGCTGCTGCGCTTCGAGGCGCTGGAGCAGGAGAACATCCGCCTGCGCGGCCTGCTGGAAACGTCGTTCAAGTTGGGCGAGCAGGTACAGATCGCCGAACTGCTGGCGGTCAACCTGGCGCCCTACGAGCACGTGGTGGTGGTGAACAAGGGCAGCCGCTTCGGCGCCTATCCCGGTCAGCCGGTGATGGACGCGCACGGCGTGGTCGGCCAGGTGCTGCGCGTCACGCCCTACAGCGCCGAGGTCATGCTCATCACCGACCCGAACCATGCGATACCCGTGCAGGTCAACCGCAACGGCCTGCGCACCATCGCGCTGGGCACCGGCCAGATCGACAAGCTGTCGCTGCCTTATCTCACCGGCAACGCAGACATCCAGCCGGGCGACCTGCTGGTTACGTCCGGCATGGGCGGGCTGTTCCCCCAGGGCTATCCGGTCGCCACCGTCAATGCGGTGTCGTCGCAGGCCAGTCCCTTCGCCAAGGTCACGGCGACGCCGGTCGCGCAGCTCGATCGCAACCGCGAGCTGCTGCTGGTGTGGAGCAAATCGGAGCCCATACCGCGCATACCGGACGGACCCGAGACGCACAAGCCGGAAAACGCCGGACCGCCGGAAAAGCCTCATGCCGCAAAGTAGCAGCGCCTATCCCGTGGTCTTCGTCAGCCTGATGCTGGCGATGGTCATGCGCATTCTGCCCTTTCCGCACGAGCTGTCCGTGTACAATCCGGATTGGGTGTTGTTGTGCCTGATTTACTGGAACATGGCGATCCCGGAACGGGTCGGCGTGGGCACCGCCTGGTTCGCCGGCCTGTTGGCCGACGTCCTGACCGGCCGCCTGATGGGCCAGCACGCGCTGATCTATTCGCTGACGGCTTATTTCTGCATACGCCTTCACCGGCGGCTGCGGCTTTATCCCTTGTCGCAGCAAGCCATGACGGTGTTGGGTTTATTGCTCACGGGGCAGGTGCTGATGTTCTGGACCCAAAGCGTCAAGGCGGCCGCCAACGTCGACGCGCGCTACTGGCTGCCGTCCTTGTTCGGCGCGATCCTATGGCCGTTCCTGTTCGTCCTCCTGCGGCGCGTCCGGCGCTACTTCAACATATTCTGAATCCAGTCCGCGCACGGGGTGCCGGCTTTACGCATGAACCTCGACTTCAACCCCAAGGACCGTTTCTACGAAAACCGCCTGTTCCTCAACCGCATCGTCGCCAGCGTCATCTTCATCGTCCTGGCCACGGCGGGGCTGGTGCTCCGGCTGGTCTACCTGCAGGTCGTGGGGCACGAACACTATGCGACGCTGTCGCGCGACAACTGGGTGAAGATCGCCCCGCTGCCGCCCACGCGCGGCATGATTTATGACCGCAACGGCGAAGTGCTGGCCGACAATATCCCGACCTACAGCCTGGAAATCATTCCCGACCGCACGTCCGACCTGAACGCCACCCTGGCGGAGCTGAAGACTCTGCTCAACGTCAGCGACGAGGAGATCGCCCGCTTCCACGCCCTGCGCCATCGCCGCAAGACTTTCGAGAGCGTGCCCCTGCGCCTGCAGCTCAGCGAGGAGGAGATCGCCCGCTTTTCGGTGCGCATGCCCCATTTCCCGGGCGTCGAGGTCAAGGCCCGGCTGCTGCGCACTTACCCTTACGGCGAGCTCACCGCCCATGTGGTCGGCTATGTCGGCCGCATCAGCGAGGCCGAACTGCAGCAGCTCGACCCCTCCGTCTACAGCGGCACCTACCACATCGGCAAGAACGGCGTGGAAAAGGCCTACGAATCGGTGCTGCACGGCAAGACCGGCTACGAGGAACTGGAAACCAACGTGGAAGGCCGGTCGATCAACGTGATCGGCCAGAACGAACCCCAGTCCGGCGCGGATCTGCATCTGAGCCTGGACATCAAGATGCAGAAGATCGCCTACGACGCCCTGGGCGATTACAACGGCGCGGTGGTCGCGCTGGATCCGGCGACCGGCCAGGTGCTGGCCCTGGTCAGCAAACCCAGCTTCGATCCCAATCCCTTCATCCAGGGCATACGCCGGGCCGATTATGAAGCCCTGCAGGCCTCGCCCGACCGTCCGCTGTACAACCGCGTGCTGCGCGGCATCTATCCGCCGGGCTCCACGGTCAAGCCCTTCATGGCTCTGGCGGGATTGGAGACGGGACAAATCGGTGCGGGGGGCAGGATCTTCTGCCCCGGCTACTTTCGCCTGCCCGGTTCCTCGCACAAATACCGCGACTGGACCAAATTCGGCCACGGTTCCGTGGACATGCAGTCGGCCATCACCCAGTCCTGCGACGTCTATTTCTACCAACTGGCCCTGCAACTGGGCATAGACCGCATGCACGATTTCATGCAGCGTTTCGGCTTCGGCCGGGAAACCGGCGTCGACCTGGACGGCGAAAAACCCGGCCTCTACCCCTCTCCGGAATGGAAGCGCAAATACCGCAAGCAGCCCTGGTTTGCAGGCGAGACGGTGATCGCCGGCATCGGCCAGGGCTATGTGTCCGTTACGCCGATGCAGCTCGCCCGGGCGGTGGCGAGCCTGGCCAACCAGGGCCGGCTGGTCACGCCGCGCCTGGTTGCCAAAATGGACGCTCCGCCCGGGGTGGAAAACCCGCATCCCCCCGTCAAAGGCGAGAACTTGCACATCTCGCCCAACAACTGGCATACCGTGGTCGATGCCATGACGGACGTGGTGCACAGCCAGCGCGGCACGGCCAAGCTGATCGCTCCCGGCCTCGCTTATCGCGTCGCCGGCAAGACCGGCACGGCCCAGGTGTTCAGCGTGCGTCAAGACCAGGATTACAAGCGCATGCGCGTGAAGGACAAGCTCAAGGACCACGCCTGGTTCATCGCCTTCGCGCCGGCCGAGGCCCCGCGGATCGCCGTCGTGGCGCTCGCCGAAAACGGCAGTCACGGCGGCTCCGTTGCCGCTCCGATCGCGCGCAAGCTCATGGATTATTACCTCAACGGCCATGACGGCTCGTCATCCCCTTGATATGAAAGCCGTCCACGCCATGAAGGATTTTTCGCCCCGTCAGTCAGGATGCGGGTTATGAAGTACTCGCTACACCACATCCCGAAGGGGCGAAGCTGATGCCATTCGAAACCGATGTACTCAATCGCCGCATCGGCTCTCCGCCTCACCAGCATTGGCTGCAGCGCCTACACATCGACTGGCCCCTGCTGGCAGGTCTGCTGGCCTTGTCCGGTGCGGCCATGGTTATCCTCTACAGCGCCGGAGGCCAGAAGCTGGACGTGGTGCTGCGCCAGGCGGGCCGCCTGGGATTGGCGCTGGGCGTGATGACGGTCATCGCGCAGATACACCCGCGCCATTTGCGCGCCTACAGCCCAGTGCTCTACGGCCTCGGCGCGCTGCTGCTCGCGGCGGTGATGGTCATGGGAGAAACCTCGCTGGGTGCCCAGCGCTGGCTCAATCTGGGCGTGGTGCGCTTCCAGCCCTCGGAGATGACCAAGCTGTCGACGCCCATGATGCTTGCCTGGTTCATGGCCACCCAGCCTGTGCCGCCGCGCTTCCGCCAGGTTCTGGTGGCGGGCGTGCTGATCCTGCTGCCGACCCTGATGATCGCCAAACAGCCCGACCTCGGCACGGCTTTCCTGGTTGGCGTCGCGGGGGCGGCGGTGCTGTTCCTGGCCGGCCTCCGCTGGGCCTACATCGCCGCGCTGGCCGCATTGGGCGGGGCCTTGCTGCCGGTCATGTGGCACCTGATGCACGATTACCAGCGCGACCGCGTGCTGATGTTCCTCAATCCGGAGGCCGATCCGCTCGGCCGCGGCTACCACATTATCCAATCCAAGATCGCCATTGGTTCGGGCGGACTGTACGGCAAGGGCTGGCTGCAGGGGACCCAGTCTCACCTGGAATTTTTGCCGGAACGCTCGACCGACTTCATCTTCGCGGTGTTCGCCGAGGAGTTCGGCCTGCTGGGCTGCCTGGGCCTGTTGGGTATTTATCTGTTCATCCTGGGCCGCTGCTTCTACATCGTGGTCCAGGCCCAGGACAAATACGCCCGACTGCTGAGCGGCGCGCTGACCGTCACCTTCTTCGTCTATATCTTCGTCAACACCGGCATGGTCATCGGCATTTTGCCGGTGGTCGGCGTGCCCCTGCCTCTGGTCAGCTACGGCGGCACCTCCATGGTGACCCTGCTGGCCGGCTTCGGTATCCTGATGTCCATCCAGACCCACAACCGGTACCCGTCGAACTGAAGCCATGAAACCCGTCACCGCACTGATTTCGTTCGCGCTGGCTCAGGCCGTCTGCGCTCCGGTTGTCGCCGACATCGCCGACCGCCCGGACGTCCGGGCCTTCATGCAGGAGGTGAGCGCCCGCCATCGTTTCGCGCCGGCCGAACTGGAAAATCTGTTCCGCCAGGTGGACCTCCAGGACAAGGTATTGGAATCCATCAGCAAGCCGGCCGAAGCCAAGCCCTGGCGGGAGTACCGCAAGATATTCCTCACCGAAAAGCGAATACAGGCCGGGGCGAACTTCTGGAGCGCCAACCGCGCCGCGCTGGAGCAGGCCCAGGACCGTTACGGCGTGGCTCCCGAGATGGTCGTCGCCATCCTCGGCGTGGAAACCACCTACGGCAAGCGCACCGGCAACTATCGCGTAATCGACGCCTTGTCCACCCTGGCCTTCGACTACCCGCGCCGGGCCGATTTCTTCCGCAAGGAACTGGAAGCCTTTCTCCTCCTGTGCCGGGAAGAAGGCGTGGACCCGCTGCTGCTCAAGGGGTCTTATGCCGGCGCGATGGGATTGCCGCAATTCATGCCGAGCAGCTACCGAAACTATGCCGCCGACCTGGAACGCGACGGCAAGCGTGACATCTGGGGCAATCCGGCCGACGCCATCGCCAGCGTGGCCCGCTATTTCGCGGAGAACGGCTGGCAAAGCGGCGGGTCGGTCGCGCTGCCCGCCAAGGTGGCCGGCAACGCCTTTTCCCGCCTGTTGGGGCAAGATGTGGCATCCAGCCATACACTGCCCGAGTTGCTACGCTTCGGCGTACGACCCGCCGGCGCAGTGCCTCCAGGGGCGGCGCGCTACAAGCTGCTGTCGCTCGAGGGTGAGTCCGGTCTCGAATACTGGCTCACCCTGCACAACTTCGAAGTCATTACCCGTTACAACCACAGTCCGCTCTACGCCATGGCGGCCTTCCAACTGGGCCGGGAAGTGGCTGCCCGGCGGGAGCCCAGGGCCGCCCCCTAGGATCGCAGGGCAAAGCCCCCGATCTCGATGGGTTGGCCGCCAGCTACCGGGGCGGCCGGATTGCGCATGGCCCGACGACGGCGCCATGATTACGGAATCTCCGGATGGCGCCCTGAACGCGAATGATGTAGCGTTTCTGAGACACTCATTTGGAACGGCCGTCGCCTACTCCGTCGTTCGCATGGAATCTTCCGAAACGGGCTGTATGCGTGGCGGAAACGGTGCATGCCGGTGTAGCCGAACCGGACGGGCTGCCGCCCGGCGGCCCTATCCTGAGGGGGCACGGCCGAGCACGGGCAATGGAATTGAGGGCATAACCATGGCATGCATCTCGATACGGGTGAAACGCGGGTTCGTCCGACGAATGCTGGCGAAACTCCTGAACGGCATCGAAATTCCGGAGGTTGCGCGGGAGCTCGAGGTGGTCGTGATGGACGGGCTGTCCAACAGGAAATGCCTGACGGAGCTTAACCGCAGGCGGCGCCCGCCCGTGCTGCTCATGATCCTATCGCCTAACGAGGGCCTGGCTGGCCGCACGCCGCGGGAAGAGATCGAGGACGGCAGGAGGCCGGCCTCGATAAAACCGCGCGGGATGCCTGCCGGGAAATGCCCTCTGTTGCCGTTGCGGAGCCTGGCCGGGGCAGGCTCGGACTGGTCGGACGCCCCGGTCGTGAACGCAAAGCTTACGGAAGATGATATGAGCAAGAATACGGCCCCGTTGCGCGACGCCTTTATCGAAACCGTTCGACTGTTGGTCAAGGCTACGGAATACCGCGACGAGCAGACCGGCGGCCACATCGAACGCACCAGTTACTACTGCAAACACCTGGCGGCGGCGCTGGGCGCCGACCGGGAATTTCAGGATCGCATCTTCTTTGCCGCGCCCATGCACGATGTCGGCAAAATTGGAATTCCCGACGCCATCCTGCTCAAACCCGGCACGCTGCACGGCGAGGAACTCGCCATCATGAGGTCCCATGCGGAACTGGGTGAGCACATGCTTTCCGCGGGGAGTTCCCCTTACCTGCAAATGGGCATGACGGTGGCGGGGGGCCACCATGAGCGTTGGGACGGCAGCGGATATCCTCGCGGCCTGAAGGGCGAGGAAATTCCCCTGCCGGCCCGTATCATGGCCGTGGCGGATATTTACGACGCGTTGCGCAGCAGGAGGCCCTATAAGGCGGCGATCGATCACGAAACGACCGTCGACATCATCCGCAAAGGCGACGGACGAACCCTGCCCGGTCATTTCGACCCGGAGATCATGAGCGTATTTTCCAAGGAAGCTTCTGCGTTCAAGGATATCTACGACTCGTATTCCTAGTGTCTGCCTACCGGTTTTCGCTCGTCCGTCGGTGCTGGTTTATCAACATCAATTCAGCATCGGTGTTCGAATTCCAGCAGCGCTGCCGCACCCAGGGGCCGTCCCAAGGCTACGGCGCTTCGATGGTGGCCGACGGGAATGGCGATTTCCCGGGCTGCCGGCATGAATTGAGGCCCGTCGCCGTTTTTGGCGCGAGCCTTGCTTAATAGTCCGAGCGCTTCCGTTTGCGCCGCCCCGGCTCATCCTGACTTTCCAGGCCGATCTTTACCCAGATTTACAATTCTTTTACACCCGTTTACACAGCCCTGTAGCAAGCTATTCGCCAAGGACGGGCGAGCCGCTCCTACCACACCCCGCGCGGAGTCCCGTCATGAAAACCACCCATCGCAGTGAACCTCTCGGCTTACGCAGAAGTCGTATCGGATAGCGGATCCGGACGGGGACGGCGCGACAGAGAGTCTGCGCCGAGAACGCGCGGATAACAGGCACACACGCCGGTCCGGGTCAGGGACGGTCATCGGCCCGGAATTATCCTTCGGACAACCACACTGCGGGCAATTTCAGGGACACGATTACCCGCAGCCTAGCGATATGAACTGCTGTCTAGCAGCTATATGCCCAACGAAACCCCCCTCAAGATTACGCGACCAGTCTCTCCCTCCCGCCGCAGCAAGGCCGTGCCTTTGACCCTCCTGGTTCTCGCACTGGCGACCGCGGGATATTTTTTCTACCCCTCGTCGGGGCCCGAACAGGCCGGTCCGCGACCGGGCGGTCCCGGTCGGCCCGGCGCCGGCGGCGATGCACGGCGCGGCGGTCCGCCGCCGGCGGTGCCGGTCGCCACCGCCCTGGCCGTACGGGGCGACATCCCCGTCCACCTCGACGGCCTGGGCACCGTCACCTCCCTGAATACCGTGACGGTACGTTCGCGGGTGGAGGGCGAGTTGCTGAGCGTGCATTTCACGGAAGGTCAACCGGTCAAGAAAGGCGATCTGCTGGCGGAAATCGACCCGCGCCCCTTCGAAGCCCAGCTGACCCAGGCCGAAGGGCAACTGGCGCGCGACGAAGCGCTGCTGGAAAACGCCAAGGCCGATCTGCAGCGCTACCAGGTCCTGCTGCAGCAGGATTCCATCGCCACCCAGCAGGTCGCAGGCCAGACGGCCCTGGTCCGGCAATACGAAGCGGCCGTGAAAGTGGACAAGGGCCAGATCGCGGCGATCAAACTGCAGTTGACCTATTGCCGCATCACCTCTCCGATCTCGGGACGCGCCGGACTGCGCCTGGTCGATCCCGGCAACGTGGTGCGCGCCAACGACCAGAACGCCCTGGTGGTGATCTCCCAGACCCAGCCGATCTCCGCGGTGTTCACCCTGCCCGAGGACAAGCTGCCCCGGGTGATGGCCCAATTACGCAGCAGCAAGACCGTCACCACCGAAGCCTACGACCGCAGCGGCAGCGCCCGGCTGGCCCAGGGCACGCTGCTGGCGGTCGACAACCAGATCGATACCGCGACCGGCACGGTCAAGCTCAAGGCCATCTTTCCCAACGACGAAGGCGTGTTGTTCGCCAACCAGTTCGTCAACGTGCGCATGAACCTGGATCCGCTGCGCGATGCCACCGTCATTCCGGCCGCCGCCGTGCAGCGCGGCAGCCAGGGCGATTTCGCCTATCTGGTCGGCGCCGACGGTAAGGTCAAGCTGCAGACCCTGACCCTGGGCCCGCGCGACGGCGAGCGCATTGCCGTGCTCGACGGCCTGAAGCCCGGGGCGCAGGTGGTGGTCGAAGGCACGGACCGCTTGCGCGACGGCCTGGCCGTGCAGGTGATCACGCCGGAGTCCGCCAAGCCCACGGCCGCCAAGGCGCTGGTCTCCGCCGACGAGGCGCCGGCCGGCGAGGCCGGTCCGCCCGGCGAAAAACGCCGTAGGCGCGCGCAGTGAATCTGTCCAAACCTTTTATCCTGCGCCCGGTCGCCACCTCGCTGCTGATGGCGGCCCTGCTGCTGCTCGGGGTGCTGGCCTACCGCATCCTGCCGGTTTCCGCCCTGCCCCAGGTCGACTACCCCACCATCCAGGTCGTTACCTTTTATCCCGGCGCCGGCCCGGAAGTGATGGCCTCCACGGTGACGGCCCCGCTGGAGCGGCAATTCGGCCAGATTCCGGGCCTGACCCAGTTGTCGTCCACCAGCTCCGGGGGCGCCTCGGTCATCGTGCTGCGCTTCGCCCTGGGGCTGGACATCGACGTGGCCGAGCAGGACGTGCAGGCCGCCATCAACGCGGCCGGCAGTTTCCTGCCCAACGATCTGCCGGCACCGCCCATCTACAACAAGGTCAACCCGGCCGACGCGCCCATCCTGAGCTTCGCCGTCACCACCCGCGAGCTGCCCCTGTCGCGGGTGCAGGAACTGGTGGACACCCGCCTGGCCCAGAAGATCTCGCAAATCTCGGGCGTTGGCCTGGTCAAGATCAGCGGCGGCCAGCGTCCGGCGGTGCGCGTGCAGGCCAATCCCAAGGCGCTGGCGGCCTATGGCCTGAGCCTGGAAGACCTGCGCGGCGGCATCGCCAGCGCCAACGTCAATACGCCCAAGGGTACGGTGGAAACCGCCAGCCGTACGGAGACCATCAACGCCAACGACCAGCTGCAGTCCGCAGCCGAATACGCGCGCATCATCGTGGCCTACCGCAACGGCGCGCCGGTGCGCCTGAGCGACGTGGCCCAGATCGTGGACGACGTGGAAAACCTCCACCTGGCCGCCTGGGCCAACCGCACGCCGGCCATTCTCATCAACATCCAGCGCCAGCCGGGCACCAACGTCATCGAGGTGGCCGACCGCATCAAGCGCCTGCTGCCCGAATTGCGCGCCGACCTGCCGAATTCGGTGCAGCTCGTCCAGCTCACCGACCGCACCGACACCATCCGCGCCTCGGTGCGCGACGTCCAGCACGAGCTGCTGCTGTCCATCGCCCTGGTGATCCTGGTCATCTTCCTGTTCCTGCGCAGCGTCCGCGCCACCACCATCCCGGCCATCGTCGTGCCGCTGTCCCTGGTCGGCACCTTCACGGTCATGTATCTGGCCGGCTTCAGCATCAACAACCTGACCTTGATGGCCCTGACCATCGCCACCGGTTTCGTGGTGGACGACGCCATCGTGGTGATCGAGAACATCGCCCGCTACATCGAAGAGGGCGAGTCGCCGCTCAAGGCCGCGCTCAAGGGCTCGGAGCAGATCGGCTTCACCATCCTGTCGCTGACCCTGTCCCTGGTGGCGGTGCTGATCCCTCTGCTGTTTATGGGCGACGTGGTCGGACGGCTGTTCCGCGAATTCGCCATCACCCTGGCGGTGGCCATCCTGATTTCGGCGGCCATCTCGCTGAGCCTCACGCCCATGATGTGCGCCAAGCTGCTGACCCATGACCGCGAGAATCAGGAAGGTGCGTTTCTGCGGGCCGTCGGCCGCGGCTTCGACCGCCTGGTGAACGCCTACGGCGCGGCCCTGGACTGGGTGCTGGAGCGGCAGGGCGCGACCCTGCTGGTGGCGCTGCTCACCCTGGCGGTCACCGTGCTGCTGTACGTGGCGATACCCAAGGGCTTCTTCCCCGTACAGGACACCGGCGTGATCCAGGTCGTCTCGGAAGCGGCGCCCAGCATCTCCTTCCCGGCCATGGCCGAGCGCCAGCAGGCGCTGAGCGAGGCCATCCTGCAGGATCCGGCGGTGGACAGCGTGTCTTCCTTCGTCGGCGTGGACGGCGTCAATACCACGCTCAACAGCGGTCGCCTGCTCGTGACCCTCAAACCGCTGGATGCGCGCCAGACCTCCATCGTCGCGGTGAGCGCGCGCCTGCGCGAGCGGCTGGCCGAGGTCCCGGAGATCAAGGCCTATCTGCAGCCGGTGCAGGATCTGACCATAGAAAGCCGGGTCAGCCGCACCCAGTACCAGTTCACCCTGGGCTCGACCAACGGCGCGGAGCTGAGCCGCTGGACCCGGACGCTGCTGGATAGTCTGGCGGACGCGCCGGAGCTTGAAGACATCACCAGCGACCTGCAGGATTCCGGCTTGCAGGCGTACGTCGAAATCGACCGCGCCACCGCCTCGCGCCTGGGCGTGTCGCTGCAGGCCATAGACAACACCTTGTATAGCGCCTTCGGCCAGCGCCTGGTGTCGACCATCTACACCCAGTCGAACCAGTACCGGGTGGTGCTGGAAGTCGACCGGCCTTCCGGCAACGGGCTGGCGGCGCTCAACGACCTGCGCGTGCCGTCCTCCAGCGGGGCGCAGGTGCCTTTGACCGCCCTGGCCCGCGTCGAGGAACGCACCGCGCCCCTGGTGATCAACCGTCTGGCCCAGTTCCCGGCCACCACCCTGTCGTTCAACCTGGCGTCCGGCTATTCCCTGGAACAGGCCGTGCGCGCGATCGAGCGGGCCGAGGCCGAGATCGGCATGCCCCTGTCCATACGCACCGAATTCCACGGCTCCACCTCGGCCTTCCGCGACTCCCTCGCCGGCACGCTGTGGCTGATCCTGGCGGCCATCGTGACGGTCTATATCGTGCTGGGCGTGCTGTACGAGAGCTACATCCATCCGCTGACCATACTCTCGACCCTGCCCTCGGCCGGGGTCGGTGCCCTGCTGGCCTTGATGCTGGCGGGATCGGATCTGGGCATCGTGGCCATCATCGGCATCATCCTGCTGATCGGCATCGTCAAGAAGAACGCCATCATGATGATCGATTTCGCCCTCGACGCCGAGCGGAACGAGGGCAAGCCGCCGCGCGAGGCCATCGTGCAGGCCTGCCTGCTGCGTTTCCGTCCCATCCTGATGACCACCCTGGCCGCGCTGCTGGGCGCCCTGCCGCTGATGATAGGCAGCGGCGTGGGCTCCGAGTTGCGCCATCCCCTGGGGCTCACCATGGTGGGCGGCCTGATCCTCAGCCAGCTGCTGACCCTGTTCACCACGCCGGTGATCTACCTCGCCTTCGACCGGCTCAAGCGCCGCCTGTTCGGCGTGGGCGCGGCGGCAGTCGATGCGGGCACCTGAGTTGGAGGAGCGATGATGCGCTTCACGGCGTTCAGCACATCCTATTGATGTAGGCACACGCATGGGCATAGAAATCTTCATCCGCCGGCCGGTCACGACCAGTCTGCTGGCCATCGCCATCCTGCTGGCGGGCATCGTCGCCTATCTGCAACTGCCGGTGGCGCCCATGCCCATGGTGGACTTTCCGACCATCTCGGTGGACGCCCGGCTGCCCGGCGCCAATCCGGAGACCATGGCGGCCACCATGGCCACGCCGCTGGAGCGTACCTTGGGGCGCATCGCCGGCCTGAGCGAAATGACTTCCTCCAGCGGACAGGGCGGCACCCGCATATCCCTGCAATTCGAACTGTCGCGCGACATCAACGGCGCCATGCGCGACGTGCAGGCCGCGATCAACGCGGCCCGCGCCCAGTTGCCGGCCAATCTCCCGACCCAGCCCAGCTTTCGCAAATACAATCCGGCGGATCAGCCGGTCATCGAGATGGCGGTGATGTCCGACGTGATGGACCGCGGCAATCTTTACGATTTGGCCTCGACCATCCTGGCCCAGCGCATCTCCCAGATCCCCGGCGTGGGCCTGGTCGAGGTCGGCGGCTCCTCGCTGCCGGCCGTGCGGGTGGAACTCAATCCGGGCGCGCTCGCCAAATACGGCGTGGGGCTCGAGGACGTGCGGGCGGCGATCAACGCGGCCAACGTCAACCGTCCCAAGGGCCAGATCGAAGAGGGAGACAAGCGCTGGGAGCTCCAGGTCAACGACCAGGCCCGAACGGCCGCCGACTATCTCCCCTTGATCGTCGCCTACCGCGAGGGCGCGCCGGTGCGCCTGAGCGATCTCGGCAACGTCGTCGATTCGGTGGAGAACCTGCGCAACGCCGGCTATGCCAATGGCCATCCGGCCGTGGTGGTGCGCGTCTACAAGCAGCCCGACGCCAACATCGTGGCCACCGTGGAGCGCGTGCTGGGCCTGCTGCCCGAGCTGGAGGCCGGATTGCCGGCGGCGGCCGACATCGAGGTACTGATGGAGCGCACCCGCACCATCAAGGCTTCGCTGCGCGAGGTGGAGCACTGCCTGGCGCTGTCCGTCGGGCTGGTGATGATCGTGGTGTTCCTGTTCCTGCGCAATCTGCGCTCCACCCTGATTCCGTCGGTCGCCATACCGGTTTCCCTGATCGGCAGCTTCGCCGTGATGTATCTGTGCGGCTTCAGCCTGGACAACCTGTCCCTCATGGCCTTGGCCGTGGGCACCGGCTTCGTGGTGGACGACGCCATCGTGGTGCTGGAGAACATCTCCCGCAAGATCGAGGAGGGTATCCCTCCCATGCGGGCGGCCATCGAGGGCGCCCGCGAAGTGGCTCCCACGGTGATTTCCATGAGCCTGGCCCTGCTCGCCGTGTTCCTCCCCATACTGCTGATGGGCGGCATCGTCGGGCGCATGTTCCGCGAGTTCGCCGTGACCCTGGGCGCCGCCGTGATCGTGTCCCTGGTGGTATCGGTCACGCTCACGCCCATGCTGTGTTCCCGTTTCCTGAAGCACGAAACAAAGTCTCCGGCGGAACAGGGGCGATTCTTCCGCGGGCTGGATGCCGGATTTCAATGCCTGTTGAACGGCTACAGCCGCTCGCTGAGCTGGGCGCTTTCCCATGGGCGGCTGGTGCTGCTCCTGCTGGTATCGGCCGTGGGCCTCAACGTCTATCTCTACACCGTCGTGCCCAAGGGCTTCTTTCCGGAACAGGATACCGGCCGGCTGATCGGCGGCCTGCAGACCGATCCTAACCTGGCCTTCGGGCTGATACGGCAAAAGCTCGCCGACGCCCTGGAACGGGCGTCGCGCGATCCGGACGTGAAGACGGTGGCCGGCTTTACCGGCGGCGGCGGCCCCGGCTTCAACGTCCTGCTCAAGCCCTTGGGCGAGCGCAGCAGCCGCAGTTCCAACGAGGTGCTGGCGCGTCTGCGCGCTCAGTTCGGCAAGATACCGGGCGTCAGGCTGTTCCTGTTCCAGGCCCAGGACGTGCGCACCGGCGGACGCTTCTCGCCGGGCAGCTTCCAGTACACGCTGGAGTCCGGCGACCTGGCCGAACTGCGCTACTGGACCCCGCGCCTCGTCGAAGCGCTGTCGAAACGACCGGAACTGGACGACGTCGGCTCCGACCTGCAGGAGAAAGGCCAGGAGCTCAGGCTGGTCGTCAACCGCGACGCCGCCTACCGCCTGGGGGTGAAGCAGGAGCTGATCGACCAGACGCTCAACGATGCCTTCGGCCAACGCCCGGTCTCGGTGATCTACAATGCGCTCAACCAGTACCGCGTCATCATGGAGCTGGATCCGGCCCACTGGCAGAGCCCCGAGGCTTTGCAGCAACTCTACGTCAGCGTGCCGCCCAGCGCCCAGTATCCCGAAGCCCGGCAGATTCCGCTGGCTAACTTCGTGACCCTGGAGCGCGGCACCGCGCCGCAGGAAATCAATCACCACGGGACCGCGGCCGCCGCCACGATTTCGTTCAACCTCAAACCCGGCATTTCCCTCTCGGACGCCGCGCTCATCATCGAGGACACGGTGGCCTCGCTCGGCGCCCCCGCCTCGCTGCACGGCGGTTTCCAGGGCACGGCCAAAGCCTTCAAGGAGTCGCTGGACAGCCAGCCCTGGCTGATCCTCACCGCCCTGCTGGCGATCTACGTAGTGCTGGGCATCCTTTACGAAAGCTATGTGCATCCCTTGACCATCATCTCCACGCTGCCGTCGGCCGGCGTTGGCGCGCTGCTGGCCCTGCTGGTGTGCAAGACCGAATTCAGCCTGATCGCCTTCATCGGCGTGATCATGCTCATCGGCATCGTGAAGAAGAACGCCATCATGATGATCGACTACGCCTTGCAAGCCGAACGCGAACAAGGCCTGGCGCCGCGCGAAGCCATCTTCGCCGCCTGCCGGATGCGTTTCCGTCCCATCCTGATGACCACCCTGGCGGCCCTGGTCGGCGCCCTGCCGCTCGCCCTGGGCAGCGGCGACGGCGCGGAGATGCGTCAGCCTTTGGGCATCTCCATCGTCGGCGGACTGCTGGTCAGCCAAGTGCTGACCCTGTACACGACCCCGGTCGTTTATCTCTACCTGGACCGCTTCCGCTGGTGGTGCATCCGCACTTTCAAGCCTTCTACTCCTGAAAATCTAGAAAAACCGCATGAGGCCATCTAAACGTACCCTCACGGGCGGCGCGCTGTTCGCCGCCACCCTGTTGCTGCAGGCCTGCGCCGTCGGGCCCGACTATCAACGTCCCGCTTTGAACGTGCCGGAGAAGTTCAGGGAGTTGCCGCCGGACTGGAAGGTCGCTAGGGCCGACGAACAGCCCATCGCGGGCAACTGGTGGGAAATCTACGGGGATCCGCTGCTGAACGAGCTGGAACGGCAGATCCCGGCCAACCTGTCGCTGGCGCAGGCCGAGGCGCAGTTCCGCCAGTCGTCGGCGCTGGTGGAGAACACGCGGGCGGGCCTGTTTCCACGGATCAACGGCTCGGCCAGCTTCAACCGCTCCATCCAGGCCCAGGGGCAAAACCAGGTCGTTCCCGGCGTCCGGGAGATATTCAATACCGCCGCCGCCGCCGCCTGGGAACTGGATCTCTGGGGACGCATCCGCCGCCAGGTCGAAGCCGGCGAGGCGACCGCCGCCGCCAGCGCCGCGACCATGCAGGCGCTCAGGCTGTCTCTGCAGTCGCAACTGGCGCAGAACTATTTCCAGCTGCGCAGCCTGGATGCGCAGAAGACCGTCCTGAACACCAGCGTCGAGGCCTACCGCAAGACGCTGACACTCACCCGCAACCGCTATGCGGCGGGCGTGGTGAGCAAGGCGGACGTGGTGCAGGCGGAGACCCAGCTCACGTTTACGGAGGCGCAGGCCACGGATCTCGATGTGCAGCGTTCCCAACTGGAACACGCCATCGCCGTGCTGATCGGCAAGGCCCCGTCCGAACTCACGATCGAAGCTTCGCCGTCCCTGGCCGGCTTGCCGAGCCTGCCGGCCGCCTTGCCGTCCACCCTGCTCGAACGGCGGCCGGACATCGCCGCAGCGGAACAGCAGGTGATCGCGGCCAATGCCCAGATCGGCGCGGCGCGTGCGGCGTTTTTCCCCAACGTCACCATCAATTCCACCATCGGCTTCCAGAACACCCAGATCGAACGCCTGTTCACCACGGCCAGCCAGTACTGGGCCCTGGGGCCGGCCGCCGCCGCCTTACCCTTGTTCGAAGGCGGCTCCAAGAATTCCCAGTTGAAGCAGGCCATCGCCGGCCACGAAGCGACCACGGCCGCCTACCGGCAAGCGGTATTGACCGGCTTGCAGGAGGTCGAGGACAACCTGGCCGCCCTGCACGCGCTCGAGTCCGAGGCCAAGTCGCTGGAATTGTCGGTCAAGACCGGTCAGGAAGCCGTCCAGTTGACCACCAATCAGTACAAGGCCGGCACCGTCAGCTTCCAGAACGTGCTCACGGCGCAGACCCAGGCGCTGGTGAATGAACGAGCCGCCATCGGCGTCCAGGGGCGGCGGCTGACCGCCTCGGTGCTGCTGGTCAAGGCCTTGGGCGGCGGCTGGGATCCGGCGACGCTCAAGCAGGAACAGGAGCGCAACGAGGTCGGTTGGCGGCATTATCTGCCCTATCCGGAGAGCTGAGCATACCGCCGGCCGGGGCCCCTGCCGGGCTCGGCCGGTTTGCGGGCCGGCCGCTAGCGCTCCGGCAGCGACTCGACGATTTCCCTGATCAGATCCGGGCCGCGGTAGATGAAGCCGCTGTAGACCTGCACCAGCGCGGCGCCGGCGGCGAACTTGGCCTGCGCGTCCGCGGCGCCGAAGATGCCGCCGCAGGCGACGATGGGCAGTTCGCCGCGCAGGATCTCCGCCAGGCGGGCGACCACCGCCGTCGACCGTTCCAGCAGGGGCCGGCCACTCAGTCCACCGGCCTCCTGCGCGTAAGGCGAGCCCTGAACCTTGCTGCGATCCAGCGTGGTGTTGGTGGCGATCACCGCGTCCACGCCGTTTTTCAGCAGGGTTTCCGCCAACTCCGGCAAATCCTCGTCCGCCAGATCCGGCGCGATCTTCACCGCCAGCGGCACGCGCCGGCCGTGCTCATCCGCCAACTCCTCGCGCGTTTCCGCCAGCCCCGCCAGCAGTCCATTCAGCGACTCGCCCAGTTGCAGCGTGCGCAGGCCCGGCGTGTTGGGCGAGGAGATGTTGACGGTCACGTAGTCGGCATGGGCATAGACCTGCCGCAGGCACAGGCGGTAGTCGTCCAGCGCGTTTTCCACCGGCGTGAACACGTTCTTGCCGATGTTGATGCCCAGCACCACCTGCGAGCGCCGCGCCTTGACCCGCTCGACCAGATGCTCCACGCCCAGGTTGTTGAAGCCCAGGCGGTTGATCAGCGCTTCCTGCTCCACCAAACGGAACAGCCGCGGCCGGGGATTGCCCGGCTGCGGTTTGGGCGTGACGGTGCCGATCTCCAGGAAGCCGAAACCCAACGCGGCCATCCCGTCGATGCAGTCGCCGTTCTTGTCCAGGCCGGCGGCCAAACCGACGGGATTGGGGAACTCCAGCCCCATCACCCTGAGGGACTTGGGCGGCAAGGCCTGGCGCACCGGATTCAAGGCACCCAGCCGGGCGAGTTGCCGCAAGGCCGTCAGGCTCAAGTGATGGGCGGTTTCGGGATCGAAACGGAAAAGCAGGGAACGGAGAAGGTCGTAGTGCATGACAGCCGGTCAGGATTTGGGAATCGAGGAAAACGATGGAACACCCGCGGTTCGCCATGTTGAAACATTTTTCGCCGCCGCGATAGTCTCCGTCGGAACAAATCCTGGCCGTCGTTGTTTCGCCCCGCTCGATGGAAGATACTGCCCATCCGACGGCGCAGGTAGGGCCGCGCCGCGCCGTTCGGCCGCCTGGGCCGGCGATCGCAAAATTCACTAAGGAGACAAGGAAAATGGTGAACGTAGAACGGATGGTCGGCGCGACCAGCCAAGCGCGGGGTGCTTCCCTGTCCAAGCACGGTTGTCGCACCGCCTTAGGCGTGCTGGTTTTCTGCGGAATGGCGGCGGTCGGTTCCGCCGAGGCCTGCTCGCTCAGCTTCACCTCGCCGGCCCGGGGCAGTACCGTAAGCAGCGCCACGGTGGGTGTTTCCGGCACGGGCTCGGGGAATGCCAACCCGGGCGACATCGGCCAGGTCACCGCCACTCTCAATGGCGTACCGTTCTTCAGTCAGACCGGCACCTTCACCACGCTGATCAATTTCTTGGGCTCCGGCAGTGCCTCCGTGACCCTGCAGCCGGGGACCAACGTGTTCAACGTGACGGGCAGCGTCAACGGCTGCAGCGCCTCGGACAGCATGGTGGTTTATTACACCCCGCCACCGCCGCAGGCGCAAAAGAATGCCGGTCCGCCCGCTTGCCCGAACGGCAGCAATCCCATCAATGGTGCGACCGGCAACAAGTTCCAGGAGGAAACCGATTATCTCGGCGACGGCCGGTTACCCCTGCGCTTCACCCGCTACTACAACAGCTTTTACGGCACGGCCCGCACGCTGGGCTGGAACTGGAAGTCCAGCTATGACCACATCCTGTCGGTCAGCGGCAATAATGCCTACATCACACGGCCCGACGGCCGGGCTTACCGGTTCACGCTGTCCGGCTCCGCCTGGCTGCCCGACGGCGATGTCAACGCCCGGTTGCTGCCGCAGACCGGCGGCGGTTGGCGGTTCATCGAGAGCGACGAAGGAGTATCGGAGTTATATGACGGCTCAGGCCGGCTGACCGCCATCGTCACCGCCGAAGGCTGGGCACAAGACCTGGCGTACGATGCACAGGGACGTCTGCTCCGCGTCACCGAGCGTTCGACCGGCCGCCAGTTGTCATTGACCTATGATGCGCAGAACCGCCTCGTCGGCCTGACCGACCCCGCCGGCGGCGTGCATGCCTACGGCTACGACGCCGGCGGCAATCTCGCTACCGTGAGCCACCCGGACGGCGACGCCAATCCCGTCAATAATCCGGTCCGCACTTATGTCTACAACGAACCGGCCCAGACATCCGGCGCCAGCCTGCCCCATGCCCTGACCGGCATCGTCGACGAAAACGGCCAGCGCTACGCCACCTATCGCTACGATGCCCAAGGCCGTGGCATCGGTACCGAACATGCCGGCGTGGAGAATTACCAGTTGGCCTACAACGCCAACGGCAGCACATCCGTCACCGACCCGCTCGGCAGCGTGCGCACTTACCATTTCCAGACCGTGCTCGGCGTGGTCAAAAGCACCGGGATCGACCAGCCCGCCGGCGCCGGTTGCCCGGCCAGCGGCAGTGCTCTGAGCTACGACGGCAACGGCAATATCGCCCGTCGCACCGACTTCAACGGCAACACCCACTGCCGGGCCTACGACCTGAGCCGCAACCTGGAAACCGCGCGGGTCGAAGGCCTTGCGCCGGGCAAGAGCTGCCCGGCCGATGTCGCCGCCTACAGTCCGGCGGCCAACACGGTCGAGCGCAAGATCACCACCGCCTGGCATCCAAACTGGCGTTTGGAAGCCCGCCGGGCCGAACCGCGCAAGCTCAGCACCTGGGTCTACAACGGCCAGCCCGACCCGACCAACGGCAATGCCCTGGCCAGTTGCGCGCCGAGCGGCGCCCTGCTGCCCGACGGCACTCCCATCGCCGTGCTGTGCAAACGCATCGAACAGGCCACCACTGATAACACGGGGGCTTTGGGCTTCTCCGCCACCGTGACCGGCAACCCGCGCATCGGGTCCTACACCTACAATGCCCAGGGCCAGGTATTGACCGAGGACGGCCCGCGTACCGACGTGGCCGACATCACCACCTATGCCTACTACAGCGACAGCAGCGGCGGCCACAAACCGGGCGATCTGTGGAAGATCGCCAACGCCAAGGGGCATGTCACTACGTTCCTGACCTATAACGCCAACGGACGTCCTTTGACCGTTCAGGACTCCAACGGCGCGGTGTACACGTACGCCTACGATGCCCAAGGGCGCCTGGCCAGCAAGGCGCGCACCGCGAATTGAGCCCGCGTCCCCTCTAAAACAACGGATAGTTTTCCATGAGCAAAATTACGCACGAGATGCATCGCCCGCATGCCCTGCGGCGGCTATTGGTGGCCAGCTTGCTGGCTCTATTGGGATTGATGGCACCGGCCTGGGCGGTCACCACGACCACCACCCACTACACCTATGACGCGACGGGCAGCCTGATCAAGCTCACCAAGCCCAGCGGCGCGTATTTCGACTTCACCTACGACGCCGCCCACCGCCTCACCGACATCACCGATGCCCTGGGCAACCGCATCCATTACACCCTGGACGCCGCCGGCCACCGCACCGAAGAAGAAATCTTCGATGCCAACAACCAAAGGACTTACCACCACAGCCGGGTCTACGATGCCCTTTCCCGCATCGCCCAGGAGATCGGCGCCCACGCGGGCGAGGTGACGTCCTATACCTACGACGCCAACGGCAACCTCCTCACGGTCACGGATGCCAACACTCACACCACCACGCACAGCTATGACGCGCTGAACCGGCGCACCGCTACCACCGACGCCAATGCGGCCACGACCCACTACGCCTACGATGCCCGCGACCGGCTGGTGTCGGTCACCGATGCCCAGCAGCACCAGACCACCTACGCCTACGACGGCCTGGACAACCTGCTGCAGGAAACCAGCCCCAACACCGGCACCACGACCTATGCCTATGACAGCGCCGGCAACCGCGTCAGTAAAACCGATGCGGAAAACGTGGTGTCGACGTATACCTACGATGCCCTGAACCGGGTCACCCAGGGGGACGGCAGGCTGTCCTACTACGATGAAAACGGTTATCTGGGCAAGCTAACCCATGTGGCGGCCAGCGGCGGTTATATCACTTACCGGTACTTGACCTACGACCAAGCCGGCCGGCTGACGTCCGTCACCGCCAAAGGTTTGCCGCATACGTACGATAATTTCATCCGCTATCGCTATAACGCGGACGACAGCATCAGCCAAATCGCCCATTCGAAATATCGCGAAATCAACTACGGCTACGATGCGGCTGGGCAGGTTAGTTCGGTGTCACTGCATGATTGGGACGATGGCGGTCCGACGGATTTTGTTTTCGACATTACCACTCCGCTGGCAAGCAATATCTCCCATTTGCCGTTCGGCCCCATCCAAACGTTCACCTACGGCAACGGCAAGACGCAGACCCGCCAGTACGACCAGAACTACCGGGAAACTGGCCGCAGCGTACCGGACGTCATGACCGCCGATTACGGTTACGACCCGGTCGGCAACCTGACCGGGATTACCGACCCCCTGAGTCCCTCGGGCAGCCCGCGCACGTTCACGTACGACCCGCTGAACCGGCTGACTGGCGCCAGCGCTGGCAACACCCATGCGTTCACCTACGACGATGTGGGCAACCGTCTGAGCAGCAGCATCAATGCCGCGCAGACTACCTACACCTATGACCTGGGCAGTCAAAAGCTACTGACGCTGACAGGCAGTCAGCAGGCAAGCTATCAATACGATGCCAACGGCGATGTCGCGCACGTGGGGAACCGCTCCTTCACGCATACGGCCGACTATTTGCTGACGGCGATTACGGACACCGTGAACGGAAGCCCGGTGATCACGCTATCGAATCGCTACGACGGGTTCGGTTATCGTGTCATGAAGTATCCCAATGTCGGCGGCTATGTCACCTACGACCATGACGTGTTGAGCGGCACCTTGCTGAACGAAACCCGATGGGCGGGTGTCGGCTACGGCTTCTTCGCGCATACCTACGCCTATCTGGAAGGCGAACCGCTGGCGCGGATCAACTACGATGTGGATACCGACCCCACGCAAACCCCCTGGCCGGTCCATTACTACCACAACGACCGGTTGGGAACGCCGCAGAAGACCACCGACCAAACGGGCAACCTCAGTTGGGCAGCGCAGATCGACCCCTTCGGCAAAGCCACGGTCACGAGCGGCTACATCACCCAGAACCTGCGCTTCCCCGGCCAATACTACGACGAAGAATCAGGCCTGCACTATAACATCGCCCGCTTCTACGACCCCAACCTCGGCCGCTACCTGGAATCCGATCCCATTGGACTGGCGGGCGGCATTAATAGCTATGCCTATGTGGGGAATAATCCACTGAACTACATCGATCCTTATGGACTAAACCCTGCAACTGCTGCTGAAGGTGCAGTGATAGGTTTAGGTATTGGTGGGCCACCTGGTGCAGTTGTTGGTGGTGTTATCGGTTTCGGTTTGGGTGCTTGGGGCACTTACGAATTCTGGAATTGGTATAATAATGAAAATGCCAATGATGATGGTCAGAGTGGCGAACAGTGTCCTACGAAGGGGAAAGAATCCAAGCCGCCCTTTAATGGCCCACCTAATGGATATGAAGAAGGTCCCCGGAGAGGAAGAGAGTATGGACCAGATGGTAAGCCCATCAGAGATTATGATAATCCCCATCAAGGCGCAGACTACCCGCACGTACATGAGTGGCCCAATGGTGTGAGGGAGCATCCGGGTAGGCCATATTCACCGATACCGAAAAAGTGAGTTAAGAGTGATGAATACTGGCCTCACTAACAGGATTGCTGGGAAGGAATCCGTGATTTCCAAATTGGGATATTGGCCCGAGTTCTGTGATGCCAAATTTCTTGAGTTGGGATTCAGTCGCTACAGTGATTTGGGGACGAGTCTTTCAATGCTGTTGCACTACATCGATACAGACAAAGGGTTCGACCTGAACGTGAGAATCGTCTTGGTCGGAATTATTCAAATGGAATTTCACGGTCTTGCAATAGAGAATGTAATTGATCGCATAGGTCTCATAGATTCAGGCAAAGGTGGCGTAGAGTTCGAACTCGAAGCAGCTGCTGGACTTTATGGTGGATGCTCTTGTGAAATTGCGAATGTCGAGTTGGTATCCATAAAAACCTTTTCGGCGGGTCTGTGAAATAAAACTGGGGGCTGGGTCGAAGTAACAATACGGGGGAAACGGGGTCAGACAATATTCGTGCGATTCCTTGGCTAAATTATGAAAATATCGAGTCTGCCCCCCCTTTTCTTCTTTTCTTTTGGACGTACTGACCGGCATCTTGCTGGACGAAACCCGATGAGCGGGTGTCGGCTACGGCTTCTTCGCGCATACCTACGCCTATCTGGAAGGCGAACCGCTGGCACGGATCAACTACGATGTGGATTCCGATCCCACGCAAACTCCCTGGGCTATCCACTACTACCACAACGACCGGTTGGGCACGCCGCAAAAGACCACCGACCAAGCGGGCAACCTAAGTTGGGCAGCGCAGATCGACCCCTTCGGCAAAGCCACAGTCACGAGCGGCTACATTACCCAGAGCCTGCGCTTCCCCGGCCAATACTACGACGAAGAATCAGGCCTGCACTACAACATCGCCCGCTTCTACGACCCCAACCTCGGCCGTTACCTGAAGTCCGATCCTATTGGGCTGGCGGGGGGAATTAATACCTACGCCTATGTCGGGAATAATCCGCTCACATACATATGATCCATATGGCTTATCGAAATTCGATAAAACGTTCGGATTTCTAAAGGGTTTCTGGAACTGGTATCACCGAAAGTTCAAACGTCCTGATGATCCGGATTTAGACAAGGAAGAGGCAAAGGCGCTTTGTGATGATTGGAAAAAACAAGGCGAGCCTGGCCCCGACAGCAAAAGGCGGCGGGACGAAAGTGGAGAGGTGGACCCAGAACTGCTTGAATGGTTAATTCCCTGGTGGCTGACTCCAAGTGATGCTTATTGAGATCGGACGAACTAAGAGATCAAGGTGGCTGAAATGACTGGGCCAAGTTTCGATGTTGAATTGTCGCTAAGGGAGCCAACATCCTTGTCGATTGATGAAATTGACCACCTTAAGTCCAATTTCTTGATCGAGGATAGGTCAGAGAACGGCTGGGGTATTGTTCTTCGGCTAGATAAAAGCAACGGATTGATGCTCAATGAATTATTGAGGGCACTCATCAAGGCGTGTGAACCTTTCGAGAGCATTATCGCGTTATGCAAGCCAGTTGTTCGAATAGCAGTCTTCAATCCGAATGTTAACTGCACAGTTTGGATTGATGAGACCGCTTGCTTCGCAAAGATTCGCGCTTCCTTGGAAGTTTCGGTATATCCAGCCGATTAGCCCGCGTAGGGCGGAATAGGCGAAGCCGTATTACGCCGTATGAAACCTCATTCGGTGCAATACGCAATGACGCCGCTATTGCAACCTACGCGGGCTATTTCCCCTTGTCGGTCCACTTACTTAAGGGTACAACCCTCACCTGACCGTCCTTGTATTGATATACGATCTTCACTATTTCCTTGATTTCATCACTCTGTGGTTTTAGGAGGGCCTTGGTTCCGGTTACCCTATCGTTGCCCCCTTTCAGCTGCACAATCTTTTGCGCACGCATTTTAATCTGTTCCAATTCCTCCCCTCTAATGTACGTCCCTTGGTTGGGTCTTTTCGCGGCCAGGTTGGTATTGACTTGTGCCGGCGTATTTTCGCCTTGATATAAGATGCTGACGTATCCGTCATACCCCGCGATCATGGGGGTTAACTGGGGTTGGAGCGCGCTACACAAGCCATGGATGACGCTTGCAGTTCCTCCGGACGCGCCGTAGCAGGTTACCACGCAGAGTTTATGTATTTTGGTAAATCCCATCGCCTTGATGAGCGCGGCCCATTGTTCTCCGGTGAGGCCCGCGACCCTGCCGGTACCACCATGGGACACGATATAGACGCCGATAGTCTGGTCCTTGTCGAGATCGGCGGTCGTATTGCCGATACAATAGTTAAATTGACGCAGTTTCTCATGCTTGTTGATGTAATCCTCCCATTGTGAAGAACTGGGAAGCGCCGGTTGCTCGACAACGACGACGAATGCTCCGTATCGTTCCTTGAGCTGGGCCGCGCCACGATCAACCTCTTCATTATCGCCCTGTGAACTATGCACCGCGATGACGATCACATAGGTCGTTTTCATATTGATTCCCTTAGCGGATAGGACACTCGATCGAACTGTAAAAACAAGTAATACAGCGGACAAAATGTCGGCTTATTGGAAGGTTCATGATGATGGCGAGAGAAAAGTCCGTCAAGCAATGCAAAAGTAGAAATGAGTGTTGTGCGCTTTCGGGAGCGGTCACGAACAAACCCGCTGGCAAAAAACCGGAATTTATTGGGACTTAATGAGAGCGGCGACCGTCCTGCATATGTCTTGCGTGGCCATACCGGTCTAGGGAGATTGCATTAGTCAAATAGGCCAAATTCTGACTGCAGCAGCCTCATAGTGGCGCAGCCGAACGAGAAATATCACGACCCTTTCAATCCTTGACGATCAGGCTGTGGCGGCTTGTATCGCGCATGCGCAGATAGACGATGAGCGATAGTCCCACCATGGGGCCATAGGATGCGCTAACCGAAGGGAAGCGCATCGTTCGCGTCTGGCGTACGGCAACGGCTTGAAGTCGCTACCGGGAGCGTCGCCATCATTTGCGAAACCCGAAATGGGTCCCATCCGATTTCGGGAGCAAAAAATTGCGGGAAACGGGGCAGACACGATTCGCGCGAAGATATCGCGTTTTATGCCGTTTTATGAGGATGGCTTGAGACAATATAGGCCGCCCAGCTACAAACCGAATCTAGATAAAACCCAAGCTAATTTTGCGCAGCGGTTTCCAGGTCAGCAGTCCACACGATGGCAGGGCCATAGGGTGCGGTGAGCTTGCGAACCGCACCGCTCATATCTACGGCGAGCGAGTTTTGGGCCGTAGACGAAAACGCGGAGAATATGGAGTTCTCGGAGTCATACATGATGAGTCGTGCACGGATGCTTATCTCGAAGGCGGACCGCTGGTGCTGAAACCCGCGTGATGCGCAACGGCTGCTGGTTCAGCAACAGATGGCTCCGGCCAGTGCCTCGTGAGCGACAGCGGTGTTTATCGCGCGTCGCCGAAACAAAGACTTGAACGATGGCACGAACATGGCTTCTAAGGCCGGGTGTCGTCTGGCACGGGTACTCGGAAATCGATGAGCAAGCGCATGAATCATACATTTGACCTTGGGGACGGTATCAGGGGCCGGAGCCGTTTGCCGGCCATTTATGTGGCGGCGCTGTTAGGCCTATTGCTTGCGCCGGTCTGCCGGGCGCAGGCGGCGGACGGGCTCCCCGCCAGACCCGCCGAGGTGCGCATCGGCTACCAGAAATACGGCACACTGATACTCGTGAAAGCCCGAGGCCAGTTGGAGCAGCGGCTCAAGGCGCTGAACGTCGCGGTGCGCTGGGCGGAATTCAGCTTCGGCCCGCCCATGCTGGAAGCCTTGAATGCCGGTCATCTGGACATCGCCGCCACGGGTGAAACCCCGCCGGTGTTCGCGCTGGCGGCGCGAGGTTCCAAACTGGCCTACGTGGGCTACGAAGAACCGTCGCCGGAAGGCGAGGCCGTGCTGGTGCGCAAGGATTCCGACATCAGCAGGCTGGAGGATCTCAAGGGCCGCAAAGTGGCCGTGTCGCGCGGATCGAATGCCCATTACCTGCTGATCAAGGCGCTGGAATCGGCACATCTGGGCTGGAAAGACATCCAGCCGGTCTACCTGTTGCCGGCGGAAGCGCGCGCCGCCTTCGCCACCGGTGCCGTGGACGCCTGGGCGGTGTGGGACTTCCATCTGGCCGCCGCGCAGGAAAGCCTGCCGGCGCGGGTGCTGGCCGACGGCAAGGGATTGGTGGCGAACCACGAGATCTACACCTCGTCGCGCGATTTCGCCGACCGTTATCCCGAGCTGACGCGCATCCTTCTGGATGAAATCGGCGACGTCGACACCTGGGTGCATGGCCATCCGGACGAAGCCGCCGAACTCCTCGACCGCCAGCTCAACGTGGGCAAGCCGGCTTTGAAGCGGGCCTTGTCGCGCCGCGGTTACGGCTTGCACCCGGCCGACGCCGCGCTGGCATCTGCGCAGCAGGCCGTCGCCGACACCCTGCACGGCCAGGGGCTGTTGCCCCGGCCGATACGGGTGGCCGATGCCGCACCGCATGGGGATGGCGCGAAGTGAATTTGTTCTGGTTCTTGCCCACCCACGGCGACGGCCGCTATCTCGGCACGCCGCAAGGCGCCCGCGCTGTCGATTACACCTATCTGCGCCAGGTGGCGCAGGCCGCCGACAGCCTGGGTTACGGCGGCGTGCTGATCCCGACCGGGGTGACCTGCGAAGACCCCTGGGTCGTGGCCTCCGCCCTCATCCCGGTCACCGAAAACCTGCGCTTTCTGGTCGCGGTGCGGCCGGGACTGACGACGCCCACCGTCGCGGCGCGCATGGCCGCCACCCTGGACCGCCTGTCCGGCGGACGCTTGCTCATCAACGTGGTGGCCGGCGGCAATCCGGCGGAACTGGCTGGCGATGGACTATTCCTGGAGCACGATCAGCGCTACGAACTGACGGCCGAATTCCTGACCATCTGGAAGGACTTGATGGCGGGCGCCGACGTGAGTTTTGCCGGCCGATACCTCCGCGTCGAGAGCGCCAAGCTCGCCTTCCCGCCGGCCCAGACGCCTCATCCGCCGCTGTATTTCGGCGGCTCGTCGCCGGCGGCCCACGCGGTCGCCGCGGAGCATGTCGATCACTATCTCAGTTGGGGCGAGCCGGTTGCAGACGTGGCGCGAAAAATTGCCGACCTGCGTATACGGGCCGAGCGGTTCGGACGCGTCTTGCGCTATGGCCTGCGCATCCATGTGATCGTCCGGGAAACCGAACGGGAGGCCTGGGACGCGGCCGAAGCACTCATCCGTCATGTCGGCGATGAAGCCATCGCCGCGGCGCTGCGCGCCTACGCTCAGTCGGACTCCGAGGGGCAGCGCCGCATGACCCAGTTGCACGGCGGTTCCCGCGACAGGCTGGAAGTCGCGCCCAATCTGTGGGCCGGGGTGGGTTTGGTGCGCGGTGGGGCGGGCACCGCCCTGGTGGGCGACCCGCAGACCGTCGCCGCCCGTTTGCAGGAATATGCCGATCTAGGCATCGACACCTTCGTGTTGTCTGGCTATCCGCATCTGGAAGAGGCCTACCGGGTGGCGGAATTGCTGTTTCCGCTTTTGCCGGTCAGTCGAACCGCCGGACAGACCGCGGCCGAACCGGTATTCCATCTGAGTCCCGTGGGCGACACCGGCAAGGTGGAACTCAAGGCCAAGACGGGATGAGCGGCCGCGTCGCTTTCCTGACGCCCTGGTTGCTGCCGCTCGCGCTGCTGATCGTTTGGGAAACCAGCGCGCGCCTCGGCTGGCTGGACGGCCAGATACTCCCGTCGCCGGAGGAGGTAATCACCGCCTTGTTCGGCCTGCTGCGTTCCGGCGAACTGGCCCAGCATGTCGCCGTCAGTGCGGCCCGCGCCTTGAGCGGTTTCGTCGTCGGCGGCAGCCTGGGCTTCGCGCTGGGTTTGTGCAACGGCTGGATGTCATGGGCCGAGCGCTTGCTGGATACTTCCCTGCAAATGCTGCGCAACATTCCCCATCTCGCCCTGCTGCCGCTGCTCATCCTGTGGTTCGGCATCGGCGAGGAGACCAAGATACTGCTGGTGGTGCTGGGCGTGTTCTTCCCGGTTTACGTCAACACCCTGATGGGTCTGAAAACCGTGGATCCGCAATTGGTGGAGATGGCGCGCAGCTACGGCCTGAGCGGGTACGGGCTGTTCCGCGATGTATTGTTCCCCGGCGCGCTGCCTTCCATCCTGGTCGGCGTTCGCTATGCGCTGGGGATCATGTGGATCACCCTGATCGTCGCCGAAACCGTCGCCAGCAGTTCCGGCATCGGCTATCTCGCCATGAACGCACGGGAATTCATGCAGACCGATGTGGTGGTCTTGTCCATCCTCATCTACGCCCTGTTGGGCAAGCTGGCGGACTGGGCCGCGCATGGCCTGGAACGGCGCTTGCTGGCCTGGCATCCGGCTTATCGCCGCTGATACCGATGCCCGATCCCAGCTTGGCGGAAAGCGTCGGCAGTTCGGTACGCCTGGAGGGCGTGGTCAAGCGCTACGCCGGCTGTCCCGTGTTGAAGGGTCTGGATGTCGCGATACCCGCCGGGCAGTTCGTCGCGGTGGTGGGTCGCAGCGGCTGCGGCAAGAGCACGCTGTTGCGTCTGGTCGCCGGACTGGAGTCGGCCGATTCCGGCCGCATCCACATCGGCGATAGCGCTACGGACCCACGCGGGACGTGCGTCCTGTTTCAGGAGGCGCGTTTGCTGCCGTGGAAGCGGGTCTTGGACAACGTCGGCTTGGGGCTGGAAGGAAACTGGCGGGAAGCCGCCGGCCTGGCCTTGCAGCAGGTCGGCCTGGAGTCGCGCGCGCGGGATTGGCCGGCGACGCTGTCGGGTGGCCAACGCCAGCGGGTCGCATTGGCGCGCGCCGTGGTGCGCCGGCCCGGCTTGCTGCTGCTGGACGAACCCTTGGGTGCGCTGGATGCCTTGACCCGTATCGAGATGCAGCGGCTGCTCGAAAACCTGTGGCTGCGGCGCCGCTGCACCGTCCTGCTCGTCACCCACGACGTGGCCGAAGCCGTGGCCTTGGCCGATCGCATCCTGATGCTGAAAGACGGCGCCATCGCGCACGATCTCCCGATAGCCTTATCCCGCCCGAGGCGGCGAGGTTCGGCGGAGTTCGCCGCGTTGGAAGAAAAAGTCCTGGACTGGGTATTGGATGGCGGCTAGTCGCGAGGGAGAATGCCGGCATCATGATCCCCTCCACGGTCGCCCCTTAGCCGAGACCTCGATGATAAAAATCAGCATTCTGTACCCGAACAATGAAGGCGCACGGTTCGATTTTCGCTATTACGTCGAAAGACACATGCCGATGTCCATCGACCTGTTGAGCGTGCACCCCGGCTACCGGGGCGTCAGCGTGGAGCAGGGAGTAGGCGGCGCCGTTCCGGGAGCGGAACCGGCCTATGTCGCGATGTGCCATTTCCTGTTCGACGCGCTCGAAAGTTTCCTGGCGGCTTACACGCCCCACGCGGCTGTGCTCCAGGGCGACATGCCCAACTACACGGACATCGTCCCGCTCATACAAGTCAACGAAGTGCTCATCGCCCGGTAGCGATCTGAGAGGCCGACAAGCGGTAGCCAACATGACCAAGATAGAAGCTCGGAATACCTGCGGTGCCGGTGCCGATACCATTCTCGAACGACTCGGCCTGACCCCGGCGGATCTGACCGCTCGTGGTCTGCGGATTTATCCGGAGGCGGAGAGCCTGGAGGTGGTCGAAACTGGCGACGACGGCAGGGAGCACCTTCTGATACCGGAGGCAGCCGGCGCGTGGCGCGGCCTCAAGCAGGCGGCGCTCGACGACGGCATCCCGCTGTTCATCGTCTCCGCCTTCCGCAGCGTCGGGCGGCAGGAAGAAATCGTCCGGCGCAAGCTCGATGCCGGATTGGCGGTCGCGGACATCCTGAGCGTGTCCGCACCGCCCGGTTACAGCGAGCATCACACCGGTTGCGCGGTCGACGTTTCCACACCCGGCAGCCCCCTGCTCGAAGAGTCGTTCGAGGAAACCCCGGCATTCCGCTGGCTGGCGAGCCAGGCCGGACGTTTCGGGTTCCACCTGTCCTATCCCAGAGGCAATGCCTGCGGCTACGACTACGAGCCGTGGCATTGGTGTTTCAGGGCACCGGAATAGATTTCGAGGCCGCTCGACGCGAGCCTCGCGCGCGAGTGATCGGAAACGGCTTGTGAACGGTGCAAGGGGTTCCGGCAAAGCGTCCGGCGCGATAGTCTTCGCCGGTGGCCTGGCGCCGCGGGAGCGGCGATGAGCGAGAATCCGACGCGATGGCCAGGCCGGAACCAAAACACATGCCGGGGGCGAAAACGTGTCGATCCGGAACCTATTGTCCCCGCCAGACCCGATGGCCGCAGACTCGCGCAGCCCCGCCATGTGGGCGTGCGTGACCGTGGCGGTCTTACTGGTCTATTTCATCGCCGCCAAGCTAGGTTTGATGTACTCCGTCGTGGCGGGCACCGTCAGTCTCGCCTGGCTGCCCAGCGGCATCGCGCTGGCGGCCCTGCTGAAATTCGGCACGGCGGTATGGCCGGGCGTTACCGTGGGTGCATTCCTGGCCAATTGGGACACCGGACTGTCTCTCCCCGTCGTATCGGGCATCAGCCTGGGAAATACCCTGGAGGCGGTGACGGCGGCGGTCTTGCTGGAGCGGGTAGTGCGCTTGCGGTACGGCTTGGACAGCCTCAAGGACGTTTTCAGCTTCCTCCTGGTTGCGGCCGTCGCAGCGGGTATCAGCGCGCTCATCGGCGTAGGCTGCCTGGTCATGGGTGGAGTCATAGCGCCGGGCGATGCCCCCTGGACCTTGCTGGTCTGGTGGATGGGCGACACGACGGGCGCCTATATCGCCGGTCCCTTGCTGCTGACATGGGCGACATCGCCCCCTTCCCGGTTATCGCTGCCGCGCGTCCTTGAAGCGTCCACTTTGGTACTGACCTTGCTGATGGCCATGTGGATCGTTTTCGGCGGCCGGGCGTTCGCCGGTCACGGTCTTTATCCGGCCGCGCTGGCCGTTTTTCCGCTGTCGATCTGGGCGGCCTTGCGTTTCGGGCAGCGCGGCGCCACCGCCGTTACCCTGGTGTCTTCCTTGCTGATGCTGCTGGCGACGACCCATCGCAGCGGGCCTTTCGTGGTGGCTTCGGCCACCGACAGCCTGTTCCGCTGGTGGGTGTTCTCGACGCCCATCACCGTCACGGGGCTCTTGCTGGGGGCGTCCCACGAGGAGCGCCTGCACGCTCGGAATCAACTGGAGGTCTAGGTGGTGCAGCGAACCCAGAACCTGCTGGAGGCCAACCGCAAGCTCCGCAACGAAATGGTCTTGCGCCAGCGCCTCGAACACGAAGTCATCCAGATCAGCGAATACGAGCGCAAAACCATAGGTCAGGAATTGCACGACAGTCTGGGCCAGCATCTGACCGGCATCGCCTTTCTCGGCCAGGCGCTGGCGGAACGGCTCAGCGGCCAGTCGCCCGGAGAAAGCCGCGCCGCCCAGGAGCTTGCGCGCCTGGTTAACGAGGCCATCGTGATGACCCGCTCGCTGGCCCGGGGATTATGGCAAACGCCCTTCGAGGCCGGTGATCTGCACAGTGCACTGGATCAATTGGCCAAGGACACCGCCCGCCGCTACGGAGTGCAATGCAGGTTTTTCGGGGAGCACGGCGCCGATGTCAGCGACGATCTGGTCGCCATCAATCTGTTTCGGATCGTTCAGGAAGCGATAGGCAACGCCATTCGCCATGGCAAGGCCACGCAGATAGCCATCGAGCTTTCGCCCTGGGGCGAGGGGAGCTACCGCTTATCCGTCCGGGACAACGGCTGCGGGATTGCGATCGAGCAGATGGACAACTCGTCGGGCCTCGGTTTACATATCATGGAGTACCGTGCGAACGTCATCGGCGCGGCCGTCGATGTGCAGCGAAATTGCGAGGGCGGCACCCACGTCGTGGTGACGGAAAAATACTGGAGCTAGCCGTGTCAGCACATTACCGGAGCACGGAATCCAAAGCCAGAATTCTGATCGTCGACGATCATCCCATCGTCCGCCAGGGCGTTGCCCAGCTCATCAACTCGCAGCCCGACCTGCATTTGTGCTGCGAAGCCGAAAACGCCGAACAGGCTTTTGCTGCTATGGAGGCCTGCCGCCACGACCTGGCCATCGTGGACATTTCCCTGCCGGGCCTGTCCGGCATCGAACTGATCAAGGCGCTCAAACAGCGTTATGGCGATTTCCCCGTGCTGGTGATTTCCATGCATGAAGAGTCGGTATACGGTGAACGCGCCCTGCGTGCCGGTGCGAAAGGCTACATCATGAAACAGGAAGCCATCCAGAGCATTCTTCAAGCGCTGCGCCAGATACTCGATGGCGGGATCTACCTGAGCCCCTCCATGCAGACCTTGATCCTGTCCGGGCTCACGGGCAACCGCGGAGCCAACGGGGAGCATCCCGTCGCCAGTCTCAGTGACCGCGAGTTCGAAATCCTGCATCTGATGGGCATGGGCTTGACCACCAACCAGATCGCCCGGCAATTGAACCGCAGCATCAAGACGATCGAGACGCACCGGGCGGCCATCAAAATCAAATTGGGGATACCCTCGTCGAGTCAGCTGTTCAAGTTCGCCGTCCAGTGGGTGGAAAAGCAAGTCTGACGTGTAGGTATGTCCAGTCTACGAAATTTGCCTAAGGGATTTGCCTGGGTAAAACCAGAGGTTTCCCGATTTCTAAAATCGTTCGACTGCCCTACGGTGTAAGCCCCTCGGGGAGTTCCGACCGGACGGAGGGTCGGAGCCCGGAGTCAACGGCATATCGGGAGATGAACATGAAGAAAGCGAGTCGTATTGCACTACCCATCCTGCTGGTCGTCCTGTCGGCCTGGTCGGGGGCCGGCATGGCCGGCCGCGGCACTTCCGGAGGCATCAGGGCGCCGGCGCCGATCGTGCTGAGCACCTCGGTCGACCATCAAAAGAATGTAATGACCATCGTAGGCACGAACTTCGGAAATGAAGCACCCAGTGTCAAGCTGGGCGGTAAAAACCTGGAGGTCGTCCGCCATTCCGCGACCGAAATCGTGGTCAACATTCCGCCCATCACCCAGACCTCGACCTTCCTGCTGACCGTCACAAACAGCGGAATCAATCAAACGCCGTCCGCCGATTTCAATGCGGTGATATTTGCCACTGCCGATTAGGTGGATCAGGCGGCTGCCGGGCCATCCGGTAGTTCCCCTCGCGGTGTGCCGCTGCCTGTCGTGAAGTTCAGCCGGCGAAGCTGACCAGGGAGCCTCTGAACAAGCCGATTCCGTTCACGGTTAACCATCTCGCCGCGATGGAGTCGTCGTTCGGGGGCTCCTTAGAAATACCGGCCATTGATGAGAAAGTGCGCGGCGATGCTGCCGAAGTAGCCGAGCAGGATCACCGGCATCCATTTCAGGTGGCTGCTGAAGGTATAGACGCCCTTGGCCTGGCCCATCAGCCCCACCCCGGCGGCCGAGCCGATCGCCAGCAGGCTGCCGCCGACGCCGGCAGTCAGGGTGACCAGCAGCCACTGCCCCTGGGAAATGTCCGGGTGCATGGTGAGGACGGCAAACATGATGGTTCCGTTGTCGATGAAGGCCGAGAAGATGCCGATGAGGATGTTGGCCACGGTCGGGCTGATGTCGCCGTAAAGCACATTGGATGCCAAGGTCAGATACCCCATGAAACTCAGGCCGGCGACGCTCATCATCACCCCGTAGAAAAACAGCAGGGTATCCCACTCCAACTGGGCCACGTTCTTGAATACATCGAAGCTCTGCTGATCGCCGCCGGGAGGCAATACGCCGAATTCGTCACTCGCCTCGGCCTTCTCCTGCCGATCGGACCGCTTTTGCAGGTAAAAACTGAAAAACTTCAGATAGGTCAGGCCGGCGAGCATGCCCGCGACGGGCGGCAGCCTGAGGAAGTTTTCGAAACACACCGCGGTGACGATGGTGAGCACGAACAGGAAGATGATGAACTTGGCGCCCCGCTTCATCTGCGGCTGGTCGCTGGAGGCGGCGGGCTTGGCCTTGGGGATGAAGGCGTGCATGACCGCCGCGGGCAGCACGAAATTGACGATGGAGGGGACCAGCAGCGAGAAGAAATCGGCGAACGGCACCACGCCTTTCTGCCAGACCAGCAGCGTGGTGATGTCGCCGAAGGGGCTGAACGAACCGCCGGCGTTAGTGGCGACCACCACGTTGACGCAGGCGACGGTGACGAAACGCCGATTTTCCTTGCCGACCGCCATCAGCACCGTGCCCATCAGCAGCGCCGTGGTCAGGTTGTTGAGCACCGAAGACATGGCGAAGGAGAGAATGCCGGTGATCCAGAACAGCGAGCGGTACTGGAAACCCTTGCTGAGCAGCCAGACCCTCAGTGTGTCGAACACCCCGCGCTCCTCCATGGCGTTGAGGTAGGCCATGGACACCATCAGAAACAGGAACAGCTCGGCATAGCCTTCCAGGCCGGAGCGGAACGCGTGTCCGACCTCCTCGCCAAAATCGTTGACGGCATAGACGACGGCGATCAGCATCCAGATCGCACTGGCGGCAAACACCATGGGCTTGGATTTCCTCAGGTCCGTGACTTCTTCCACCATGGCCAGCATGTAGGCCACGCCGAAGATGCCGATGGCGCCGAAGCCGACGGGATGCCGCGTAAGATCCAGAATTTTGGAAGCGGCTTCGGAAGCGGTCTCGGCCATGGCGCTGCCGGCCAGCACTAGGAATAGCGTCGCCAGACCGGCTAGGCATGCGGAGGAAGAAAACCTGGTCATGAAGAAAATCGCGTCAGTTGAGGAGGCGAGTGCCCGAGGTCGAGGAACGGGCGCTTGGGAATGTAGTTTCCTACTAAAGCGGAGGTCGTGCCAGCACCGCATCCGCAACGGGTTGCGCCAGCGCCTGCGGGATGGCCCGTCGATCAAGCCAAACGCATCGCTGCATCAGAGCGGAACCTCCGCATGAGCGATGAGAACCCGCAATTCCTCCAGGGCCGCAGGGTCCAGTGCGTCGGTGCGATCATGCCGGCGGCACAGTGCGCCTCGGAATCCCAGGTAGTCGGGCTGCAGGGGCAGGAGCACCTCGATGTCTGCGCGTCGCAGCGAACCGGCCAGGCCGCACAGCAGACCCAGTTCGCGGGCGGTGGCGGCGAATTCTTCCAGATAATCCGGCGGGCAGCGGCGGGTGAGCGAGCCGCCCGTCTTGTCGCGGGTATCGAGCATCGTGCCGGTGAAGCCGGCCTTGGCCAATTCGCCGACCCAGCGGAGCTCGGGCCGGTCGTCGCCGAACAGCACGGCGATCAGACGCTTCCCCTGCCGGGCCTGCGGTGTGAGGGCCTGGATAACGCCGGACCAGTCTCCGCCGGGGAAGAAACCGATCTTGACGTAGTCCACGCCGGTCGCCGCCATGTCGCGCACGGCTTGCTCGACGGTTTCGGGCTGCATAGGCAGATCGCCGACGGTGGCGCTGAGGGGACGCTGTCCGCCCAGTTCGCGCACGATGGCGCGCACCTCGTCGAGCGGAAGGGCTCCAAGGGCACCTTGCGCCGGGTTCTTCAGGTCGACGATGTCGGCGCCGGCTTCCAGCACGAGGCGTGCTTCGGCGAGATTTTTCACGCTCGCGAGCAGGCCGCTCATGCGGGCCGCTCCGCTTCGATCTTTTCCATCAGCCAGCCCCAGGCTTGCAACTCCCGTTCGCCGGCGCATTTCTCCAGGCCTATTTTCAAATAATCCAGCTCCGCGTCTATCTTGCTCCACGGTAGCCGGCCCAGACGGCTGGCGAGGATGGCGGCCTCCAGCACGGCGAACTGGGCCCGGTTGTAGCCCTGGAAAGGCCCGTGTTGAACCTGATGGATGGCGCGGCAATAAAGGCGCGGCCGCAGCTCGTCGTCTTCGACTCGGGCCAGTTCCAGCTCGACGTGGGTGAGCGTTACGCTCAGCCGCGGGCAGGCTACGCGCTCGGCCGGGCTCAGGGGCCAGTCCCGCCGGCCGGTCAGGCAGCCGGCGAACACCCGCACGTCATCGGTGTGGTTGAACACGGCGCAGCCGGTGGCCAGCAGATTGTCCAGGGTGGCGGACGGCTTGAAAGGCATGACGATGAATTCGTCGCCGGCCACGTGCACGCCCATGGGCGCGATGTGGGCGAGCCCTTCGGCCGATTGAGTGGTGACGATGGTTTCCAGGATCATTCGAGTTTAAAGGTCCGCGCGGCGAACGTTTACGCTCCCTCTCCCTTTGGGAGAGGGCCGGGGTGAGGGACGTCAGCCGGTTTCTGCAAGGTCGAGCCGGCCTGTTTGTAAACATGAGGATCGACGGTCGGCTCCGTGGTTTCGAGCAGACAGCCCCAGTTCAGGGCTTCGTCCTGGGCGTAGCGCTTACCAAGCTGCCAGGCGATCTGCGCCCGTCCCAGCTCCACGCCCAGATAGAAGGCGTGGCCGCCGTCGTGTTCCACGCCCAGCTTGGGATAGAGGTCGAAGGGGTCGGTGGCGGAGTGGAAGCCGTCGCGGTTGAAGATGTGCAGGCCTTCGCGGCTGATCTGGATGCGGTAGCTGGGATCCTTGATCTGCTTTCCCAGGTCCTGCAATTCGTCGAAGGTGTAGGGAAAGGGCGCGCGGTCGTGCACGGCCATCAGTCCGTCGTCGATGTGCTTGGGCAGGGTATTCAGAGCCTTGGCCGCGTGCATGATGCGGCGTGCCCGGTCGGCCTCGCGCACCGCCGTCCGGGCATGCTTGCTGACCTGGGTGGCGAGGATGGCGCGCACGTCCAGCTCGGAGCAGACGCCCAGCAGCATGGCGTTGATGCCGACCGTGTCGGCGTGAGTCAGTTCGGTGAGATTGCCCACGCCCATCATGATTTCCACCTCCGGGTGGCGCCGGCGGGTTTCGTGGTAGCGCACGAGGGAATCGGCGAAACCGAAATGGATGGGATCGAGGATGGGATCGACGATGAAATCGCGGTTCTTCGCCTGCATCCCGGCGATGGCGCGGTCCAGCGAGTCCAGATCGCCGTGCCTGGCCGGGATCAATATGGGGGTGGACGCCACCTCGTCGGCGATCCACAGGCTGTCTTCGTGCAGGCTGAGCAGATAGTCGGCCCCGGCCCGGCCGCCGCGCAGCAGGTCGTCCGTCTCCAGCGAGTCCACGCTGACCCGGAAACCCTCCGCCTTGAGCAGGCCCACGGCCTGTTCCAGGTGATCGAACGGCGTGGCCGGCAGACAGCCCAGGTCGATGACGTCGGCGCCGTCGCGGCGGTAGTCCTGCGCCTGGCGCAGGATGGCGTCGAGTTCCATGCGCGGAGCGTCGGTGATCTCGGCGAAGATGCGCAGCTCGTAATGGGCCAGATCCGGTTTCTTCGCCCGCTTGCCGAAATATTCCGGCAGGTCGCGCAATTCCTCGGGGCCGCGCTCGAAGGGCAGGCCGATAGCTTGCGACAACTGGTCCAGGTCGCCCCGGCAACGGCCCGGCACGATAGCCCGGTCGGCGCCGAAGGTGTCCTTGAGCCGGCGCTGTATCATGTCGGCGGTCATCAGCGCGGCGACCGACAGGCCGAGCTGGTGCACGGTGTATTCGAAATCCGGCTGCATGTCGGCCAGGATCTGGCGCAACTGTTTTTCCGCCAGCTTGCCCGTCAGGAAGAGGATGTGCTCGGCCATGTCTCTACTCCCCCATCAAGCGGTGTGCGATAGGCGAGCCGGGGTGGAGAACCTGTCCCCATTCAAGCCCGCAGCCACTCGAACTGCACGTACCAAATGCCCAGGGCGCCGAAAAAGTTGACCAGCACCGCGGGCAGGAAACGCAGGTGTACGCCGAAGGTGTAAGTCTTCTCGATGGACATGGCCATCACGCCGGCTGCCGAGCCCACCACGGTCAAGCTGCCGCCTATGCCTACCATCATGGCGTTCAGCACCCATTGATCCGTATTCATGGGAGGATTGGACATGATGGCCGCCGCTTCCAGCAGGTTGTTGTCGATGATACTCGATACCAGACCGAGCAGGATGTTGACCAGATAGGGCGACTCATGTTCGTAGAGCCAGGCGATGTAGCTCAGCCAGCCGACGTGGTTGAGCGCCGCCATGCCGGTGATGATGCCGATGTAATACATCAGCGTGCTCCATTCGACCTTCTGCAACTGCACGTCCAGCGACACATCGATGCCTTTGCGCTTGAGCCACCAGATATAGAGCGCCACGAATCCCAGCCCGGAACCCAGGGCGAACTCGATGTCCACCTGTAGCTTCAGATTGAGGATGACGGCACCGCCGATGGCCAGGGCACACACGAACGCCAGTTCGGCGCCGCCCGGCTTCATGCCTTCCCGCGGCGCATGGGTATCGATGACCGGGCCGTCGCGCAGCACGCGGCCCATATAAAACGTCTGCAAGACCCAGGCGCTCAGCAGCCAGCCGCCGATCGACGCCGGCAGCAGGGCCAACAGGCTGGGAATGTCGATCTTGCCCGCCAGGATCACCATGAGGCTGGTGGAGGTGCCGATGAACCAGACTCCGCTGTTCGACGCCACGATGATGTTGCACAGCGCCAGATGGGTGTAACGCGTGTCGCGCGAAAAGCCGCACACCGCGCGTCCGAACACCATGGCGGTGGTGATGCTGCTGATGAAGGGGCTCAGCAGCGCGGCCAATGCCCCGGTCGCCCAGAACAGTCCGCGCGGTCCCAGTCCCCGATCCATCAAAAACTCGCTGAGTGCGCCGAACACGTTCCGCTCGTTGAGGATCTCCACGATCATCCACATGAACGCCATGAAGGCGATCAGGGCGAAAAGGCTTTCCTTGGTTTCCGCCTGCATCAGGTGAAAACCTTTCATCCGGTCGGGGTCTTCGCCGGTCAAGAAGTAATAGATCCCGATGACCGCCACCGTCGACATCATCAGCAGGGCCGGCTTGAATTTGTCCATGCCGATCTGGACTTCCAGGATGATCAGCAGGATGCCGACGGCGAAGATGGCCAGGACCAGCAGGCCGACCGAGGAAAAAGGTTCTATAGGCATGTGAGGGGAACGCGTTGCGACAAAACGGAAGGTGAGCGCGAGCTTGCGACGTGCCAGCGATTCTATGGGAAAATCGCCGCCCACGAAACGTTAAGACTATCCACCACAACGAGGCCTGCATGTCTTCGGACACAGAAAGGAAAGAACATAAATCGGGATTTCCCGCCCTCACCCTGGGTGCCATCGGCGTGGTCTACGGCGATGTCGGTACCAGCCCGCTTTACACCATGAAGGAGGTTTTCAATCCGGCCCATGGTCTGGCGCTCGATGCCGCCACGGTCTATGGCGCGGTGTCCCTGATTTTCTGGGCTCTGGTCGTCGTCATTTGCCTGAAATACGTGATCTTCGTGATGCGCGCCGACAACCGCGGCGAGGGCGGCATCATGGCCTTGATGGCGCTGGCCTTGCGCAAGCGGCATAGGCCCGGTCAGCGGGCTTTCATCACCACCCTGGGCTTGTTCGGCGCCGCGCTGTTTTACGGGGATGGCATGATCACCCCCGCCATTTCGGTGCTCAGCGCCGCGGAAGGCCTGGAAGTGGCCGCGCCCAGTCTGCAGCCTTATGTCATTCCGATAACCATCACCGTCCTGATCGGCTTGTTTTTGTTCCAGAGCCTGGGGACCGAGCGCGTCGGCAAACTGTTCGGCCCCATCATGTGCCTTTGGTTCGTGGTCATCGGCTGGCTGGGTGCGCGCAGCCTGGCGCAGAACCTGGACATCGTCGATGCCCTGCACCCGCGTTACGCCTTCGACTTCATGTTCCATCATCAGTGGTACGGGTTTCTTGCCCTGGGCGCGGTGGTACTGGCGCTGACGGGGGCGGAAGCGCTGTACGCCGACATGGGCCATTTCGGGCGGGGGCCCATACGCCTGGGCTGGATAGGTTTCGTCATGCCCGCGCTGCTGTTGAATTATCTGGGACAGGCCGCGCTGATCCTGCGCGAGCCCAGCGCCGTCGCCAACCCCTTCTACCTGCTATGCCCTCCGGACATGCTCTACCTATTGATCGGCCTGGCCACCCTGGCGACCATCATCGCCTCGCAGGCGGTTATATCCGGCGCTTTTTCGATCACCCGCCAGGCCGTGCAGCTGGATTATTTGCCGCGCCAGCATTTCGTCCACACTTCGGAATCGGAGATCGGCCAGATTTACGCGCCGGACGTGAACCGTTTCCTGCTGGTCGCCGTCGTCGTGCTGGTGCTGGTCTTTCAGTCGTCCAGTCATCTGGCGTCGGCGTATGGTTTCGCCGTCACCGGCACGATGGCCATAGACACCACCCTGGCTTTCATCGTCGCCCTGGACGTATGGAAATGGTCCTTGCCGGCCGCCTTGATTTTCCTGCTGTCCTTTCTCACCGTGGATTTGTCCTTTCTCTCCGCCAATGCGGTCAAGCTGGCCGAAGGCGGATGGTTCCCCTTGCTGATCGGCGCTCTGCTGTTCCTCATCATGAAAACCTGGCGCAAGGGCCGACAGGTGCTCAACTGGCGTTTGCAGAAGGGCGCCGTTTCGTTGAAAGACTTCCTGGCACAGGTCGAGGCCGACCAGCCGCCGCGGGTGCCGGGTACCGCGATGTTTCTGTATTCGCGGCACGTGAGCCTGCCTTTTGCCTTGCTGAAGAATCTGGAATTCAACAAGATGATCCACGAGCGGGTCATCCTGCTTACCGTGGAGACGCACGACGTGCCCTATGTCGCGGCGGACGACAGGCTGCAAATCGAAGAGCTCGGACAGAATTTCTACCGCATCACCATCCACATCGGCTTCACCCAGGCGCCCAACGTGATATACAGCATGGCGCTCAGCTACCAGCATGGCTTCGACTGGAATCCGGACGACACTTACTTCTATTTCGCCAGGGAAACGCTCATCCCTTCGCCCAGGCCGGAAATGAATGCCCTGGAGGAGCGCTTGTTCATCTTCATGACCCGCAATGCCTCCAATTCCATCACCTTTTTCCGTGTACCGACTCAGCGCGCGATCGAAATCAGCACCCTGGTGGAAATCTGAACCCCGCCCGTACGGGAGGGCCGGGCGCGTTCAACGCTGGTCTTGCAGGGGCAGGCGGATGCTGACTTCCAGGCCGCCCTTTCCGTGATTGCGGGCGGCGATGCTGCCGTCGTGGGATTCGACCGCCAGGCGGGCGATCGCCAGCCCCAAGCCCACGCCGTCGCCCGTTTGATGCGATTCGCCGCGGAAAAAAGGGACGAATATTTTCGCCAACTCCGCTGGGGGTACGCCGGGGCCCTCGTCGCACACGAGCAGGTTCAGCCAGCCGCCTTTCGAGGTGAGCTGTACCTCGACGGTGCCTCCGGCGCGCGTATGCTGGACGGCATTGCGGACGACGTTTTCCAGCGCCCGGTGGATCAGTTCCACCTGTCCGCGAAAGAGGATTTCTCCCGAGGGTTCGAAGCTCACCCACACGCCTTTCGCCTTGGCCTCGAAACGCGCGTCGTCGACGATTTCGGCGAGTAGCTCGCCGAGATCGAATTCTTCGTCCTTGGCCACCGGCACTCCCGCTTCCAGGCGGGACAAGGCCAGCAGTTCGCCGACCAGATCGTTCAGACGTTCGGACTCGCGTTCCACCCGAGCCAGGGTCGTTTCCATTTTGTCCGGCTGTTGGCGCGCCAGTCCGATGGCCGCCTGCAGGCGGCTCAACGGGGAACGCAGTTCATGGGACACATCGTGCAGCAAGCGTCGCTGGGCGTCGACCAGGGAGCCGACCTGCACGGCCATGTGATCGAAATCCGTACCCAGATCGCTCAATTCATCCCGCCGCCTGCCCATCAGATGGCTTACCCGGGTGTCCAGCTTGCCCTTGGCCAGCCCTTCGAAAGCCGCGCGCAAGGTTCGGATCGGCTTGGCCAGATACCAAGCCAGCCAGGCGCTGAAGAGCAAACTCGCGATGATGCCCGAGGTGATGGGAAGCACGGGCGAACGTGCCACCAGGCGGGGAGGGCGATGGAAGGCCTCACCCCTGAACGGCGTCAGGGGGGCTTCCCCGGCCGGCACGAAGAGCAGGTAGGTGCGCCCATCGTCGGCGGCAATCTGGCGCACTTCGAGCGGATGGCTACCGTCCCGAGCGATTTGCCTGGCTTGCGCCACGAGTTCCGCTGGCAGGTCGCGGCCCAGTATGTCCTCGTCATCCGGGTTCACTGCATAGACCGAAGGCGCCGGCTCTGCGCGCTGTTCGAGCAATAATGCGCGCAGCGCCGAAACTCCCCCATGCCTGAGCGTGGTCGCGGCCGCGCCGACGAATGGCGCCGTGTAGCGGTGCAGGTTGACGACGGGTTCGTCGCGGTCCCGGAGCGCTTCGTTGTGCAGCCACACCGCCGTGCCTACGCCTACGCCGGCGGTCAACAGGGAGAGCCAAAAGGCGAAAAAAAACTTCCAGAACAGTTTTCCCATCGATTACGTCCCGACCAGTTGATAGCCGCGGCCGCGGACGGTCAGGATGCACGAGCGCCCGTCCGGCAACTGGCCCAGCTTCTGCCTGAGGCTGCTCATGTGGACGTCGATGCTGCGATCGAAACGGGCCAGAGGACGGCCCAATCCCTGCTCGGACAGCTCGTGTTTCTCGACCACGCGACCGGCATTGCGGGCCAGCACCTCCAGCAAATTGAATTCGGTGCTGGTCAGTTCCAGCGCCAGCCCTTCCCATTCCGCGACGCGCTTCAGCGGATAAATCACCAGAGCGCCCGCCGTTAGGCGCTCGGAAACGTTATCGGTCGTGTCGCGCGCCTGGGTGCGCCGTTGTATGGCCCGTATACGCGCCACCAGTTCCCGCGGCGTGCAGGGTTTGGGCACATAATCGTCGGCGCCCAGCTCGAGCCCGGTGATGCGATCCAGGTCGTCGCCCTTGGCGGTGAGCATCAGCACCGGAACGCGGCTGTGCAGGCGGATGCGGCTCAATGCCTCGATGCCGTTCATGCGCGGCATCATCACGTCCAGCACCACCAGGCCGTAGCGGCCGGACAAGGCTTCCGTCACGCCGGTTTCTCCGTCGTGCGCCGCCGCTGCCTCGTAGCCCTCCTGCCCGAGATAGTCCCGGAGCATCTCGGTGAGTTCGATATCGTCGTCCACCAATAGGATTTTCATCGCCGTTCCGTTTCGCATCATCGCGGTGCGCGATGATAGCCGAGGCCAAGCTTATCGAAAGTTGCGGCCGTCGGGCTTTACCCAGTTTTACATTTTCTTAACCGTCGTTTACCGAACGCGGCCCCAGACTAAGCATCGCGGAATGCGAGCCGCATCCGCCCCCTTAGTCACCATGTACACGGAGACGTTAGATGAACCGAAATACCTACAAGGCCTATTTGCTCGCCGCCGGCATCGTCCTCGCCCTCCCTTTTTCACTGAATGCCGAGCCTCACCATCCGCCGGTCGGACACGGCGCAGGGCATTGGATAGAAGGGCCCACCGCCTTCGGCCGCCATTTTCTGAAAGATCTGAATTTGACCGATGAACAGCGCGCACGGATAGGCGAGATACGGAAGGCGCAGAAGGAGGCCGTACGGGCCAAGTTCGACGCGGTGCGCAAGCGCCAGGAAGATCTGCGCAATCTGGCTTTGTCGGCCGATTACACCGAGGAAAAGGCCCAGGCGCTCGGCAACGAACACGCGAAAGCCGTGGCCGACCTGGCGCTGGAGCGCGCGCGGGTGGAGCATGAGATTTATCAGCTCCTTTTGCCGGAGCAGCAGGAAAAACTGAAGGAGAAGATAGAAAAATTCCGGGCCCATCACGGCAAGCGGTTTTTCGAGGGCGCTCCATCTAAAGCGGAGTAGTGGCCTTGCCGGTGTTCGGTCCGTATGCCGGCGCCTAGCGTTGGAAGCCCGCAAGTGTGAATTTCTCACACTTGCGGCACCAAACAGTTCACTGCCATGCCGATTTTCCTTAGATAAGCTGTGCCCATCATCGACTCATGGTCCAGCTTGCGGGGACATCCCTATGAAAACTCAACTGGTCGTACTCGTCGCCGGCTCCATCCTGGCCAGCCTGCTTTACGCCGGTTTGCCCGAGGAAGCATCATTGCGCGATCTCAAGGCGTCGCCGGGCGACGCCGAAAGTAGCGGCCACGGTGTGCCCGCTTCCCGGCCCGTCGGGGCGGACACCTTGGGCCATGAGGAGTCCGCGTTCGCGGACGTGGCATCGGAGACCGCCATAGAGGGGCGGGTGGCCGGTATGGCCGCCATCGAGACGGACCAGCCCTTCCGGGACTATGAAGACTATGCTCCAGGTCTCACGGTCTATGTGGAAACCGCCGAAATTTTCCAGACGGCTGCGGATCCGGGCAGGTGGACTGCGATACGCTTCCACGACGCGGGTGTCGCGCCCGACGGTTCCCGGCAGGCGGTCATGACCATACATCCGAATCTCTCTGCACCTTCGTCCGTTCCCGCCAATCCCGTCCCGGTCGGTATTTCTCACTGGCAATGATGCGAGTCCGCTCGATGAGCGAGCTCGGGCTAGCCTCGCGGATGTAAGCTGGAAACAAGCCATTAGCGCCCATCGCGCCCGCCTTGTTTTAAACTGTACGTCCTCCTCGTTCTCGCTGAACCTCGCCATGAAAATCGCCACCTGGAACGTCAACTCCCTGCGCGTACGCCTGCCGCAAGCTCTCGATTGGTTGGCGAGCGCACAACCCGACATCCTGGCCTTGCAGGAGACCAAGACGGTCGACGACGACTTCCCGGCCGAGGCCTTGTCGCAAGCCGGCTATCACGTCGTTTTCAGCGGGCAGAAGACCTATAACGGCGTCGCCATACTGAGCCGCGCCCCGGCTGCCGACGTGCTGACCGACGTGCCGGGACTGGACGATCCCCAACGCCGCATTCTGGTCGCCACGTACGGGAACTTGCGGGTGATCGACCTGTACGTGCCCAACGGCAGCGAAGTCGGCTCCGACAAATATGCCTACAAGCTGGATTGGCTGGCCAAGATGCGCAATTTCATCGCCGCAGAGCTGAGCCGGCACGAGCACGTGGTGGTGCTGGGTGATTTCAACATCGCCCCGGACGACCGCGATGTCTACGATCCTGACGCTTGGCGCGAGAAGATCCTGTGCAGCACGCCGGAACGCGATGCGCTGAAGGAACTGCTCGGCTTGGGGCTGAGCGATGCCTTCCGCCTGTTCGAACAATCTGAAGCCAGCTATAGCTGGTGGGATTACCGCGCCGCGGGTTTCCGTCGCAACCTGGGCTTACGCATCGACTTGATCCTGGCCAGTCCGGCCCTGCGCCAAGCGTGTCGACGCTGTTGGATAGACAAGGAACCGCGCAAGCTGGAACGACCCTCCGATCACGCGCCGGTGGTCGCGGAATTCGAGCTTGAGTCCTAAGGATGGGGCCGGAATAAGTGCCGACCGCAGATACCGTCTGCGCCTTGTTAGCGCTCCTGGCTAAGCACGGCCGAACAGCCCGAAAGTTCCGGGACCGGTATGGTGTTCAGGACGCTCACGGTCCCACTGTTAGTCGTCGGGCGATGTCGGGGCCGTTCAAACAAACACCTCTTCCTTGCCCCACCATGACGGTCATGCTCGGCTTCAGTTTCTCCGGCGTTGCGCCGGCCGCGCCGGTATTCGATGTAGCCTCGCCGGACGGCTTCCTTGACGACTACTCGATTTGACCGGGCAAGTCCCCCGAGAAGCCGGGGGCTTGCCTCTGTCATTAGTCGGCGGCGAAGCAGTAGAAGTAGCCGGCGCCGCCGGTGCTGACCAGATTTTCCTGGCTGCAACCGCGGCTGTCGTGGGTGGAGTTCCAGGACACGTTGCCACCGGTGGCGCCGCGATTGGTGCGGTCGGAATGGCCGACGCGGACTACGCCTTCGCCGCTGCTCGTGTAGTTCTTGCAGGTGTGGTCGGCGGCGTCGGTATAGGCGCGGCCGTCGGGCTTGGAGCCGGTGATGATATCGTGCTGGTTGGGCGTTTCGCCCACGCCTTTGATGGGCGTGCCTTTTTCGGTCAGCGTGGTCAGCCGATGGACGTTGTTGCCCTGCTGGCCGAGTTCCACGGTATCGCCGTGCAGATGGGCCAGATCGTTGGCGACGATGGCGCCGTTGGCATTGGCCCACGGTCCCTTGCCGATGCGGTCGCGAGCATTGATGGCGGGCTGGTTGCGGTCAGCTTGCGTGCTCAGATAGGCGCGCCAGGTCCTGTTGCCGGCGCCGACTTCGCTGGCCAGTTTCTGGCAATGGGCATCGGCACCGGCCAAGCCACCCAGGTCGGCGCCCTTGCCAGGGCCGATGCTGGTGACGAAAAAGCCCAGCGGGGGTTTGGGGGCTTCTTCGGCGAAGGCAGCGTTGACGCTCAGAATCAACAGACCGGCTACAAAACTAGTTTTTTTCATTCATCTTCTCTCATCTGGGGTTAGCAAAACGCACCCGTCGAGGCGGGTTCGAACCCGAAGTGGCGGCATTTATCGTGCCCAATGAAAGGGTGAGAAGATTCCGATATTGACGAGCGCTGCCGATCGCGAGGTGGTGATGAAGAGACATAATCTGCTGATGGCCTGTTTGAAACTAAACATAAGACGTAACGACGGTCAATAAAGCGCCAAAAAATCCATAGGGGCGAAGACGGCGATGCGTTCCAGGGCTGTCGCCCTACCCGATGGCGTCGAGGTTCGCCATTAGCTCGAGCAAGCCGGTTAAACGGCGGGGTCATTTTTCATGATTCCCCATGATATCGGGGATGGGATGTGGCCAAGCCGACCGGGAAAAATGCAGGTAATCAAGGCCAAACGAAAAGGCGAAAAGCTTATTGACGGCACGCCATATCCAAGTGGTTTATGGCTGGGCTATTCGCATGCGAGGCCGCGATCTTCGCGAGCTAAAACCCGCTCCCCAAGACAGCTGACCAGGGATCTCGGATCAGCTGAATAATCCGTCGATGCGGAAAGCGCATTTGGCGCCGCTGCCGTATCGTCGGAGCGGCTAGCCGGGGCAACGGATATTTTTCCGTCGCCCCGCCATTAGCCCTCGATTATTGTCAGTAGGTCAGACTGTCTGAGGTTTCGAGGTTTTGCTTGGCGTCATAGGTCCACCCCGACAAGGTTACACCCGATACGCTGAAGGTACAGGTGCCGCGGGACGTGGTCTTGGCGCTGGTGAAGGTCGCCACCCCGTTTGTGCCGGTGGTGGCGGTGACGATCTTGGATGTCGTGACGCCACTCCAATTCCCGCTGACCGCCGCGCCGTTGGTGAGCCCGCCGGCATAGTTTTTCACGCTGACGCTGGCCACGCACTGGTAGTTGGTTTTGCCGCCCGCCCTGGAAGTTTTGGAGGTCAGGGCGATGTTATCGACATGCAGCGTGCTCACCAACGGGTCTGGGGCGACGCTGATCGCCAGGCTGGTGCTATGGGTCAAGCCTTGCGAGTCGGTCACCGTCAATACCGGATTGTAGGTGCCGGGCGTGGCATAGGTATGGAGCGGATTGACCTCGGCGGAACTTGTGCTGTCACCGAAATTCCAGAAGTAGCTCACGATGGAGCCATCCGCGTCGCTGGAACCATTGCTCGAAAAACCGACATTCAACGGCGCATAACCGCTGATCGGTGTGGCGCTGGCGACCGCCACGGGCGCGACAGCATTTGACGAGGCGTAGGTGCCGCTGATCGAGTAATGCCCCACGCTCGCATAGTCGGAATAGCCGGAAGTCAGATCGCCTTTGCCGACACCGTTGATCTTCAGGTAATAACCCCCGGCCGGAATGTCGGCTGTAATCGTCGCGTTCAATGCGTCCGCCGGGTTGGCCGAGGCGATAACGGTGCCGGCCGCATCCAGCAGTTCAATCGACGCATCGAGATTCGGGCTGCGGGCGTCGGGGGTGACCGTGATCTGCAGGGGACCGGTACCGCTGGACAAGCTGAAATAGTCGAGATCCGTGCTGCGCTCGATCAGGCCGCCCTGACTTACCGTAACGAGACCGCCGCCTGCGGTACCCGCGAGCGGTGCGGCACTGGCCAGAGTACTACCTACGTCATCGGCTTTAAGCGCGGCGCCGTTGGTCTGGATGACGGCGAAATCGTCCTCGAAGTTATTGGCATTCGGGTATTCGCCCTTGCTCCATTGCACCAGTTCCTTGTAATAGCCGACACCCATGATCGGCGCCCAGCCGGTCGCACCTGTGCCATGCCCCTGGTAATAGCCCACGGTGGAGGTGCCATCATGACTCAGGCCCAAGTTATGTCCAGCCTCGTGGGAAATCGCCTCGGCCACGTACTTTTCGTTGCCAGCGCCCAAGGCGTCAAAAAACACCCAAGCGGGCTGGTAATAGGCCGGGTTGCTCGATGAGAAATAATCGAACACGCCCACATAGGCGATGCCGCCACAACTCGTGCAGGCGCCGAAATTGTTGCGGGTGACGACCACGCGGCTGCCGTAAGTCTGATCCGTGCTGCTGGTGCGATTGAGCGCATCCGCCGCGGGTTCCTCGGTGGTCACATCGATATCGAAGGGTGCATAGTCCTCGGTCACACGCTGCCAGATGAACTGGATGCGCTCCAGTTCGGCATCGCTGAACGCGGAAGGTATGCCGTCCAGATCGAAGGGGTCGGCCGCGATGGTGCCGGAATTCCATGCGCTTCCTGTGGTGGTATGGCCGTTGAAGTCCAGATAGAGGACGCGCTGAGATCCCGGTTTGCTATGCAGCAAGAAAGTATCGGTCAGGGCATACGGCGCTGCGCCGACAGTGCCGCCGGTCGTGGCAACGGTGCCGGCCGGCGGCGGCGGGGCGGTGAATTCATCGATAAACAGCAAATGCCCAGTTTCATCCAGCCAGGCATTGCGGTCTTTGTCCAGAATTTCGGCCAGCCGCTCGGGCGTCATACGGTACCAGGCCGCCACGTCGGGCAATTTGTTGCCTAAGCGCTGGAGTGCTTCAGAGCCCCTGGCTTTGCCATGGAATTTCAGGAGTGGAAAAACGGGCCGGCCTTCCGCGAAGACCGGGGCGGCCAGGGTCGATCCCAGTGCCAGGCCCAAAGCCAGGATGATGCCGCTGGCTATAGGACGGCGGTGCGCGGGCTTTTCCCGGCAGCCGTGTTGATAAGACTCGGAGCCCCTATATCGGTTGTTGGTGTACATATGCTCATGCCCATAGGTTACGAAGGACTTTCAAAGTTTGCCTGGCAAACAATACGTGGCCGTTACGGCTCAAGGCGTGCTGAAACACTATGGGCATGGGCGTCAAAAAACTGTGAAGCCTTTCGCAATGCGTGAACGGCTTGGTCCGCGCTTTATATGCGGCTATTCCGGAAAATTAGAAATCCAGATTCTGACCTGAGCCACGCGACGGTTCGTTGGGCGGGTCGGATTTCAGTGTAATGCCGGGGTCAAATTTCGGCGCAAATCAATGTGCAGGATTTCCAGTGAGTTCGCCTAGACCTGGGGATGAGCTACTGCGCGGGTGCGCTAGTTTGGGTACGGCCGATCCTGGAAGAAGATTGCCCCTGATAGGGAGCAGAACTGGTTTCGCCTCAAACCCGATTTACTCATCCCGGGCGAAGGCCGCAGTCTTCTCGTCCTCGATACCAAATGGAAGCAGCTCGACGGCCTGAAGTTGAATTGCGCCGATAAATACGGCTTGTCTCAGAAGGATTTCCGGCCGTTGCCCGCTTATGCCAGAGTTACCTGGACGGACAAGGTGATAGTGTCCTGATTCAGCCGAAGACCGGTTCCTTTGATCGGCCACTGTCGGCTTTGAATTTCGCAAGATCAGCATGCTGCGGCTGTGGGGCTTGCCCTTGTGTTTGAATTCACGACACTGCATGTGCCGGAGGAGGCCCCATTTGCCAGCGCCTTTGGAATGGATGCACGGCAGCAAAGAGAAGCGGGCGGCGTGTAGCAATCCTGAGCAAAAGCCCCTCATCTAGCCATGATCAAGGTTCAAATACTGTTGGGACAAATGCGGGGGCGAAAAAGAAAAAGCCGGAAATGGGGTTCCGGCTTTCGTGACTGACTTACTGATTTGGTCGGGGCGAGAGGATTTGAACCTCCGACCACCTGCACCCCATACAGGTGCGCTACCAGGCTGCGCTACGCCCCGAGATAGCTTTAGAGCGCGGAATGCTACTGGCTACGGCCGCTCCCGTCAAGACCGCCCCGTAACACGGATCAGGAGGGCGCCCGGCGATCGGGTTCAGGTCCGTCCTTTTGTCGTGGTTGCAGTCTCGGCCGTGGGCTCTGCTGGTATCATGGACAGCTCGCCGCGAGTCGTAAGAGGCGGCGCAGATTATTGCTTGGAGCTTTCAGGACATCATGGTTTTTGCGCCCCATACACCCTCGGATATCGCGGTTGAGGACCGCACCCGCGTGAGTTTGCCCGCCCTCATAGGGCTGAGCCGGCAGGTCGGCGGGCTCAGCCTGCATCGATCCGGCATACGGGCGGCGCTGGGCGGCGAATACCGTTCCGCGTTCAAGGGACGAGGCATGGAGTTCGACGAGACCCGGCCCTATATGGCCGGCGACGATGTGCGTAATCTGGACTGGCGGGTGACGGCGCGCACGGGCAAGGCGCATACCAAATTGTTCCGCGAAGAGCGCGAACGCCCGGTTTTCCTTTCGGTGGATACGCGGGCGCCGATGTTTTTCGCCACCCGCGGCGTGTTCAAGTTCGTCCAGGCCGCTCGCCTGGCGGCGCTCCTGGCCTGGACGGCCCTGCGCCAGAGCGACCGGGTCGGTGGGCAGTTGTTCGGTGCCGGGGGCAGCCAGGAGTTCAAGCCGGAACACGGGCGCAAGGCCGTGCTGCATTTCTTGCAGCAATTGGTCGATGCGTCGGCAGCGGCTCCTGCCGAAAATTCCGGAACCGGCATGGACGAGGCCTTGGCGCGTCTGGCCCGCCACGCGCGTCCGGGCAGTCTGGTGGTGGTGCTGAGCGACTTTCGGGGACTGACGTCGACCGGGGAGGCTGGCCTGATACGCTTGCATCGGCACTGCGAGGTCGCCTTGATTTCGATCAGCGATCCGCTGGAGCGCCGGCTTCCCGCCGCCGGCCGCTTGCGATTCGGCGATGGCCGGCGCGAGTTGACCCTGATTTCCTCCCGGTCCGTGGTCGAGGCTCATGCAGCGAATTATGCCGCGCGCCTGGCTCGAGTCGAACGCCTGAGCCGGGCGTGTGGCATGCGCCACGCGAATGTTTCGACCACCGACGAAGCGTGGACCGCGCTGCGCAGTGTCTTGCACGGACATCCCGGGAGGGCTGGCGCATGAATCCGGATTTGCCTTTGCGCGACATTCATCTGCCGCCTCCCATCTCTTGGTGGCCGCCGGCACCGGGGTGGTGGTGGCTGGCTGCGTCCGTCACGGGATTGTGTCTGCTGGGCCTATGGTTGCTGTGGCGCCGGCGCATGCCCGCCTTGCGCGCCGCGGCCCTGCGCGAGTTGGCGGCAATATCGGAGAGCGAGGCCCCCGCCGCCGAGAAGTTGAGGCTGCTGGCCGTCTTGCTGCGCCGCGTGTGCCTGGTCGTTTATCCGCCGGAGCGGGTCGCCGGCCTCAGCGGGGCAGCCTGGCTGGCCTGGCTGGCCGAGGCCTCCGGTGACCCGCGGTTCAGTGAGGGCGCGGGGCGTTTGTTGCTGGAGTCTCCTTACCGCCGCGAATGCGATACGGACCCGGCAGAATTGATCGCGCTTTGTCGATCCTGGTTCCGCCGTTTGCCGCGCCGGATTAAACGCGGAGCGAAGCCCCGATGACGGAATTCGCCTGGCCCTGGGTATTCCTGGTCCTGCCGCTGCCGTGGCTGGTGCGTCGCTATTTGCGGCCGGAGGAAGGACTGTCGCGCGCCCCCTTGCGGGTGCCGTTTCTCGATGAGCTGGAAAGCCTGCCGCAGACCGGAACGGCCGCGCAGGCTCGGCCGGGCTGGGTGTTTGCGCTCGCCGTGAGCGCCTGGCTGTTGCTGGTGATCGCGGCCGCACGGCCGCAATGGCTGGGCGAGCCTATCGAGCAATCGGTCAGTGGGCGCGATCTGATGCTGGCGGTGGATTTGTCCGGCAGTATGGAGATACGCGACTTCATGCTGGACGGGCGTCAGGTCGACCGGCTTACCGCCACCCAGGCGGTGGCGGGGCAGTTCATCGAGCGGCGGGTGGGTGATCGCCTCGGCCTCATCCTGTTCGGCGACCGGGCCTATCTCCAGGCCCCGTTCACCTTCGACCGCAAGACCGTGCGTACACTGCTGGACGAGGCCGCCATCGGCCTGGCCGGCGAAAAGACCGCCATAGGCGACGCCATCGGGCTGGCGGTGAAGCGCCTGCGCGACAATCCGGATGGCCAGCGGGTGCTGATACTGCTGAGCGACGGCGCCAACACGGCGGGCGAGGTTCAGCCTTTGCAGGCCGCCGACCTGGCTGCGCGCGAAGGCCTGAAGATCTACACCATAGGGGTGGGCGCGGACGAAATGGTGGTGCGGGATTTCTTCGGCACGCGCCGCGTCAATCCGTCGGAAGATCTGGATGAAAAGACCATGACCGCCTTGGCGGAGAAGACCGGAGGGCGCTATTTCCGCGCGCGCAACGCCGAGGAACTGGCGGAGATTTACGCCATGCTGGATGAGTTGGAGCCGGTGGAAAAAGACAAGCGTTATTACCGGCCGCGCGACGAACTGTATTTCTGGCCCTTGAGCCTCGCGCTGGGCTTGGGCGGGTGGTTGAGCCTGAGACGGCTGAGGGAATGAGCTCGAGCGGAAGTGGGGTCCCCGTCCGCACTGCCAGCGGCAAGCGGACGGAGCAGGGGCATTAGGCGTTATCGGACGTCATGGTCGACGCCCCGCCTGAACGCCTTATTTCTTGATGCCGGACTGGATCTTTTCCAGAGAGGAAACGACGCCGGTCAGGATCTCAGCGCCTTTCTTCGTATCGCCGGCTTCCAAAGCGACCTGGCCTTCCCGCAGAACCTTGATGGCGTCCTGCAGCGGCTTGCCGGCTGCGTCACCGGTGATTTCCTTGTAGTGCTGTCTGCCCTGCTTGATATTGGCAAGGCTTTCAGCCGCATTGCCGGCCTTGGCCGCTTCCAGCGCTGCCTTGATGCTCTTGACGGTCAGATCGGTGTGTTCGACGACGCCAGCGGCATTCTCGGCCGCGAAAGCGGAACCGGCTAAACCGATGAAACCAGCCAAAACAACACCAATCAGCTTTTTAGCAATTTTGCTCATTTTTATGAAATCTCCTCAATCGTTGTAGGGGACGCCACGATAAACATGGCGCTTGCTTGACACTACCCTGCGGGGGGCAGGGGCTGGAGGGACGCTCCCATCCGGTGTGCCGGGCAAGGGCGGAATAAACCGGCGTTTGCGGTCAAGCTTTCACATACTAATCAAAACTTCGCCGATTGGCCATGGAATTGTCATCCCCGGTAGCAGGATTTTTACGGACGGGGATGGCGTTCCCGGAAGGGGTCATGGGTGGGCAACGGGTTCCCGAGTCACCGGCGGCTGGAAGTCGTGCGCATAGTGGTGCACCGTCGCGATCAGCAGGACGCCCGCCAGAATCAGCGTCATCTGTTGAACGACCGCTTCCGGGTGGGTTTTCTTGTGCAGGGTGGGGATGAGGTCGGCCACCGAGACGTAGATGAAACTGGAAGCGGCCAGGGCCAGGATGTACGGAAGCGCGCCGTGCAGGCTTTCCAGGCTGAAATAGGCCAGCAGGCCGCCGATCAGGGTGCCGAGGCTGGACAGCATGTTGAACAGCAGGGCTTTGCTCCGCGTGCAGCCGGATTGCAGCAGGATGGCGAAATCGCCGACTTCCTGTGGGATTTCATGGGCGGCCACGGCGAGGGCCGTGACCACGCCGAGGTGTATGTCCGTGAGGAAAGCCGCGGCGATCAGGACGCCGTCCACGAAGTTGTGGATCCCGTCGCCCACCACGATCAAGGTGCCGGCCGGTTGATGGAAGTGCTCGTCCATGTCGAAGTGGGCTTCACAGTCGCTGGTATGGCAATGCCGCCACAGCAGCAGTTTTTCCAGCAGGAAGAAGCTCAGTATGCCGGTCAGTACGGTGGCGAAAAGGCTTTCGCTGCCGGCCGGTCCCGCGCTTTCCAGGGCGTGCGGCAACAGGTCGATAAACGCCACGCTCAGCAGGGCGCCGAGCGCGAAGCTCACGCCGTGGGGCAACAGCCGGGAACGATGCCGGTCGGGCGTGAGCAGGAACAGCGCGGCGGCCAATACGCTCAACACGCCGCCCAGCAGGGTGAACAGGACGATCCAGGCTAACAAAGGCATTTAAGGTTTCCGGGGCAGGCGCGGTAAAGGCCGGCGGTCATTGCGACCATTCGACCAGTCCGAAATAAGCGGTCACCAGTACGGCCACGCCGAACGCGATGCGATACCAGGCGAAGGCGGTGAAGTCGTGCCGCACGATGTAGCGCAGCAGGCCGCGTACCGCCAGGAATGCGCTGACGAATGCGCTGGCGAAGCCGACCGCGAACAGGTCCAGGTCGTCGAAAGACAAGATGTCGCGGTGCTTGTACAGATCGTAAGCGGTCGCGGCGAACAGGGTCGGGATCGCCAGGAAAAACGAAAACTCGGTCGCCGCCTTGCGCGACAGGCCGAAGAACAGTCCGCCGACGATGGTCGCGCCCGAGCGGGAGGTGCCGGGTATCAGTGCGAAAGTCTGGGCGATACCGAGCTTCAACGCGTCCTTCCAATCGAGATCGTCGACCGAGTGGATGCGTACCACATGTTCGCGGCGCTCGGCCCAGAGGATCACGAACGCGCCGACGATGAAGGCGGTGGCGACCGGGACGGGGCTGAACAAATGCGCCTTCACCGCCTTGCCGAACAGCAGGCCCAGCACCGCGGCCGGAATGAAGGCGATGATGAGGTTGACGACGAAGCGCTGGGACGTGCGATCGCTGAACAGGCCGCGGAGTACGCTGTAGATCTTGGCTCGGTATTCCCAGCACACCGCCAGGATGGCACCGGACTGGATGAAGATCTCGAAGACCTTGCCCTTGTCGGAATTGAAGCCGAGCAGGTCGCCGGCCAGGATCAAGTGCCCGGTGCTGGAGATGGGGAGGAATTCGGTCAATCCTTCGACGATGCCGAGTATGAGCGCGTGGAGCAGGGCGGTGATGTCCATAGAGTAACTCTGGTTGGGGAGGATGGTGGAGTCCGGGTTCTAGTCGTCCAGCAGGTCGAACACCAGGACCACCGATTTGCCGGTGCGGGTGTTGGTGGCCTGGAAGCGGGATACCTTGTCCTCGGTGCCCAGGCTTTCGATCTCAACTGGCGGGTCGTCGTAATCGGCGGGGGCGATGTCCAGTTGATCCATCAGGTCCTGATTCTCCTCGGCCGTCAGTTCCATGTTGCCGTCTCGGTCGATATGCATGGGGATATCCGAATAAAGGGCGCGATTATACGGGGCCGGGCCGGGGCATCAAACCACGGATAGACACCGGGCATTTTTTTACGGGGTGCTCCCGGCCATTCTGCATACGCTTCGGTGTATGTATTATGTCGGGCCGAGCGGTCCGGCCTTGCGCCCGGGCCGCCCTCCCATACAAATGATTCCATGACCGATATCGTTTATCTCTACACCGACGGCGCTTGCCGCGGCAATCCGGGGCCCGGCGGCTGGGGCGTGCTGATGCAATACAAGGGCAAGGAAAAGGAACTCTGCGGCGGCGAGCCCGACACCACCAACAACCGCATGGAACTCATGGCGGCCATCCGCGGGCTGGAAGCCTTGACCCGTCCCTCCGCGGTCTGTGTGGTGACCGACTCGGTCTATGTCTCCAAGGGCATCACCGAATGGCTGCCCAACTGGATACGCCGGGGCTGGAAGACCGCATCCAAAGAGCCGGTGAAAAACGCGGATCTGTGGCAACGGCTGGTGGCCGCGCAAAAGCCGCATCGGGTGAGCTGGCAATGGGTCAAGGGCCACGCCGGACACGACGGCAACGAGCGCGCCGACCGGTTGGCGAACAAAGGCATAGACAGCCTCCACAGCGGGGCGAAAAGAGGCTGAACATGGCCAGACAAATCGTACTCGACACGGAAACCACCGGCCTGGAGCCGGAGGAAGGCCATCGCATCATCGAAATCGGCTGCGTGGAAGTGCTCAACCGCCGCCTCACCGGCAGTCGCTTCCATGTCTATTTGAACCCCGATCGCGAAATCGATCAGGGTGCCGTCGAGGTTCACGGCCTGGACAACGCCTTTCTCGCCGACAAGCCGCACTTCGAGGATGTCGTCGGCGACTTCCTGAACTTCGTCGACGGCGCCGAACTCATCATCCACAATGCGCCTTTCGATACCGGTTTCATCAACGCCGAGCTGAAGCGTCAGGGCCATCCGAAGTCGCTGGCGGACCACTGCGCCGTCCTGGATACCCTGGCGATGGCGCGCAAGAAACATCCCGGCCAGCGCAACAGCCTGGATGCCTTGTGCAAGCGCTATAACGTCAACAACGCCCACCGGGAGCTGCACGGAGCCTTGTTGGATGCCGAGATCCTGGCCGAAGTCTACCTGGCGATGACCGGCGGCCAGTCCGCCCTGATGCTGGAGGAAGACGCGGTGGGCTCGTCGGTCGATGCGGCCGCTACCCCTGCGCTGTTCGCATCGGGGCCCAGACCCGCCCTGCGGGTGATACGCTGCGGCGATGAAGATTTGCAGGCTCACGAAAAGCGTCTGGACGCCGTGGCCAAGAGCAGCGGCGGGCGCTGCGTGTGGCGGCAGGCGGAGGGCGGGCAGGGATAGGGTCAAGGACGCGGTCGGAGGCCGTCAGCCTTGCAAATGGCCCCCCGATGCTTTAGTTTACCCGGCCTATTTGCAAGGCTGGGGGTGCCCGGTTTCAGAACCGCCGGGCTGAGAGACACCCTTCGAACCTGATCCGGTTGATACCGGCGTAGGGAAGCCCACACCGGGTTTTTCACAGGGCTCAAGATCTGTTTCGGCCGCGCCCCCTTTTTCCGTTTTTGATCCAGGAGAAAGCGATGAGCGCCGTTCCCAAAGAGTTCCTGCACGAGGCCGTCACCGCCAAGCGTGCGTCCATACAGCCGTTCGCTGCATCCGAAAAGGTTTATGTCGAAGGCAGCCGGCCGGACATCCGGGTGCCCATGCGCAAGGTGTCGCAATCCGACACGCCCAGCGCCCGCGGACCCGAGCAAAATCCTCCCGTTTACGTTTATGACACCTCCGGGCCCTACACCGACCCCAAGGTGATCGTCGATCTGCGCCTGGGCCTGCCGGCCTTGCGCGAGGGCTGGATCAGGGAGCGCGGCGATACCGAGCAACTCGCCGGGCCCAGCTCCCAGTACGGCCATGCACGCCAGAACGACCCGGCTTTGGAAGCCCTGCGTTTCGAGCATATCCGCAGCCCCCGCCGGGCCAAGGCGGGCGCCAACGTGACCCAGATGCACTACGCGCGCAAGGGTATCATCACGCCGGAGATGGAATTCATCGCAATCCGCGAGAACCAGAAGCTGGACGCCCTGGCCGAGATCTACCAGTTCCAGCATCCGGGCGAGTCTTTCGGCGCCGCCATCCCCAAGCTCATCACGCCCGAGTTCGTGCGCGACGAGGTGGCGCGGGGCCGGGCCATCATTCCCAACAACATCAACCATCCGGAATCCGAGCCGATGATCATCGGCCGCAATTTCCTGGTGAAGATCAACTGCAACCTGGGTAATTCGGCGGTGACCTCTTCCATCGAGGAGGAAGTGGAAAAGATGCTCTGGTCCATCCGCTGGGGCGGCGACACGGTGATGGATTTGTCGACCGGCAAGAACATCCATGAGACCCGCGAGTGGATCATCCGCAATTCGCCGGTACCGATAGGGACGGTTCCGCTCTACCAGGCCCTGGAAAAGGTGGAGGGCAAGGCCGAGGAGCTGACCTGGGAAATCTTCCGCGACACGCTGATCGAGCAGGCCGAGCAGGGGGTGGACTACTTCACCATCCACGCCGGTATCCGCCTGCCCTTCATCCCGTTGACCGCCAAGCGCACCACCGGCATCGTCTCGCGCGGCGGCTCCATCATGGCGAAATGGTGTCTGGCGCACCACAAGGAAAGTTTCCTCTACACCCATTTTGAGGATATCTGCGAGATCATGAAGGCTTATGACGTGGCCTTCTCCCTGGGCGACGGGCTGCGCCCCGGCTCCATCGCCGATGCCAACGACGAGGCCCAGTTCGCCGAACTGCGCACCCTGGGCGAGCTGACCGAGGTCGCCTGGAAGCACGACGTGCAGGTGATGATAGAAGGCCCCGGCCATGTGCCGATGCACATGATCAAGGCCAACATGGACGAGCAGCTCAAGCACTGCCACGAAGCGCCTTTCTATACCCTGGGACCGCTGACCACCGACATCGCGCCCGGTTACGATCACATCACCTCGGCCATCGGCGCGGCGATGATAGGCTGGTACGGCACCGCGATGCTGTGCTACGTCACGCCCAAGGAGCACTTGGGTCTGCCCAACAAGCAGGACGTGCGCGACGGCATCATCGCCTACAAGATCGCCGCTCACGCGGCCGATCTGGGCAAGGGCCATCCCGGTGCGCAGGCGCGCGACAACGCTTTGTCCAAGGCGCGCTTCGAATTCCGCTGGCAGGATCAGTTCAATCTGTCGCTCGATCCGGAAAAGGCGCTGGAATTCCACGACGAGACGCTGCCGCAGGAAGGCGCCAAGCAGGCCCATTTCTGCTCCATGTGCGGTCCGCATTTCTGTTCCATGAAGATCACTCAGGACGTGCGCGACTATGCCCAGGGGCACGGCTTGGCGGAGGCGGAAGCTCTGAAGGCCGGTATGCAGGAAAAGTCGGCGGAGTTCGTCAACGCCGGCGCCGAGATTTACCGCAAGGCTTAAACCTATTGCGAACCCGCGGGAGGCCGCCGCGTTTGCGACTTGGATTTTGCGAGCGCGGTCTGCCGGAGTCGACCGTGTCGACGGGGTGGCAAAAAAGCGAGGAGCGAAGCGCCCGGTTACCCGTGATTGACGCCCGTCACTCCCCGTCATATTGAGGAGGTGAAGCGGAAGGATATTATAGTATCGCGGCGATACGAGGTTAGCTTATAGGGGCTGTCGCCCGATTGTCAAATTTATATCGTTTCGATACCATCATTTTCATGCTAAGCGAACCGATTTACGAATATCTGGAGCGTATCGCCAATCTGTTGCGGACCGATACCCGCAAGCTGAGCGTGGGTCGGGGGCTGCAGCCCGTGCAACTGGAAGCCTTGCGCTACCTAAGCCATTGCAACCGCTACAGCAATACACCGGCGGCGGTGACCGACTATTTGGGCTTGACCAAAGGCACGGTGTCGCAAACCTTGGGCGTGCTGGAAATGGCCGGTTTGGTGGAAAAGCGGCCGGATCTCAAAGACCGGCGGGTCATCCATCTGGTGTTGACGGAGGCGGGCAGGCAGGCCGTGAGGGACTTTTTCCCCCCAGGCAACCTGGAAAGCGCGGTCGAGATCATGTCCGCCGAAGAGCGGGCGTCGGCGGTTGCCGCGCTGGATTCCCTGCTGCAGGCTTTGCAGAAATCGAATCAGCTCAAGACTTTCGGCGTTTGCAAGACTTGCCGGTACCACAAGATCGAGGAGGACGACGCCCGGCGCTGTACCTTGACGGGCGAGCAGCTGCAGGGCGAGGACATCGATTCGATTTGCCGCGAACATCAACCCCCTTCCAGCGCCGCCGCTTCCTGACGCTGCCGCCTGACCCGCCGACGGGTTTGGTGTAATATGCGTGCCCACTACATTACGGCTGGTCCCCGTTTCCCTGCGGGCTGTCGACCGTAGTCCCTTCCGTGCCCTTCGTTCTAAACGCCTTGGTTTCATGCAATATCCCAACGAATTTGACGTGATCGTGGTCGGCGGCGGGCACGCCGGGACGGAGGCCGCCTTGGCTTCCGCGCGCACGGGCGCGGTGACTCTGCTGCTGACGCAAAATGTCGAAACCCTGGGGCAGATGAGCTGCAATCCCGCCATCGGCGGCATAGGCAAGGGGCATCTGGTCAAGGAAATCGATGCGCTGGGCGGTCTGATGGCGAGGGCCATCGATCAGGCCGGCATCCAGTTCCGCATCCTGAATGCCAGCAAGGGACCGGCGGTGCGGGCGACGCGGGCGCAGGCCGACCGGCAGATCTACAAGGCGGTGGTGCGCCGGGCGCTGGAGACTCAGCCCAATCTGTGGCTGTTCCAGCAGACCGTGTCCGACCTGATCGTGGAAAACGGCCGGGCCGTCGGCGTGGTGACCCAGATGGGGCTGAGCTTCCGTGCGCGTTCCGTCGTGCTGACCGTAGGCACCTTCCTGGCCGGGCGCATCCATATCGGCCTGGAGAATTACGAAGGTGGCCGCGCCGGCGATGCGCCTTCCAATGCGTTGGCCCGACGTTTGCGCGAACTGCCATTCACGGTTTCCCGGTTGAAGACGGGCACGCCGCCGCGCATAGACCGCCGCAGCATCGATTTCTCGGTGATGCAGGAACAGGCGGGCGATACGCCGACGCCGGTGTTTTCCTTCCTGGGCCGGCGCGAGGATCATCCGCCGCAGATCTCCTGCTATATCACGCGGACCAGCACGCGGACGCATGAAATCATCCGTGGCGGACTGGATCGTTCGCCCATGTATGCGGGCGTGATCGAAGGCGTTGGGCCGCGTTATTGTCCCTCGATCGAAGACAAGGTCGTGCGTTTCGCGGACAAGGACTCGCACCAGATTTTCGTCGAGCCCGAAGGGCTGGATTGCCGGGAAGTCTATCCGAACGGCATTTCCACCAGCCTGCCGTTCGACGTGCAGTTGGCGCTGGTCCGGTCTATCAGGGGCTTCGAGAACGCGCACATCACCCGTCCCGGCTATGCCATCGAATACGACTTCTTCGACCCGCGCGGGCTCAAGTCCACGCTGGAAACCAAGCATGTCGAGCACCTGTTTTTCGCCGGCCAGATCAACGGCACCACGGGTTACGAAGAGGCGGCGGCTCAGGGCTTGATCGCCGGCTTGAACGCCGCCCGCAAGGCGCGGGAGCTTGAGGTATGGTCGCCGGGCCGGGACGAAGCCTATATCGGCGTGATGATCGACGATCTCATCACCCGCGGAACGGCCGAGCCTTACCGCATGTTCACCAGCCGGGCCGAATACCGTTTGTTGCTGCGCGAGGACAATGCCGACCTCAGGCTCACCGCACAGGGCCGCGACCTGGGACTGGTGGATGATGTGCGCTGGCAGGCCTTCGAGGCCAAACGCGAGGCGATCGCCCAGCTCAGGGAAGAGCTTGCGACGCGTTGGATCAAGCCGGGTTCGGCCGAGGTCGAGCGATACGGCGAGGTTTTGAGTTCCCCGCTGGTGCGCGAAGCCAGTGCGCTGGATTTGCTGCGCCGCCCCGAGGTGATCCTGGCGGATCTGGCTCCCCTGGTCCTCGATGAAGGTTCGTCCATCGATGCCGCGGTGGCCGAGCAGGTCGAAATCCAGGCCAAATATGCCGGCTACATCGACCGTCAGCAGGCGGACATCGAGCGTGCGCGCCGCCACGATCACTGGCGTCTGCCGGAGTCTTTCGATTATGCCAACGTCGTCGGGTTGTCCAACGAGGTGCGGGAAAAACTGCGCCGCCAGCAACCGGAGACCATAGGGCAGGCCTCCCGTCTACCCGGCATCACGCCGGCAGCCATTTCATTGCTGTTGGTTCACTTGAAAAAATTAAGCGTTTGAGCCGGTGAGTACCGTCGAAGAACTGCTGAGCGAGGGCCTCGCCGCCTTGGGTCTGCCCGCCGATTCGATCCGGCAAGCGCGCTTGCTGGAATTCCTGAACCTGATGGGCAAGTGGAACCGCATCTACAACCTGACCGCCATCGCCTCACCGCAAGACCGGGTGCGTCTGCACCTGTTGGACAGCTTGGCCATCTTGCCGCATCTGCAGGGCGAGCGGGTGCTGGACGTGGGAACGGGCGCCGGGTTGCCCGGCATTCCGCTGGCGATCTACTCGCCGACACATCGTTTTACGCTGCTGGACAGCAACTCCAAGAAGACCCGCTTCGTCCAGCAGGCCGCCATCGAACTGGGCTTGCGCAACGTGCAAGTGGTGCATAGCCGTATCGAGCAGTTCCGCGACGCGGAGGGCTACGATGTGGTCTTGGCGCGTGCTTATGCCAGTCTGGCTGACATCGTCAGACAGACCGGCTCCTTGCTGAAGCCCGGTGGGACCATCCTCGCGCAGAAGGGCAAACTGCCCGCAAGCGAGATCGCCGAGTTGACGGGCTGGGACGTGGAAGGACAGGCGCTCGCGGTGCCCGGCGTGGAGGCCGAACGCCATCTCATCAAAATCAGAAATCGGGGATAGCCATGGCTAAAATCATTGCGGTGGCCAATCAGAAGGGGGGCGTGGGCAAGACCACCACCAGCGTCAACCTGGCGGCATCGCTCGCCTCGACGCAACGGCGCGTGCTGCTGGTGGACATCGATCCGCAGGGCAATGCCACCATGGGCTGCGGCGTGGACAAAAAAAACGTGCGGCACACCGTCTACGACGTCCTGCTCGGATTGTCCGCCATCCGCGAGGCGGTCGTCGAGCTCACCACCCTCGGCCTGCATTTGTTGCCCGGCAACGCCGACCTGACCGCCGCCCAGGTGGAACTGCTGCAGAAGGCCGATCGTGAGCGCATACTCGCGACGGCCTTGCGGGACTGCCGCGACCGTTACGATTACATCCTCATCGACTGCCCGCCGTCTTTAAACATGCTGACCGTCAACGCACTGGTGGCGGCGGACAGCGTGTTGATCCCCATGCAGTGCGAGTATTACGCGCTGGAAGGCCTGTCCGACCTGATGGACACCTTGCGCAACATCCGCGATACGGTGAACCCCAGGCTGGGCATCGAAGGCCTGCTGCGCACCATGTATGACGCGCGCAGCCGGCTTGCGGGGGAAGTGTCCGGCCAGTTGCAGGAACATTTCGGCGACAAGGTGCTGCGCACCATCGTGCCCCGCAACATCCGCCTGGCCGAGGCGCCCAGTCACGGCCTGCCGGTCATCCATTACGACAAATCCTCCCGCGGCGCGGTGGCCTATCTGGCGCTGGCGGGAGAGATCGTCCGGCGCAACGAGAACGGCGCTCGACCCGATTGAAACTCTGGGAATGCATCATGAGCGTTAAGAAAAGAGGGCTGGGGCGCGGACTCGACGCCTTGCTCGGTACCACACGCACCGACGTCATCGGAGGCAGCGACAAGTTGCGCACGCTGCCCGTCGAGTTCCTGAAGAGCGGGCGATTCCAGCCGCGCAAGGACTTCGATCCCGCCGGCCTGCAGGAGCTGGCCGACTCCATCAGCGCGCAGGGCGTGGTGCAACCCATCGTCGTGCGCGCAAGCGTCGATCCCGATCGGTATGAAATCATCGCCGGCGAACGCCGCTGGCGGGCCGCGCAACTGGCGGGATTGCACGAGATACCGGCCGTGGTTCGCGAAGTTACCGATCAGGCGGCATTGGCGATCGCGTTGATCGAAAACATCCAGCGCGAAGACCTCAATCCTTTGGAGGAAGCAGAGGCGTTGCGCCGCTTGCTGGAGGAGTTCTCCATGACGCATCAGCAGGTGGCCGATGCGGTGGGCAAGTCGCGCGCCACGGTGACCAATCTGCTGCGTCTGAACGAACTGAATCCCGATGCGAAGGCCTACCTGCAAAGCGGCGCCATCGAGATGGGGCACGCGCGTGCCATCCTGGGCGTCGCTTACGACAAGCAGGGCGAAATCGCCGGCAAGGTCGCGGAAAAACAACTGACCGTGCGGGAAACCGAAAGTCTGATACGCAAGCTCAACGAGGCGCCCGGTGAGGCCCAGCTTGTTCCGCGGCAGGACCCGGACATCGAGCGCCTGGTCGAGCGCATGACCCAGACCCTGGGCGTCAGGGTGGAAATCAAGCACGGCAAAAAAGGGGTCGGCAAACTGATCATCAACTATGACAATCTCGACCAGTTGGATGGCGTATTGAAGCGCCTGGAATGAGGAGAGACGGGTTTCGGCCGAGCAGGAAAGAGTTCATTTTCGATTGCCGTCTTTTGCGTCCGATTAGAAACGGAGCTCTTTATAATCAGGGGTTTGGATTGAGGATTTTGGGGGCCGGGCCGGCTCGCGCACTCCGTCGCGTCGTTGATGTTTGCCGACCCGGTTGGTATGATGCCGCGCGTTTTGTGGGGGGGAACGGCGATTGAGTGGGGTCCGCCTGTATGGCGTGGTCAGGCGTTTGCTGGGGTTGCAGCTCTTGCTGGCTTTGGCTGTAGCCGTCGTCGCCTGGATGCTCGGCGGCGGGACGAGCGCACTGTCCGCCCTGCTGGGATCGCTGGTTGCGTTTCTGCCCAATTTATATTTCGCCATCGCATTCGGGCGTAAAGATCCAACCAAGACGGCGCGGCAAGTCGTAAGGGCTTTTTATCTGGGTGAGGCGGCCAAGCTGGCCGGCACCGCGCTGCTGTTTGTATTGATTTTTCAGTTGCCGGGCTTGGCTTACCCGGCATTGTTCGCTGGCTTCGTTTCAGTGATCGCGGTTTTCTGGCTCGCGCTTTTGTTAAAGAATTAAACGAACTACGGATTGAGACTATGGCAACCGAAGCAGTACACGGCTCAGAAGGCGGTGCAACCGGATACATCATCCACCACCTGACTACCTTGTCGGCCGGTGAGGGATTCTGGACGTTTCATCTGGATACTCTTTTCTTTTCCGCGTTTCTCGGTTTCGTCTTCATCTTCCTTTTCAAAAAGGCCGCCGAAAGTGCGACCAGCGGCGTGCCCGGGAATCTGCAGAACTTCGCGGAGATGATCGTCGAGTTTGTCGATACCCAGGTCAAAGACAGCTTTCATGGGCGCAATGCGCTGATCGCGCCCTTGGCGCTGAGCATTTTCTGTTGGGTGTTTTTGATGAACACCATGGATTTGCTGCCGGTCGATTTGCTGCCGATGATCGCGGGCTTGTTCGGTATCGAGTATTTGCGCGTGGTGCCGAGTACCGATCTCAACGCCACTTTCGCCATGTCCATCTCGGTCTTCTTCCTGATCATCTTCTACAGCATCAAGGTCAAGGGACCTGTCGGCTTCGCCAAAGAAATGCTGCTGACGCCGTTCGGTGTGTGGATGATCCCGTTCAATCTGCTGTTGAAACTGGTTGAGGAAGTGGCCAAGCCCATTTCTCTCGGTCTTCGACTCTTCGGCAACATGTATGCAGGTGAGTTGATATTCATATTGATCGCCCTGTTGCCCTGGTGGATACAGCCGGCGCTGAGTTTGCCCTGGGCGATCTTCCATATCCTGATCATCACGCTGCAAGCTTTCATATTCATGGTGTTGACCATCGTTTATCTGAGCCTGGCTCACGAAGATCACTAAAGCTTTTTTCAACGCAACATCCCACTTTAAATTCGGAGGAACTATGGAAACTGTATACGGTTTGACTGCTATCGCTGTTGGTCTGATTCTCGGCTTGGGCGCTTTGGGTACCGCAATCGGGTTCGGTTTGCTGGGTGGCAAATTCCTGGAAGGCGCTGCGCGTCAGCCGGAACTGGTTCCCCTGCTACAGGTAAAAATGTTCATCGTGGCAGGTCTGCTGGACGCCGTAACCATGATCGGCGTCGGTCTCGCTCTGTTCTTCACCTTCGCCAACCCGTTCGTTAAGTAAGCGGTTCGGACGATACCGTTCCCTATCTTTAAAGAATGAGGTAAGCGCCGTGAGTATTAATGCCAGCATTATCGGGCAGATCATCACCTTCGCGCTTCTGGTGTGGTTCACCATGAAGTACGTTTGGCCGCCCTTGTTACAGGCGCTCGAAGAGCGCAAGAAAAAGATCGCCGAAGGGTTGGCCGCAGCCGATAAAGGCAAGCATGAGCTCGAGCTTGCGGATAAGAAGGCTAAATCCGTACTGAAAGATGCCAAGGACCAGGCATCCGAGATCGTGAACCTGGCTCAAAAACGCGCCAATGAATTGGCCGAGGAGTCCAAGCTGGCGGCCAAGCAGGAGGGCGAGCGCATCGTTCATGCGGCCAAGTCGGAGATCGATCGCGAGGTTCAACAGGCCCAGGAGAAATTGCGTCAGCAAGTCGCTTCCCTGGCGCTGTCCGCTGCGGAGCAGATACTCAAGAAGGAAGTCGATCAGGGTAAGCACAAGGAAATCATCGATAACCTAGGCAAGCAGTTGGGTCAGGCGCAATGAGCGAAGTAGCGACCCTGGCAAGGCCTTACGCGGTCGCCGCGTACAAGAGGGCACGTGAGACCGGGACGGCCGAGCAATGGTCGACCGCTCTTGGGCTCCTGGCGCAGGTTATCGCAGAGCCCCGCATCGCGGCGGCAGCGAGCAACCCGAAAGCCAAAAAGGAACAGTTCGTCGAGGCCGTGCTGGACTTGTGCGGCGGGCATCTGGACGACGAAGCCCGCAGCTTCGTTCGTATCCTGGTCGCCAACCGCCGTATCGGTCTGGCCGGCGCGATTCGGGATCAGTTCGAACAGTACAAGGCGCAGGATGAGGGTTACGTCGACGTTCGCGTCGCGACAGCCTATCCGCTGGAAGAAGAAGAACACAAACAGTTGGCCGAAGTACTTAAAAAGAACTTGGGTAGAGAGCCGCGGCTCGATGTGCACGTCGATGAGTCCTTGATCGGCGGCGTGCTGATCAAGGCCGGCGACCGGGTCATCGACGCCAGTGTGCGTGGGCAGCTTCAGCGATTGGCAAAGAGACTCTACAACTAGAGCGAGAAAAGAATCATGCAATTGAACCCCTCTGAAATTAGCGACCTCATCAAAAGCAAGATCGAAAAATTCGATCTGGGTGTTGAGTCGCGCACCGAAGGAACGGTCGTCAGTCTGACCGATGGTATCGTCCGTGTGCACGGCCTGAGCGACGTCATGCAAGGTGAAATGCTGGAATTTCCCGGCAATACCTACGGCATGGCGCTCAACCTGGAACGGGATTCCGTCGGCGCCGTAGTGCTGGGCTCCTACGATCACCTGGCCGAAGGCGACAGCGTCAAGTGTACCGGCCGCATTCTGGAAGTACCGGTAGGCGAGGCCTTGTTGGGCCGCGTCGTGGACGCCTTGGGCAATCCGATCGACGGCAAGGGGCCTCTGAATACGAGCGAGCGCTCGCCGATCGAAAAGATCGCACCGGGCGTCATCAGTCGTCAATCCGTCAGCCAACCGCTGCAGACCGGCTTGAAGGCGATCGATTCCATGATCCCCGTCGGCCGCGGCCAGCGCGAACTGATCATCGGCGACCGCCAGACCGGCAAGACCGCGATCGCCATCGACACGATCATCAATCAGAAAGGCACCGGGGTTAAGTGCATCTACGTCGCCATCGGCCAGAAGCAGTCCTCCATCGCCAACGTCGTCCGTAAACTGGAAGAACACGGCGCTCTGGCCCACACGATCATCGTGGTGGCCTCCGCATCCGAGTCGGCCGCGCTGCAATTCATCGCGCCGTATTCCGGCTGCTCCATGGGCGAATATTTCCGCGACCGCGGCGAAGACGCCCTGATCATCTATGACGACTTGACCAAGCAGGCTTGGGCCTACCGCCAGGTTTCCCTGCTGCTGCGCCGTCCGCCGGGCCGCGAAGCGTATCCGGGTGACGTGTTCTACCTGCATTCCCGCTTGCTGGAACGTGCCTCCCGCATCAATGCCGAAGAAGTCGAGAAACTGACCGGCGGCAAGGTGAAAGGCAAGACCGGCTCCCTGACCGCGTTGCCCATCATCGAAACTCAGGCCGGCGACGTTTCCGCGTTCGTTCCGACCAACGTGATCTCCATCACCGACGGCCAGATCTTCCTGGAAACCAATCTGTTCAACTCCGGCATCCGTCCGGCGGTGAACGCCGGCTTGTCGGTTTCCCGCGTAGGCGGCGCCGCGCAGACCAAGATCATCAAGAAGCTCGGCGGCGGTATTCGTCTCGACTTGGCTCAGTATCGCGAATTGGCGGCATTCGCCCAGTTCGCCTCCGATCTGGACGAAAGCACCCGCAAGCAGATCGAGCGTGGCCAGCGCGTGACCGAGCTGATGAAGCAGAACCAGTACGCGCCGATGAGCGTCGCGCAGATGGGCGTTTCCATCTATGCGGCGAATGAAGGCCATCTGGACGATGTTGAAGTCAGCAAGGTGCGCGATTTCGAAGATGCTCTGCAGAGCTATTTAAAGTCCGAGCACGCCGATTTGCTGGACAAGATCAATGCGAGCGGTGATTACAACGACGAAATCCAGTCGGCTATCGACGCGGCGATCAAGAAATTCAAAGCAACGCACGCCTGGTAAGGGGTACGTAAATGGCCGTAGGTAAAGAAATCCGCGTAAAGATCGCGAGTATCAAGAATACTCAGAAGATCACGCGCGCCATGGAAAAAGTCGCTACCAGCAAGATGCGGAAGACTCAGCTCCGCATGCAGGCCACCCGACCCTATTCCAAGAAGATCGCTCAGATCATCAAGCATCTGGCTCATGCCAAGCCTGAATACACGCATCCGTTCACCGTGGAAAGGGAAGTCAAGCGCGTGGGCGTGGTGTTGATTTCGTCCGATCGCGGTTTGTGCGGAGGTCTGAATTCGAACTTGTTCCGTCAGGCCCTGAAAAAGTTTCGCGCCTGGCAGGACGAGAAGATCGACCTGCGGATGGTTACCATCGGCCAGAAGGGCAGCGTATTTTTCAACGGGATCGGCGTCGACGTACTCGCCCAGGCCACGAAGCTCGGCGATACCCCGCACTTGCAGGACATCATCGGCGTGATCAAGGTCATGCTGGACGAGTACAGCAAAGGCGAGATCGATGCGCTTTACGTGTTCTACAACGAGTTTGTGAACACCATGACGCAGAAGCCCAAGCTGGAACAACTCCTTCCGATACGGGTGGAAGAGTTTGCCGAAGAGTTGAAGGGCCATTGGGATTATTTGTACGAGCCCGACGCGAAAGAAGTGCTGGACGATTTGCTGGTGCGCTACATCGAGTCCATCGTCTTCCAGGGTCTGGTCGAGAACAACGCATGCGAACAGGCGGCCCGCATGGTCGCGATGAAAAGCGCTTCGGACAATGCCGGCAAGCTCATCAACGAGCTGCAGCTGATCTACAACAAGGCGCGCCAGGCGGCGATCACGCAGGAAATTTCCGAAATCGTTGGCGGCGCGGCGGCGGTTTAAGCGGTTCGAATAGAGCTTTAAATAATTAAGAGGTCGAAACATGAGTTCTGGCAAAATCGTTCAGATTATCGGCGCGGTGGTCGACGTGGAGTTTCCCCGTGAGACGCTGCCCAAAATTTACGATGCCTTGAGGGTCGAGAGCGTCAATCTGACCCTGGAAGTACAGCAGCAGTTGGGTGATGGCGTGGTCAGAACCATCGCCATGGGCAGCACCGACGGCCTGCAGCGCGGTCTGGACGTGATCAACACGGGAGCCGCGATTTCCGTGCCCGTGGGCAAGGAAACGCTGGGCCGCATCATGAACGTGCTGGGTGATCCCATCGACGAGAAAGGTCCGATCGGCGAACAACAGCGTTGGGGCATCCATCGTAAGGCGCCGAGCTTCGACGACCAGGCGGCTACCAACGAACTGCTGGAAACCGGTATCAAGGTCATCGACCTGGTATGCCCGTTCGCGAAGGGCGGCAAGGTCGGCTTGTTCGGCGGCGCCGGTGTGGGCAAGACCGTCAACATGATGGAGTTGATCCGCAACATCGCGATCGAGCACAGCGGTTATTCGGTATTCGCCGGCGTCGGCGAGCGTACCCGCGAAGGCAACGACTTCTACCATGAAATGAAGGACTCCAACGTTCTGGACAAGGTGTCCCTGGTTTACGGCCAGATGAACGAGCCGCCGGGCAACCGTCTGCGTGTCGCGTTGACCGGCCTGACCATGGCCGAGTTCTTCCGTGAAGAAGGCCGTGACGTGCTGTTGTTCATCGACAACATCTACCGCTACACCCTGGCCGGCACCGAGGTGTCCGCGCTGCTGGGCCGCATGCCGTCGGCGGTGGGCTATCAGCCGAACCTGGCCGAGGAAATGGGCGTTCTGCAGGAGCGCATCACCTCCACGAAGACTGGCTCCATCACGTCGATCCAGGCCGTTTACGTTCCGGCCGACGACTTGACCGACCCCTCTCCGGCGACGACCTTCGCGCACTTGGACGCGACCGTCGTATTGTCACGTCAGATCGCCGAGCTGGGCATCTATCCGGCCGTCGATCCGCTGGATTCCACCAGCCGTCAGCTGGACCCGCTGGTCATCGGTCAGGATCATTACAACGTGACCCGCAAGGTGCAGGGTACTTTGCAGCGCTACAAGGAATTGCGCGACATCATCGCGATTCTGGGCATGGACGAGCTGTCCGAGGAAGACAAGCAGGTCGTATCCCGCGCACGCAAGATCCAGCGCTTCCTGTCCCAGCCGTTCTTCGTGGCGGAAGTGTTTACGGGTTCTCCCGGCAAGTACGTGTCGCTCAAGGACACCATTGCAGGCTTCAAGGGCATCGTCGAAGGCGAATACGACGATATTCCCGAACAGGCGTTCTACATGGTGGGAACCATCGACGAGGCTTTGGAAAAAGCCAAACGCTTGGCGGCCTGAACCAACTAAGAGGGCCGAACCATGGCTATGACCATCCATGTAGACATCGTGAGCGCGGAGGAAGCGATTTACTCCGGCTTGGCGGAGTTGGTGATCGTTCCTGCCGCGGAGGGCGACGTCGGCATCGCGGCGCGTCACGCGCCGCTGCTCACCCGCCTCAAGCCGGGGGAAGTCCGCGTCAAGGTGGATAACAAGGAAACCCTGCCGTTCTATGTGTCCGGCGGCATTCTGGAGGTGCAGCCTCATGTGGTGTCGGTGTTGGCGGACAAGGCGATACGTGCCAAGGACATCGACGAAGCGGCCGCTCAGGAGGCCAAGCGGCGTGCCGAGGAAGCCTTGACCGACAAATCGGGCAAGCGCGATCTGGCCAAGGTGCAGTTGGAGCTGACCGAGGCGCTTGAGCAACTCAAAACCCTGGAGCGCTGGCGTAAAAACCGCTAGGAAGTTTCCTGCAGTACAAAACCCGGTAGTTGTGGAACTATAATTTCCGCGACTACCGGGTTTTTTTGTTTGCGCGCTTTTCTCCAGGCGCCGCTGTATGCTCCCGGCTTAATTCGTCATTCGCCTCGGTCCCACCATATCGGGTTTCCGGCATGATCGCCGTCCCGAGGCGGACATCGTATTCATTAATAGCATCCACTTATCATCATGCAATTACAGACGATCATACTGGCCGCCGGCCAGGGAACACGTATGCGTTCGGCGACACCGAAGGTCCTGCATAAAATCGGCGGCACACCGCTCTTGGAGCATGTGTACCGTCTGGCCCGTCAGCTTGGCGGGCAGGAGATCAACGTAGTGTACGGCCATGGCGGCGAGCAGGTTCTCAGCGCCTTATCGGATTTGCAGGTCCGCTGGACGGAGCAAACAGAACGGTTGGGTACCGGTCATGCCGTCATGCAGGTGGCCGATCGGATCAGTGATGCGAATAAGGTGCTCATACTGTACGGCGACGTGCCTCTGCTGAGGCTGAAAACGGTGCAGAAGCTGATACAGCATGTCGGTCCGCAAAGTTTGGGGCTATTGACCATCAGGCTGGACAATCCCAGCGGTTACGGGCGTATCGTGCGCGACTCACAAGGCAAAGTCGTGCGCATCGTGGAGGAAAAGGACGCCAGTAATGAACAGCGCGCTATCGGTGAGGTCAACACCGGTATATTGGCGGTGCCCGGCGCTAAGCTCAAGGAATGGCTGGGGCGTTTAAACAACGATAATGCGCAGGGCGAGTACTACCTCACCGACATCATCGCCTTGGCGGTCGAAGACGGATTCTATGTCGATACCACCCAGCCGGACGAGGAAAGTGAAGTATTGGGCATCAACAACCGGGCGCAACTTGCCCAACTCGAACGCCTCTATCAGTTGCGGCATGCCGAAGATTTAATGGATAAGGGGGTCACGCTGCGTGATCCGGCGCGTTTCGATTTGCGCGGAGACATCGAAGCGCTGGGCCAGGATGTCGAAATCGACGTCAATGTGGTGCTGCAGGGGCGCATCCGCCTGGGAAACCGGGTCAAAATCGGTCCTAACGTCTTGATTTCGGATAGCGAAATCGGGGACGGGGTGGAAATTCTGGCCAACAGCGTGATTGAAAATGCGCAAATCGGTGCCGGTGGCCGTATCGGTCCATTCGCGCGCATACGTCCGGAAAGCGTACTCGCCGAGGACGTGCATATCGGCAACTTCGTGGAGATCAAGAAAACCACGGTGGGCCAGGGTTCCAAGATCAACCATTTGAGTTATGTCGGTGATGCCCGGGTGGGCGCCGGCGTAAACATCGGCGCCGGCACCATTACCTGCAATTACGATGGCGCCAACAAGCACCTCACGGTCATTGAAGATGGCGCGTTCATCGGCTCGGATACTCAGTTGGTTGCACCGGTTACGGTGGGGCGCAACGCTACTTTGGGCGCCGGCACTACGCTGACCAAGGATGCCCCGGCGGATACATTAACGCTGAGCCGCGCCAAGCAAGCAAGCATTTCGGGATGGCAGCGTCCCGTCAAGAAGAGGACTTAAACATGTGTGGAATCGTCGGAGGGGTGGCTCATCGGGTGGTCACGCCCATATTGGTGGAAGGCCTGCGCAGATTGGAATACCGTGGCTACGATTCGGCCGGGGTTGCGGTGTTGGACGACGAAGGTCAGCTGCAACGCGCCCGTCGGGTTGGGAAAATCAGGGAGTTGCAGAGTTTTCTCGATAGCTGCCCAGTCGCCGGCAAGCTGGGGATCGCTCATACGCGCTGGGCTACCCATGGGGTTCCCTCGGAACGCAACGCCCATCCCCATCTCTCGCGGGAAACCGTCGCGGTGGTCCATAACGGCATCATCGAGAACCACGAAGCGCTGCGCGTCGAACTGCAGGCTAAAGGGTATGAGTTCCACTCGGAAACCGATACCGAAGTCGTCGTTCACAAGATCCATGACCTGCTCGATCAAGGCTTGGATCTATTGAATGCGGTGCGGCAAACCACGGAGATATTGGAGGGAGCGTACGCGATCGGGGTCATCAGCGCGCAGGAACCGCATCGGCTCATCGGTGCCCGCCATGGCAGTCCCCTGGTGGTGGGTTTGGGCGAAAGCGAAAACTTCATCGCTTCCGATGTGTTCGCGTTGGTCGGTGAGACTCAACGTTTCCTGTTTCTGGAAGACGGCGATATCGCCGATCTGAGCACGGACGCGGTGACGGTTTACGATCGCAAGGGTAACCAGGTGGAGCGGCCCGTCCATGAAACCAAGTTGGCCGCCGATGCCGTAGAGCGCGGCGAGTATCGCCACTACATGCAGAAGGAGATACACGAGCAGCCCGTCGCAATCGAAAAGACCCTGGATGGCCGCATCCATGGCGGCAAGGTCCTCGAAGCGGCATTCGGTCCGCATGCGGAAGCGGCGCTGAAAAATATACGCGCCGTACAAATCGTTGCCTGCGGGACCAGTTACCACGCGGGTCTGGTGGGGCGGTATTGGCTGGAATCGATTGCCGGCCTGCCCTGTGACGTGGAGGTGGCCAGCGAATTCCGTTACCGACCACATGTCGTTCAGCCTGGAACGCTGTTCGTCACGATCTCCCAATCGGGTGAAACGGCAGACACCCTGGCCGCGCTCAAGGAGGCCAAGCGCTTGGGGTATGCGCATACTCTGGCGATATGCAACGTACCGGAAAGCTCCATCGTGCGCGAGTCCGAATCCACGTTGATGACGCGAGCGGGCCCGGAGATCGGCGTGGCCTCGACCAAGGCTTTCACCACGCAGCTTACTGCATTGTTGTTATTGGTCGTCGTCCTGGGGCGTCACAACGGCCTGTCGACAACCGAAGAAGCGCGTATCGTGCGCGAGTTGGAGGATTTGCCTGGTCAGATCAAGCGCGCGCTCCTGCTGGAAGAGGAGATCGAGAAGTGGGCTGAGCGATTCGGGGACAAGGAGCATGCGCTTTACCTCGGTCGTGGGGCCCAATATCCGGTTGCAATGGAAGGCGCGCTCAAACTCAAGGAGATTTCCTATATCCATGCCGAAGCTTATCCGGCCGGCGAACTCAAGCATGGGCCGCTGGCACTGATCGATGAAGAAATGCCGGTGATCGCCGTGGCGCCCAACAACGAATTGCTGGAAAAGCTGAAGTCCAATCTTCAGGAGGTTCAGGCCCGTGGCGGGCAGCTTTATGTATTCGCTGATGCCCGCGCGGCGATGACGAGTGTGCCCAATGTAAATGTGTTGCGGGTGTCCGAGGCCGACGAAGTCGTAGCACCCATCGTGTACACCATCCCGCTGCAAATCCTCGCTTATCATGTCGCCCTGATCAGGGGAACGGATGTGGATCAGCCCCGAAACTTGGCGAAATCCGTCACGGTCGAATGATGCTTCGAGTCGACGGCCGCCCGCCGCGGCCTAGGGTGTTGGTCCGGAATGCGGGTGGCATGCTCGGAGTCCCTATTGCATTTTGTGCGATTCTTATTTATAAAAACGCTGTGCTCTAGGGCACTCTCAAAATAATTAAGTATTTTCCAATGTGAAATTGAGGAGGAATTATGAAAAAGCTCGTACTGTGCGTTATCAGTGTTGCCCTGCTGTCTGTAGCCATGGTTGGTTGCGGTAACTCCCCCGACGGCGACAAGCAGAAGGTAAGTGCCCCCGTTCAGCTGGGCTAATCAGTCTCAGCGTTGGGCCAAGGCGATAACAACACTGGCCGGATGACTTTCGGCACTGCATAGGAAGGCTCATAAAGAAGCCGCCGAGCCTTGGACTCCATTTTCACGCATGCCCGGTAGCGGTGTCCGCTACCGGGCATTTTTTGTTGAGGCATGGATATCGGCCTCTCCTTTTTCGTCAGCCGATCGGTCGGCATCGGTTCGTTGCCACGTTGCTCTTCCTCTGCGTCCATGACTGCCGGCGGCGGTCGCCCCGCCCGTCTAGACAAGCGATATCGGCCCTGGTTGCGCCGAGTCGGTACTCGACGGAGTACATCTGGACGTGCTCCATACGGTCGGCCGAATTGGCCAGCCCACAAATGCGCCTGCTCGAGCGGATGAGGGCGCTTGTTGGTCCGAGGGCTTGAGAAGCACGGTGCGCACCTTGAATTCAGTGAAAGGTGGCAGGAGACCGGCTCGTCGGTCCGGGCCAAGGTGCCATCCGAGCCGATTGCGCCGTCAATAGACCTTGGACGATCTTTTTCCGGGGTGGGCCGTTTTTCGAGCCACCCTTGACAGCGCAAGCCCACGCGGTAAGATAGGCTTGGTATAGTAGAGGGGGATTTGGACCTTCGCTACGTTACTAAAACCTTTCAATAAATAACGTTAAGGTAGGTTACGAAATGGGAGCAATTCTCGATTTGGTTGAAAAAATGAGATCCCCGACGGGTATCGTTGTTACCATCGCAATCATCGCCGTTGGTGTATTCTTCATTCGTTGGGTATTCAAGGACGAAGAGCCGAAGTAAGCTCCACGATGTGGCAAGCATAAGCGGAATAATCGCCAAGTGCCCTTGTCTCTTATACTTGCCACACACCTTGGTTTATTGGAAGGCGCGCGCGACACCTCCAGCCTTGTTATAAGCCGCTCGTAAACCTCCCCCTTCGCGCAGACCATTCTTGCTTCGCCTCTTGGACTTCAGGTCTATTAGGCCGTCTATCGTTTCCGTTGTCCTGGATTTGGCCGTAGCGGGTCGATTCTCCATAGTGCGTTCTGAAAAGCGCGACAGCCCGAGTCTCTGAACTCAGGCTGCTGTTTCACCGCCTACGGGCGGACGCTCATTGCGCCCAACTTCCCGCTCATGCGGCGATGCCGCTGTGGCGGAGTAGCGCGTCTATCTGCGGCTCCCTGCCGCGAAAATCGGTGAACGACTCTAGCGCCTCCCGGCTTCCGCCTCGTTCCAGTATTTTCTCCAGGAATGCGCGTCCCGTTTCCGGGTCGAATATGCCTTGTTCCTCGAATAGGGCGAAAGCATCGCTGGAGAGTACTTCTGCCCATTTGTAGCTGTAGTAGCCCGCCGCGTATCCACCGGCGAAGATGTGGGAAAAGCTGTGCGGGAAACGGTTGAAGGCCGGAGGAATGAACACCGCGGTCTGCGCACGAACATCCTCGAGAATTTGATAAACGCGTCCCCCCAATGACGGGGCATACTCCTTGTGGATGCGAAAGTCGAAGAGGCTGAATTCCAGTTGTCGGACCATCTGCATGCCGGACTGGAAGTTGCGGGCGGCGATCATCTTGTCGAATAAGGCTTGCGGCAAGGGGTCTCCGGTCTGGTAGTGACCGGCGATGAGATCCAGGGCCTCGCGTTCCCAGCAAAAGTTTTCCATGAATTGGCTGGGCAGCTCGACCGCGTCCCATTCCACGCCATGGATGCCGGATACGCCGAGATGATCCACCTTGGTCAGCATGTGGTGCAGGCCATGTCCGAATTCGTGGAATAAGGTCAACACCTCATCGTGGCGAAGCAGAACGGGGTCCGTGCCGGCCGGCGGGGTAAAGTTGCAGATCAGATAGGCGACCGGCGACTGCACGGAGGTGCTCAGACGCCGGCGCGGGATGCATTCGTCCATCCAGGCTCCGCCGCGCTTGTTGGGGCGGGCGTAGAGGTCCAGATAGAAAGAACCGCGTAACTCGCCGTCGCGGTCGCGAATTTCGTAATAGCGCACATCGGGATGCCAGACATCGACGTCTTTCAGTTCGCGAATCTTGAGCCCGTACAAGCGGTCGACCACGGCGAACATGCCGGCGACCACCCGATTAGCCGGAAAGTAGGGCTTGAGTTCTTCTTCCGACAAGGCGTAAGCGTGTTCGCGCAGCTTTTCCGAGTAATAGCCCAAATCCCAGGACTCCAGCTGGTCCAGGCCATGCTGCTCGCGAGCAAAAGCGCGCAGTTCTTCCAGATCGCGGCGGGCGACTGGCAGCGAGCGCCGTGCGAGATCTTCCAGGAACGCCGTGACTTCGACGGTATTCCGGGCCATCTTGGTGGCCAGCGACAGCTCGGCATAATTGGCGTATCCCAGTAACCGGGCTTCTTCGTGGCGCAGGGCGAGTATGCGCTCCATCAGCGGACCGTTGTCCCATTGGCCGGCCTTGGGCCCCAGTTCCGAGGCACGGGTCGCATAGGCGGAATAAAACTCACGCCGCAGCTCGCGGTCGTCGGCGTAGTTGATGATCGCGTAGTAGGACGGAAATTCCAGTGTGAATATCCATCCGCTCTTGCCCTGCCGCTCGGCGGTCTGGCGGGCGACCGCCCGCGCCGACTCGGGGATGCCCGCCAACTGGGCCTCGTCCTCGATGTGTTTGGTCCAGGCTTGGGTGGCATCGAGCAGATTATCCTGAAACTGGCTGGTGAGCCGGGACAATTCCTGGGCGATTTCTTTGTAGCGGGCTTTCTGTTCCGCCGGCAGGTCGACGCCGGACAGACGGAAATCCCGCAGCGCGTTTTCCACGATCTTGCGTTGCGCTTCCTCCAGTGTCGTGAACTCCGGACTCTCGGCAAGTTGGCGGTAGCCCTGGCAGAGGGCTGCATTCTGGCCGACTTCCGTCGAGTAGTCGCTGATCAAAGGCAAGCAAGCGTTATAGGCTTCGCGCAGGGCATCGCTGTTGACAACGGCGTTCAGATGTCCCACCGAGCCCCAGGTCCGGCTCAGCCGATCGTCCAAGTCTTCCATAGGGGCGGCGAGATTATCCCATCGGTACTCGTTGCCTTCTTGTAGGAGTGCGGCGATGGCTTGTCGATTCTCGTCGAGTATCCGGCGGATGGCGGGCTCGACGTGTTCGGGGCGGATGACGGAAAAGGGTGGGAGATCGTGTGGTTCGAGCAGGGGATTGGTCATGGTCGTTTTTGCGATGAGAGTATCAGTTAACCGGATTGGGCATGGGATACATGGGGCCGGCTGAGGAATAAAAAAGGCCGGAACCGGTCCGGCCTTTGAATGAGTCCGGCGGGACGGCTTGCGCTGTTGCCCGTCGGGCCGCGGTCGTTTCGAGCTTAGGGAGTTGCGTTGCTTCTCAATCGACCTTGATGGTCTGGCGCTGGGATGTAGTCGTCTTCGGTGCCACCAGCTCCAGTACGCCGTCTTTGAATGTGGCGGTCGTCTTGTCGCCTTCCACGGCGGCCGGCAATCTCACGGACCGCTGGATTTCGCCGCGGCTGATCTCCCGCCGGTGGTAATGGCCTTTTTCCTCCTCCCGCTCGGAATGCGTGCGGGCGCGCAGGGTCAGCACGTTATCGCTCAGCGAGACTTCCAGATCATCCTTTTTCACTCCTGGCAGTTCGGCCCGGACGACCACTTCGTTGGCCCGGTCTATGACGTCGATTTTGGGCGGTTTGGTGCCGAACGCAGGCTCCAGATCCGGCCAGCCGCGGCGGAAGAAGGGCTGTATCCAGCGGGGTGGCAGGAAGTCCTCGAACCACTGATCGAATTCGTCGAAGGGGCCGGGAACACGAGGCGGCGCGGAGGAGGGCGCCAGCAGATCTTGTTTCGGGGCGTTCTCTTTGCTTTCTTTCTTGGCCATGACTACCTCCTGTCTGCGTCTACAGCAGCGATGTGGAATGCTTATCGGGGGGCCGGGTCCCCGGCCCTACGCCATTATGTGGGCGCGATCGGTGAAAGCAAGAGCGGGAAGGCGTTCGAACGCAGCGTGCGCCAGATCAGGCGCAGGGAGGATGTGAGTGGCGCGTGTTCGTCGTCTACCCAATCATCCAGTTCGGCGGATGTAAGCCAAACGCCGGCTGCGATTTCGTCCGCGTTCGGAACGAGCGTGCTGTCGCAGCGCAGACGGTAAACCTGCACGAATTCGAAGCCGGTGTGCGCGTCGGCTTCGAGCTTGAACAGGTATTGCAGCCTATCTCCGGCGGCGAGGCCCAGTTCTTCCAGCAATTCCCGGCGGGCGCAGGCGTCGTAGGTTTCACCGTAATCCACATGACCGGCCGCGGAGCTGTCCCAGAGGCCGGGGTTGACGTCCTTGTTGGGCGAGCGTTTTTGCAGGAAGACCTGGTCGACCGCGTCGTAGACCAGGATATGCGCGGCGCGATGGCGCAGTCCCAGGCGATGGGCGTCGCCGCGTCGGCAATGGCCCAGCGGAGCATCGTTTTCGTCCACCAGCCAGAGCCGTTCTTGAGCGGTGGCGTCCTGGGTCATTTCAATTCGCTGCGAACGACGCCGCAGCGTTCGCAGCGGTAGATCGTGACCAGCCGGCCCTGCTTGACGTCGAAGCTTCGCTCCTTATCCACGCGCCATTTGTGGAAGCCGCTCTTGCACAGCGTCTTGCCGCGATGTTTCTCGGACGCCTTCGGTTTCTTGAAGGGAATGACTTCACCCATGCGGTTGCTCCTGATGGCGAGCGGCGAAAATGCGGCGGAAGGTGAGATTGATGCGCGGGCCGGTCGGATGGCGAGTCTTGGGCAGGCAATGTCGCCAGTGGTGCTGCAGGCTTCCTCCCATCAGCAGCAGGCTGCCGTTTTTCAGCCGGATTTCCAGGCGTTCGCCGTGGCGGTGGCGCAGTTGGAACACGCGCTCCGCGCCCAGGCTCAGGGATGCGATACGAGGACAGTCTCCCAGTTCCTTTTCGTTGTCGGCATGCCATCCCATGGAGTCGTTGCCGTCGCGATACAGGTTGCCGAGCACGCTGTTGAATGACCAACCGGAATAGCGCTCGATGGCCTGCTTCAATTCAAGCAGGGTGTCCGGCCAGGGCAGAGGGCTGTGATCGACGCCGGAATAGCGGTAGCTCGCTTCGGGATCGCCGTACCAGCACACCCGTCGGGGTACCGGGACGTGGCGGCCGGCGATGACGATTTCCTCCTCCCGCCAGACCAGCTCCCGGCTCAGCTGTTCGAACAGAGCCCCAGCCGCATCGGGTGGGACAAATCCAGGTTGGTAATACAGCTCGCCATCCCGTTCGGTCAGATTGGCGGGGTGCGGGGTGTTCAACGGCTGCTGCGGGCGATCGCCTTGTGGCCGATGTCGCGCCGGAAATAGATGCCCTGCCAACGGATGCTGTCGGCCAGGGCATAAGCTTTGTGCTGGGCTTCGGCGATGTCGTCGCCCAGGGCGCAGGCGCACAGCACCCGGCCTCCGGCGGTGACGACGTGTCCCCCCCGTTCGCTGGTGCCGGCATGAAACACCTTGGTATCGGCGCTTTCGGTCTCCGGCAAGCCTTCGATCACGTCGCCCCGGTGAAAGTCGAAAGGATAACCTCCGGCGGCCAGCACCACGCCCAGTGCGGGGCGCGGGTCCCACAGCGCTTGGGCTAGATCGAGCTTGCCGTCCAGGGCGAGTTCGCACAGTTCGACCAGATCGCTTTGCAGCCGCAGCATGATGGGCTGAGTCTCCGGGTCGCCGAAACGGCAATTGAACTCCAGCACCTTGGGGCTGCCATCCGGGGCGATCATGAGGCCGGCGTAGAGAAAGCCGGTGTACGGCTGGCCGTCGGCGGTCATGCCGCGCAAAGTGGGCTCGATGATCTCGCGCAGCACACGTTCATGTATCTCCGGGGTGACCACCGGTGCGGGTGAGTAGGCGCCCATGCCGCCGGTGTTGGGGCCCGCGTCGCCGTCGTCGCGGGCCTTATGGTCCTGCGAGGTGGCCATGGGCAGCGCATGCACGCCATCGGCCATGACGATGAAGCTTGCTTCTTCCCCCACCAGGAATTCTTCGATCACGACTCGGTGGCCGGCCGCTCCGTAGACATTGCCGGACAGCATGTCCTCCACGGCGGCGATGGCTTCGTCTTCGGTCTGGGCGATGATCACGCCTTTGCCCGACGCCAGGCCGTCGGCCTTGACTACCAGCGGCGCGCCGCGTTCGCGTATATAGGCCCATGCCTCGGTTTTTTGGGTAACCGTGCGGTAGGCCGCCGTGGGTATGCCGTGACGGGCGAGAAAATCCTTGCAGTAGGCCTTTGAGCCCTCCAGCTGCGCGGCCGCCTTGGTCGGGCCGAAGCAGCGCAGTCCGGCCGCGCGGAATTCGTCGACGATGCCGAGCACCAGGGCGGCTTCCGGTCCGACGATGGTCAGGCCGATGCCGTGTTCCTGGGCGAAGTAACGCAGGGCGATAATGTCGTCCGCGGCGATGGGCACGTTTTCGATACCCGGCTCCAGGGCGGTGCCGGCATTGCCGGGGGCCACGAATACTGTGCCTACGCGCTTGGATTGGGCGGCTTTCCAGGCGAGGGCGTGTTCGCGGCCGCCGCCGCCCACGATGAGTACGTTCATCCGAAAATTTCCTGATTCTGTCTTGAAAACGCCGGGATTATAAAGCCAGCGTCGGTCGTGAGACAGCGGCGAGCGGCAGCGTGGCCGTTTTCCGGCAATTGTCCTCATTTCCCGTATGGCATAAAGTATGCCGATAGTTTACGGGAGTAGGAAATGATCACTCAGAGTGTTAGCGAGCGCCGCCAGCAAACCAACAAACTGATACAAGAATTGCTGGAGGAGCGGCAGGCCGTCTGGGCCGAATACGGTGCCATCGCCGCGATGCGTCCGTTCGGTCCTGACCAGCCGCTGGAAATAGAGTTGCGCAAGTTTTGCCAGGTGATGATCGATTACGTTTGCCTGGGGCATTTCGGCATCTACCAGCGTATCGCCGAGGGCAACGAGCGCAGGCGCAAGGTTGTCGAGGTGGCGGAGCGCATCTACCCGCGTGTCACCGAGGTCACCGACGCCGCCGTGGCTTTCAACGACAAATACGAGGCCTTGGACGGCGTATCCCTGCGCCGCAGCCTGGCCGACGATTTGTCGCGTCTGGGCGAAGAGCTGGCTGCCCGCTTCGAACTGGAAGACAGCCTCATCCAGGCGATGCTGGACTGATGGCGTGAAATACTGCAGCGATTGCGGCGCCCCGGTGCGACGGGGAATGCCGCAAGGCGACGATCGCTTGCGGCATATCTGCGATGAATGCGGCCGCATACACTACCTGAATCCCAAGGTCATCGCCGGCTGCATACCGGTTTGGGAGGGCAGGATATTGCTCTGCCGGCGCGCCATCGAGCCGCGCAAGGGTTATTGGACCTTGCCGGCCGGCTTCATGGAGCAGGGCGAGACGCTGGCCGAGGCCGCGCGGCGCGAGGCTTGGGAAGAGGCCAATGTGCGGGTGGATACCGGCGATTTGTACACCTTGTTCAGCCTGCCGCATTTGTCTCAGGTTTATGTATTTTTTCAGGCGCGCATGGTGGACGGCCGCTTTTCGCCGGGGGATGAAAGCCTGGAAACGCGCTTGTTCGCCGAGGACGAGATCCCCTGGCGCGAAATCTCGTTCGAAACCGTCTACCGCTCCCTGCATTATTTCTTCGCCGATCGCAAACAAGGCGAATTCGTCTTGCGCACCGAGGATATCGGGCCGAACGATCCGCGCATGCTGGACGACGCGCCCGGCGCGTCTTAAAGTGGCGGCAGGCCCGGTGATCGCGCACATCTCGGTATAATCGCGCAACTTCTTGCGACGAGTGCTGTCGAATCGGGCTGCACTCGTCCCCACCCTCTGTCGCAGTCAACGTCTTTTCCGGAGAGTTCTCCCATCCATGTCGCTCGAACAGTTTTTCCACATGGGCGGTTACGCCTTTTATGTCTGGACTTCCTATGGACTCGCGCTCACGGTCTTGATCCTGAACCTGGTGCTGCCTTTGGTTCGGCAAGGCGCGGTGCGCAGGCAACTGGCCCGCAAGCCGAAGCAGTCGGCGAGGAATCCGCGATGACGCCGCGCAGACGCCGCATGGTGCTGGTCGGGTTAATGGTGGCAGGCGTCGCGGTGGCCGCTTTCCTGGGCCTGACCGCCTTCCAGAAGAATCTGCTGTATTTCTACACGCCGAGCCAGGTTGCCGCCGGGGATGCGCCTTCGGGTTATTCCTTCCGGGTCGGAGGGCTGGTGGTGCAGGGCAGCGTCAAACGCGGTTCGGGGGTGGACGTGGAATTCAGCGTCACCGACGGGGCCGCCAGCGTGCCGGTGGTTTACAGCGGCATCCTGCCCGACCTCTTCCGCGAAGGCCAGGGCATCATTTCCATCGGCCAGATGAACGCGCAGGGCGTGTTCGTGGCGACCGAAGTGCTGGCCAAGCACGATGAGAACTACATGCCGCCGGAAGTCGGCGAAGCCCTCAAGAAAAGCGGCCAGTTGCCGGCCAATTACAAGGATTACCGCAAGTGATAGCCGAACTCGGGCACATCGCCCTCATTATGGCGCTGGTGACCGCACTGCTGCAGGCCGTTTTCCCGCTGATGGGCGCCCAGCAAGGCGTGCCGATCTGGATGGCACTGGCCAAGCCGGCCGGACGCGCCCAGTTTTTCTTTCTGCTGGTCGCCATCGTCTGTCTGGCCGTAGGCTTCGTCGAAAACGATTTTTCCATCGTTTACGTGGCGCGCAATTCCAACAGCAGTCTGCCGCTTTATTATCGCATCGCCGCGGTGTGGGGCGCCCACGAAGGATCCATGCTGCTTTGGGCTTTCATCCTGGGGCTGTGGACCTTCGCAGTGACGCTGTTCAGCCGCAGCTTGAGCGATGAAATGCTGGCCCGGGTACTGGGCGTGATGGGGCTGATCAGCATAGGCATCGAACTGTTCATCCTGTTCACCTCCAATCCCTTCGAACGTATCGTGCCGGCGCCGCTGGACGGCAACGACATGAATCCGCTGCTGCAGGATTTCGGCATGACCATACACCCGCCCATGCTATACATGGGCTATGTGGGGCTGAGCGTGGCGTTCTCCTTCGCCATCGCCGCGCTGCTCGGCGGCTCGCTGGATTCCGCCTGGGCGCGCTGGTCGCGCCCCTGGACGCTGGTCGCCTGGATATTCCTCACCTTCGGCATCACGCTGGGCTCCTGGTGGGCTTATTACGAGCTGGGTTGGGGCGGCTGGTGGTTCTGGGACCCGGTGGAAAACGCGTCATTCATGCCCTGGCTGGTGGCAACGGCCTTGCTGCATTCGCTCGCCGCGACCGAAAAGCGCGGCGCCTTCAAGGCCTGGACCGTGCTGCTCGCGCTGTTCGCCTTCTCGCTCAGCCTGCTCGGCACCTTCCTGGTCCGTTCGGGCGTGTTGACCTCGGTGCACGCCTTCGCCTCCGATCCCGCCCGCGGCCTATTCATCCTGATTTTCCTGGCTGTGGTAGTCGGCGGCTCCCTGTTGCTGTATGCGCTGCGCGCGCCCTCGGTGAGGGATAACGCCCGTTATCAGCCGGTTTCCAAGGAAAACCTGCTGCTGCTGAACAACATACTCCTGGTGACGGCCTCGGCCAGCATCCTGCTGGGCACGCTTTATCCGCTGGTGCTGGATGCACTCAAACTGGGCAAGATCTCGGTCGGTTCGCCCTATTTCGCCAGCGTATTCGCGCCCTTGATGGCCCCCATATTCCTGCTGGCCGGCATTGCGCCCATGGTGTCCTGGCGGAGTGGCGATTTGAAGGCCTTGTTCAAACGGGTGCGCTACTTCTTCGACGCCAGCCTGATGCTGGGCTGGGGGCTGGTCTGGCTGTGGCTGGACGAAGACGACTATGCCACCATGGCGGGATTGTCGATGGCCTTCTGGCTGGTGTCGACACAGCTGCTGTCGCTGTACACACGGCTGAAGACGAGGGAGAGCCTGTTCGCCGGCCTGCGCGCTCAATCGCCCAGCATCTACGGCATGACGGCGGCGCATATCGGGCTTGCGGTCTTTCTGGTCGGCGTGGTGATGTCCAATCACTACAGCGAGGAAAAAACCGTGCGGCTGGCGCCCGGCGAAACCTTTTCCCTGGGCGGCTACGATTTCCGCTTCGACGGTGTAGCGGAGGTCCAGGGGCCCAATTACAAGGCCCGCGAAGGCAGTTTCCGGGTATCCAAGGGCGGTGACGAAGTGGCCCGGTTGCAGCCGCAGAAACGGATTTACACGGTGCAACGCAACACCATGACCGAAGCCGCCATCGATCCCGGCTTGACGCGCGATCTATACGTGGCCCTGGGCGAGCCGCTGGATCAGGGGGCGTGGAGCGTCCGGATCTATGTCAAACCCTATATCCGCTGGATCTGGTTCGGCGGCCTGCTGATGATGACCGGCGGCCTGTTGTCGGTATCGGACAGACGCTACCGGGCATTGGCGAAACGGGCCGAAATCCCTGCGGCCGCGGTCGCGGCCGCAAGTTAACGGAGACGGGCTGTTTGCCGGAAGCCCGCCAGGCTTGGTATTAACCCCGATGGGTTACAACGTGCGGCCCTAGCGGAATGCGGCTGGTTAGTCCCGTCGTGCTTTTGAGCCAGAGATAGTTTGTCGTTTAAATCGAATCACCAGGCCAATAAGGAGGCCCTCATGCTGATCAAAAGCGCTCTGTTCGGCGAGTTGAATGTCGATCCGAGCACCACCATCGAGTTTCCGGTTGGTCTTCCCGGTTTTGAGGATACGCACCGCTACAAGCTCTTTCATCAGGAAGGCGACAAACCCCTGGTCTATTGGCTGCAAGCTCTGGATAACCCCGATGTTGCCTTTTCGGTCGCCGATCCCACGGAATTCGGCATCCATTACGATTTCACGCTGAGCGACAGCGAAACGGAATTGCTGGGCGAAGGCGCGGCCGCCGACATACTGGTGCTCATACTGCTATACAAGGACGAGGGTGGGAGCGGCCCCATCAGGGGTTCCATCAAATCCCCCCTGGTCATCAACACCAAGAGCCGCCAAGGCCTGCAAAAACAGTTGGTCGACATCGAGCCCAGCGTGATCGTGCGGGAAAAGGTCGGCACGATCGAATTCAAGGCCCATTGATTTGCCATGCGCTTCCTGATCCCGTTGTTCGTATTTCTGGGGCTGGTGATCCTCCTGGGCGTCGGCCTCACCCTCGATCCCAGCGAAGTCCCTTCGCCCTTCATCGGCAAGCCGGCGCCCGATTTTTCCCTGCCTCAGGTCGGCGATCCCGCCAAGTCGCTGGGCAACGCCGATTTCAAGGGGCAGGTGAGCCTGCTCAACGTCTGGGCATCCTGGTGTGTTTCCTGCCGGCAGGAGCATCCCGTCTTGAACGCACTGTCCAAGAGAGGCATCGTGCCCATTTACGGCCTCAATTATAAAGACGAGCGCGACGCCGCCTTGGGCTGGCTGACGAAATTAGGCAACCCCTACACAGCCAGCGCCTTCGATGCCGACGGCAAGGTCGGCATCGATTGGGGGGTCTACGGCGTGCCGGAGACTTTCGTCATCGATAAACAAGGCGTCATTCGTTACAAACAAACGGGCCCCGTGACCGAGGAGGTCTTGGAGAACACCCTGTTGCCCTTGATACGGCAACTGCAACAGGAAGGCCCGGTGTCATGAAGGCCTTGATCCTGCTTTTCGGCTTGCTGTTGAGTCTGGGTGCGCAGGCGACCGAGATTCGCCAGTTCGACGATCCTCAAAAGCAGCAGCGTTATGAAAGCCTGATCAAGGAGTTGCGCTGTCTGGTCTGCCAGAATCAATCCCTGGCCGATTCCGATGCCGATCTGGCCAAGGATCTGCGCGACGAGGTCTATTCCATCATCCAGAGCGGCAAGGACGAGCAGGAAGCCGTCAAGTTCCTGGTCGATCGCTACGGGGATTTCGTCCTCTACCGCCCGCCGTTCAAATTCATCACCGTCCTGCTGTGGGGCGGCCCGCTCCTGCTTTTCGGTACCGGCGCCTACATGCTCTGGCGTCAGGCCCGCCGCCGTGCGGATAGCAGCGAGGGCGAACCCGTGTTGAGCGCCGAAGAGCGTCTCCGCCTGCAACAACTCAAGGACAAGCTCGAAGGTTAATCATGCTCGGATTCTGGATACTGGCGGCTTTGCTGCTGTTGGTGGGTTATGCCTTTTTTCTGCCGGCCCTGCTCGGAAATCGCCGGCAAAAATCGGTGGACCGGCAACGACTGAATTTGCTGCTGCATCAGCAGCGGCGCGAGGAGTTGGCGGGGGATGGCAAGGACGCGCCTGCGGACGATTTGTTGGCCGAGTTGGATCGGGACTTGCTGGCCGATCTCGCGGCGACGGAGGCGCGTGCCGGTTTGAATGGCAAGGCCGGTCGCTGGTCCGTGCTGGTGGCGCTGTTGCTGGCACCGCTGTTGGCGGTGCTGGTTTATGGACAGCTCGGTCGTCCGGAGTTGGCGGATTTTCAAGCGGCTGCGCCGCGAGGAACAACTGCCCAGGCGCCTGGAGCAGCCGATTTTCAGGCCACGGTGGACGCCCTGGCCAAACGCTTGCAGGAAAATCCCAACGACCTGGACGGCTGGATGCTGCTGGCCCGCTCGCTGCTGGCCACCGATCAGATCGATAAGGCGATCTCGGCTTATGAGTTCGCGCTCAGGATCGCGCCCGACAATCTGGACGTCCAGGCCTTGTATGCCCAGGCCCTGGCCGAGCGCAAGGACGGCGATTTCACCGGCAAGCCGGGCGAAATCCTCGCCGCCATATTGAAGAAGGAGCCGGGCCATCCCAGTGCCCTTTGGTTCACCGGCCTGGCCGCGGCCAAGCGAGGGGATGCCAAGGAAGCGGTCGAACGCTGGGAGGCGCTCAGATCGCAGTTCCCGCCCGACAGCGAGGACGCCAAACAGCTCGCGCAATATATTGCCCGCGTCAAGGGCGAAGCGCCGCCGGCTGCAGCGGAAGCCCCGGTTCAGCGTCAGGCCGAGGCGAAAAAATCGATCCGGGTGAAGGTCGAATTGAGCGATGCGATCAGGTCCAAGGCTGCGCCGGAAGACAGCGTATTCGTCTTCGCCCGCGCGGCCTCGGGTCCCCCCATGCCGCTGGCCGTCGTGCGCAAGCAAGTTCGGGATCTGCCGCTGGAAGTGACCTTGGACGATACCATGTCTATGATGCAAGGCACGAACCTATCTTCTGTCGACAAACTGGTGGTAGGCGCGCGGGTTTCCAAGAGCGGCCAGGCGACCCCGCAACCCGGCGACCTGCAAGGACTGAGCGAGCCGATCTCGGTACAGGACGGCCAGGTTCTGGGTATCCGCATCGAGCGAGAGGTGCGCTGAATCCTGGTCATTCCGATGGACAGGAGGTCCGAGTCGCCTGTACGCGAACGAGGGTTCAAGGCCGTGCCGTCGCCCCGGATCGGCTACCGGAGAAGGAGCTTATGACTACGGGATTCAATTTTTATGAGCTTAAGATCAGCGATCGCCTGCCGACGCCATCGGGAACGGCACTGGCCATCATGCAACTGGCGCAGCGCGAGGATGCTTCGGCACAGGAGTTGACACACGTGGTACAGGCCGATCCGGCCTTGACCGGACGCCTGTTGCGTCTGGTCAACTCCCCGCTCGTTGGGGTACGGCGGTCGGTCGTCTACGTGGGCGAGGCCGTCGCTTTGCTGGGCATGACGACCGTGAAGCAAGTGGCGCTGAGCCTGTCCCTGGTCGGAAAATATAGGCAAGGCCATTGCGACGCTTTCGATTATGCGGCGTATTGGACCAATTCGCTGGCCAGTGCCGTGGCCCTGCAAGCCCTCGCCGGCCGCGAGCGTGTCGTGCCGCCGGAAGAGGCCTTCACACTCGGGCTGTTGGCGGACATCGGTCGCCTGGCGTTGGCCACGTGCTGGCCGGCGGAGTTTGCGGCGTGCCTGCGACGGGCAAGCGGATGGGCCTTGTGCGAACTGGAACGGGCCCGTTTCGCTATCGACCACGACGAATTGAGCCTGATGCTGCTGGACGACTGGGGATTTCCCTCTGTGTTTCTGGAGGCGTTGAAGCGGAGCCTGGAGGCCGAAACCGCCGAGGAATCCCGCACCGCCCGATTGGCACGTCAATTGGCCTTTGCGCGCCCTATCGCCGCCTATGTCGGGGCCGACCAGAATTCGAGGCAGGTGCTGCTGCCCGAATTGCAGGCATTGATGACGCGTCATGCCTTGGGGGCGGAAGCTCTGGAGGCCTTGCTCGCCCAGGTGGAAAGCGAATGGCGCGAATGGGGCGAGTTGATCGGCATAGAGACCGGCCGGAAACCCAGCGCCGACGTGGCGAGGGAGGCTCCGCCGGTTGCCAAGCTTGATGCGGGCGGTCTCGACGTGCTGCTGGTGGACGACGATCCCGTGATGTTGGAGTGGCTGGCCGGCCAGATCGAAGCGGAGGGACACCGCGTCGCGGTTTGTCGCGACGGCGAGTCGGCGCTCAAATATGCGCTCACGCACTCCCCGCAGATGGTGATCACCGATTGGCGCATGACCCCCATGGATGGTCTGCAACTTTGCCGGGCACTGCGCGCGTCGGCGTTCGGCAAGAGTCTGTATGTCATCATGTTCACCGTGACCGAGGACGAAGACGCGCTGGTCAAGGCCTTCGCAGCGGGGATCGACGATTACATCATCAAGCCCACCAGCGTCAAGATCTTGAGCGCCCGCATCCGGGCCGGTCAGCGCATCATCAATCTGCAGCAGGACTTGATCAGCGAGCGCAAGCGGATCGAGCGGTATTCGGCGGAGCTGGCGGTCGTCAACCGGCGGCTGGAAACCATGGCCCATACCGACCTGCTCACCGGCTTGCCGAACCGGCGTTACGGCCTCGGGCGCCTGGAACAGGAGTGGATGGGCGCACAGCGCTTCCATCGTCCCTTGAGCGTCATGATGCTCGACCTGGATCACTTCAAGTCCGTCAACGACGCGTTCGGCCACGACGTGGGCGACAAGGTGCTCGCCCACGCCGCCAAGCTCATGCGCGCCACCTTGCGCGTGAACGACATCGTGTGCCGTTTCGGCGGGGAAGAGTTTCTGGTCATCGCGCCCGATACGGAAGGCTCCGCCGCGCTGCAACTGGCGGAGCGCGTCCGGCGCGGGATCGAGGGTCATCAGCCCGAGGAACTGGCGTTGGCGCATCCATTGACGGTGAGCATAGGGGTTTCCGTTTCGATGGGCGATCAACCTGGCTGGCGGGATCTCATCAAGCTGGCGGATCAGGCCCTCTACCAGGTCAAACAAACCGGACGCAACGGCGTGAAGCTGGCTCCGTGACGTATAGAGCCCCCGGTCTCGGGGGCTCGCCCGAATTTAACTCCGTATCGAATATGAAGCCCACGAATTTGCTCGCCGGTGTCGTGCTGTATTGCCGCGCCGGTTTCGAAAAAGAAGCCGCCGCGGAAATCCAGCAGCATGCGCTCGACCTGGGTGTGCAAGGTTACGTCAAGGCTCAACCGGCCAGCGCCTATCTGCTGTTTACGCCGTACGACCCGGCGACCTTGGACCTGCTGCGGGCGAAGCTGCGGTTTGCGGATCTTTGTTTCGCGCGCCAGTTGATCTATGTGGCTCCGCTGATCCAAAACCTGCCTGCAGACGACCGTATTACGCCCCTGCTGGCGGCCGCTGCGACGCTGGCGCCGCGCTATTCCGCGGTATGGCTGGAGACCGCCGACACCAATGAGGCCAAAGCCTTGTCGGTATTCGTGCGCAAGTTCGAAACGCCATTCCGGCGTGCCGTCGAGCGGGCCGGGGCGGTCGACGAAAAATCGTCGCAGCTCCCGCGCCTGCATCTGTTCTTCATCGATTCGGCCACTGTCTACCTGGGGCTTTCGTGGCTGGGCAATGCCTCGCCCTGGGTCATGGGCATCCCCCGCTTGCGTTTTCCGCGCAACGCGCCGAGCCGGTCCACGCTCAAACTGGAGGAAGCCTTCCACACGTTCCTGGAAGAACCCGAGCGAGCCCTGCAGCCCGGCATGAAGGCGGTCGATCTGGGAGCGGCTCCGGGCGGCTGGACCTGGCAATTGGTGCGGCGCAGCCTGCGCGTGACGGCGGTGGACAACGGCCCGATGGCGCCGGAGCTGCTCGACTCCGGCATCGTCGAACACTTGCGCGCGGACGGGTTTCGCTACCGGCCTCCGTCGCCGGTCGACTGGCTGGTCTGCGACATGGTGGAGCAGCCCGCGCGCATCGCCGCGCTGGTGGCGCGCTGGCTGGCCGAAGGATACGCCCGCCAGGCGATATTCAACCTCAAGCTGCCGATGAAAAAACGCTACGAAGAAGTCGAGCGCTGCCGGGACATCATCGCGCGCAGCCTGGAGCAGGCGGGAGTGGGGTATGCCTTGGCATTCAAGCAGCTTTATCACGATCGCGAGGAGGTGACGGGGTTTCTCCGTCTCGCCGGCCGGACGGGGGAACGGCGTGGGGCCTGACCCGTATCAGTGCTTTTTGCACCGAAAGAACGCCATTCCGTCGAGCGTCCGGGGTTTCCTGGAGCGGGGGAGCCCGCGTTTATGGTGTTTCGTCGCTGGCACAGCTCCTGCTAGATAGTAATCGAAGAGATGTCTCCTCCTCTTCTTACCTCCTTCCTTCAGCGTTTCGCCCGCCGCCCCGGCGGGCTTTTTTTTGCCGGGACGCGTGCCGATATAATGGCCGCATGCTGAATTACACCGATTTGCTGGATGCCACCGATGTCCCTGCCCTGGAGCCCTGGCTGCGGGAGTTGCCCGATCTGCTCGCAAGCCGGCTTGATCCCTCCGGGCACGGCGACCTCGGACGTTGGCTCGACGTGCTGGCGCGATTGCCGGACATTGCCCCCGGCAAGGTCGACCTGGCGAGTGATACGGTCAGCATCAGCGCCGACGGAGAGATAGGCCCGCAGGTGCTGGCCTCGATAGATGCCTTGCTGCGCGAACTGCATCCCTGGCGCAAGGGACCATATTCGGTACACGGCATCCATATCGATACCGAATGGCGTTCCGATCTGAAGTGGAGGCGCCTCGCCGACCGGATCAGGCCGTTGAACGGGAAAACCGTGCTGGATGTCGGCTGCGGCAGCGGTTATCACGGCTGGCGCATGGCCGGCGCCGGGGCCCGGCGGGTGATCGGCATCGATCCGACCCTGCTCAGCGTCGTGCAATTCCACGCGATCAAGCACTTCGCCGGAGCTTGGCCCGTGCATGTGCTGCCCCTGGGTATCGAGGACATGCCGGCCGATCTCAAGGCTTTCGACACGGTGTTTTCGATGGGGGTGTTGTACCATCGCCGCTCGCCCATCGATCATTTGTATGAATTGCGCGGCTTATTGAAGACTGGGGGCGAATTGGTGCTGGAAACCCTGGTCATCGAAGGCGGCCCCGGTACTGTGCTGGTTCCGGAAGACCGCTATGCCTGCATGCGTAACGTATGGTTCATTCCTTCCTGCCCGACCTTGGAGGCCTGGCTCAAACGCTGCGGTTTTCGCAACGTACGTTTGGTTGATGTGAGCCGCACGACGCCGGAGGAGCAGCGCAGCACCGATTGGATGCGCTTTCAGTCGCTGGCCGACTTTCTCGATGCCGGCGACCCGGACTTGACCCGAGAAGGCTTGCCCGCGCCGCGCAGGGCCGTGTTTCTGGCGGAAAGCCCTTGCTGAGCCCGGGGTGCGGCTTGGCCAAGGCTGCTGCTCTATGCCTTGCGGCGATCGGGGAATGAGCGGAGGCGTACGCCGATAGAGGTAGGGACGATCAGGCTCGGACGCGGAGTTCAGCGCCTCCCGCAGCCCGACCGTCCCGATAGCGAGGGAATGAGCTAAGTCAAAGGCGGATTATTATTCCGGCCGAAGCCGTTCAGGCGACGCCTTTGCTGTTCAGGAAAGGACCGTAGTGCTTGTCCACGTTGGGGATGTGATGGTATAGCCAATCCTTGACGAACACCGCCGTGTCCGCCGTGACCTCGGCTTGGCCGGCGTGGAATTTTTTCTGCAAGTCGGCGCAGGTCGCCACCAACTCGTCGTGTTTGGCCTTGTGGGCGGCGAAATCGGGATAGCCGTTGGCCTGCATCAGATCTTCTTCCATCTTGAAATGCTTGACCACGAAGTCGATGAGGGCGTCGAGCTGTTTGCCCACGGCTTGCCGGTTGCCGCTGGTGACGTGGTCGACCAGTTGGTTGACCAGTGCGAATATGGTTTGATGCTCTTCGTCGGATTTTGCGATGTTGGTGCCGAACTGCTCTTTGGTCCAGGTTAGTAGCGTCATGTTTGCCCCTCTCGGTGAGGATGGTTGACACGAAATCGGGCGGGCCACAGCCTGCCCCGTTTCGACATGGCCTCTGGGCCACGCCGGGGCCAGACTCTAAACCCGGCGAGTTCGGGAAGTATTGATTTGCATCAAGTCGACACGCTTTTGGCATTTTCCGGCGATACAGGGCTTGACCGCGCCGGGTGCCGGGGGTTCTTCTAGGGGCACAGGCAGTCATCCGCGCGAGGCGCTCTTCATGACCGTATTACTATCCGCACGTCTGCGCGTCTGGCCGATTTTTCTCGTCTATCTGGCCTTCGTCGTTTATGGCAGCCTGGTGCCGTTCGAATATCGGCCGCTGAGCCTGGAGTTGGCACTGCAGCGCTTCGCCGGCATCGCCTATCTGCATCTCGGGATCGGGTCGCGCGCCGACTGGGTCGCCAATATCGTGCTCTACGTTCCGCTTTCCTTCCTCGGCTGCGCCGCCCTCATCGGATTGCGTGCGCCGGGCGTTTTGCGTCTGTTGGCGGCCTTGCCGGTGCTGGCGTTTTGCCTGGCGGTCGCGGTCGCGGTCGAGTTCACGCAGATATTTTTCGCGCCGCGTACCGTTTCCCTCAACGATTTGCTGGCCGAGACACTGGGTTCGTTGGCGGGGATCGCCCTGTTCTTTCAGGGACGTTGGCGCCTGGCGGATCTGCTGGACGCGTATGTAGCTGGTGGGCGGCCGTCGGTGGTGGCGGTGTTTACCCTCTATGGGCTGGGCTATCTGCTGCTTTCGCTGTTTCCTTACGATTTGCTGGTCGATCCCGACGAACTGGCCTGGAAGCTGGATTCGGACAACCTCGGCTGGCTGTTGGCGGGCGATTGCGGCGGGTGGCTGCGCTGCGGCGCCCGCCAGCTCGGCGAAGTCCTGGCGGTTGTACCGCTGGGCATATTGATGGCTCTGGCCGCGCGCAGCCTGAGTCTGCGTCGGGTGTTTCTGATCGGCGTTTCCCTCGGATTCGTCCTGGAAAGCATGCAGATCATGCTGGCTTCCGGCGTCAGCCAGGGCTGGTCCCTGGTTTTGCGCGGTGCGGGGCTGGCTGCCGGATATGCGGCCGGGCAGTATCTGCGTCGGTCGGGTGCGGCGCCGGTCGCCCGGCTGCTGAGACGCATCTTGCCCTGGATCTTGCCGCCCTATCTGTTGGCCGTAGCCGTCCTCAACGGGGCTTATCCCGGGCCCTGGCTGTCCACCCAGGAAGCCTTGGCACGCTTGGACAGCCAGCGCTGGTTGCCTTTTTATTATCACTACTACACCACCGAAACCGCGGCCATGGTGAGCCTGCTGGCCCAGGCGGGCATGTATGCGCCGGTGGGCGTGGCCGTGTGGGCGGCGCGCCTGGGCCGGCGGAGCGGCATGCCGATCGCGGCGGGGGTGGCGGGCTTGCTGGCACTGCCGATGGAGTTCGGCAAGCTGTGGCTGGCGGCCGGTCATCCCGATTTCACCAATGTGGTGATAGCGTCGGTGTCGGCGGCGATCACCCTGGCTTTGTGCCTGTGGCTGGAGCGCGTGCTGCGGGAGGAGGGTGCTGGTGTTCCGGCCTATGAATTCGCGACTGTCGGCGTAACCCAGGTCCGACGTCTGGATCCGGATGCGGTCGCGGTGCGGTCGTTGCCGGATCTCGCCTTTTCGGTTCATCCCATGGCCTGGCTGGTGACGCTCACCGCCGCGTTGCTCATGCTGATCGGCTTCTGGGGCTATCCCGTCGGCAGACCCTGGTTGGTTCTGGGGCTGCTCGCCTACGGCACGTTGTTGTGGCGGAACCCGGTTTGGCTGTTTGTCGTGTTGCCGGTCCTGTTGGCGATACTGGACCTGAGCCCCGTCACCGGCCGCTTGTGGCTGGACGAATTCGATCTGGCGGTCTTGCTGACGCTCGCCCTGGTTTATCCCCGTTACTATCGGGGATCGCCTGCCCCCTGGCCGAACCGCTGGCTGAGGCTGGCTTATTACGCCTTGTGGGCGAGTTGGGCCTGGTCCACCGCGAGGGGACTTTGGCCTTTGCTGGAAGCGGATTGGCCCGTTCCACCCAGTTCCCATTCTCCGCTCGAGGCTTGGCGGGTCGGCAAGGGTTTGTTGTGGGTCCTGCTGCTGGTTCCCGTCGCCAGGCGCGTGCCACCTGCGCTTGCCCCGCTGGCGGTCCGCTGGTTCCGGCGAGGATGGCTGATTGCCCTGGTATCGGCGTCCGCGGTAATTCTATGGGAAAGGCAAGCTTACGTGGGGCTGGCGGATTTCGATAACGTGTTTCGGGTGACCGGCCCGTTTTCGGGGATGAACACCGGTGGGGCCTATATCGAAGCCTTCATCGCATTCACCTTCCCCCTGCTGATCGCTTGGGTGTTGCAGGCGCGGAACTGGCTCTATGGTGGGCTCGGGGTTTTGGCCGTCGTGCTTTCCAGTTACGCCATGATGGTCACTTTCGCACGCGTGGGTTATGCGGCCTTGCTGGTGGGATTAGTCCCCTTGGCGCTGAGTTTGTGGCGGGGGCGCACGGTTTCCTCGTCCGGCTCAAAGTGGTGGCTATTCGCCGGCATGGTGGCGGCATCGATCGCAGTCGCGGTACCGGTGGTTTCGGGTAGCTTCGCGCAGAAGCGCCTGACGCTCGCGGCGGACGATATGGCCATCCGTTTCGGACACTGGCACCGAGCGCTCGGCCTGATGGACAGGAATGCGCTCAGCGGGGCGGCCGGCATGGGCTTCGGTCAATATCCCCTGCTATATCTCTTGCGCGCGCAGAGTGAAAAGTTGCCGGGTACCTACGCGGTGCTGAGCGAGGGCGGCAATCCTTATCTGAGCCTGGGTGCGGGCGAATCGGTGTTCCTCGATCAAATCGTCGATATCGAACCGGGAAAACCTTACACCTTGTCGGTAAGGATGCGTCAGGCACAAGCCGAATCGGCCCTGAGCGTGGCGCTTTGCCACAAAGCGTTGCTGTATTCGTTCGACTGCACCTGGCAGCGACTGCAGTCGGAGACGCCGGCCGGGCAGTGGCAAACGCTGTCCGTGCCGCTGGACACCGAGAAGCTGCAAAGTTCCGGCGGGCTTTATCGCCCACTCAAGCTTTCGTTGCAGAATCCGGGCGGAGGGGGGGCCATCGAAGTCGACGACGTGAGCCTTAAGGCGGATGATGCGGTGGAACGGGTGGCTAACGGGGGATTCGAGCAAGGGGATGCGCGCTGGCTGTTCGTCGCCGATCAGGATTTGGCTTGGCACATACACCAGCAAGCCGTCGAGGTTTTTTTCGCCCAGGGAGTGTTGGGTTTGCTGGCACTCGGATTGGTGTATGTCGGATTGCTTCGGGCCTTGTGGCCTGCCGCCGGGGATCTGGTTTCCGCCGGATATGCCGGTGCCGTGTCGGCCTTTTTCGTGGTGGGATTGTTGGGCAGTACTTTGGATAATCCGAGGCTGTCGATGTTGTTTTATTCAGGCTTTTTGATTGCCGTGACACTGACGCTTAGTCGGTGTTCCGAACGGGGGTAGTCGTGGATGCCGCGTGTATCTCGGTGCTATCCTAGAACCGGATTTTATGCTTATGGTGGGGATGGACGTCGTGGAGGAAGCAATCGCTTGCCTGACGCAGACGTCTCGAATCGTCGACTGGCTTCGGAAAATACGGGCCTGCCCGTCCGCCCTATCCTGATTCATTTGAACCGAGGGGAGATGAAACAATGAAGAAAAAATTAGCGGTGATGGGCCTGGTACTGCTCGCCGGGATATCCGGAGAAGCGATGGCGATCTGTGGTACGGCCGGGGATGTGCGCATCGGCACGGCTCCCGCCATTCGCACTGCGTTAAGCGGCAAGAGCATCCACGCTGTGGCGCCGGCCCCGAGCAACGAGGATTGGAAGGAAGACCATTGTTCGGTGGGTGCGGGCACCGGTCCGGCGAACCTTTACAAAGTCGGTGCCGGAACCCCAGTGGATCCGCGCGTGAAGCGGGGTACGTGGGAAATCACCGGCATCGGTAATAGCCGGTCGGTAAAGTATATTTATACCGGTGATGGTACCTACACCTGGGAGTTATGGCAGACAGGCGCTAACGTCTATTTCTGCAACGGCACTACGCAGATCGCGCACATCGTCTCGTCTACGCCGGCGGGCGCTCCTTGTCCGTAACGGCTGCTGGCTCGCATCGAGTCTCCATGCTGGGCGCGCGGTTTGATACTTTAGTCAGCGCTCCGATCAGTTTTTCCAGCTGATCTTCCCGCAGCAGGACGTGCACGTCGCGCTGCGGGACGGTCATCTGTATGCCCTCGCGGCGAAACACCGCATCGATTTCGAATCCCAAATCGCTGGTCACGCTCTTCACTCGGTCGACATCGGGGATGAAAGCGACTATTTCCAGGTGGATGGTGTTTTCGCTGAAGCTTCGGAACTGAACTTGCGGCGCGGGGTTTTTCAACACGTCGGGGTGAGCTCCGACGATATCCAGCAACAAATCCCTGACCATCGAGGCTTCGCTGCCGTAGGCGACTCCCACCGGTAGCACGACGCGGCCGACTTTGTCGGCATAAGTCCGGTTCATCACCGGCGAGGCGATCAGGTTGGAGTTGGGGATGAACACCGAAGCCCGGTCGAAGGTGGTGATCTCGGTGGCCCGCACGCTGATTTTGCGCACGTGGCCCTGGTGTTCGCCGACCACGACCCAGTCGCCACATTTGATGGGGCGTTCGACCAGCAGGATCAGGCCGGAGACGAAGTTGTTGACGATGTTTTGCAGGCCAAAGCCGATGCCGACCGAAAGCGCACCGGCGATGATGGCCAGGTTGTTCAGGTCGATGCCCACGATGGAAACGGCAACGGCGCCCGCCAGCAGGAACCCGAGATAGCCCACCGCCGCGCGGATGGAGTTGCGCACGCCCAAATCCAGCCGGGTGCGCGGGAACAGGCGGTGTTCCAGCATGCGTTGGAACAGACGGGTCGCCGTCAGCAATACGGCGAACAGCAGGATCGCCAGCAGGATGTCGGCCAAGGACAGCGTAACGTTGCCGATCTTGAAGCCGATGAAGGCGTCGTAGGCCCAACCGGCGATATCGTCTCGACCGGCGCCCCACAAGACCAGCAGCGCGGCGAATGCCGTCAGCAGTATCACGAGGCCGACCGCCTCGTTCAGCCAGAATCCCAACATCTCGCAGCCTTCGTCCGTGAGACTGAGGGCCAGCCGCAGGTGCTGTCCCCAGGCCGAGTGCCGGCTGAACAGATGGCCTATCGATTCCGCGCAGATGCGACGCGCCAGCGTGGCGCCGAGTAGGATGGCGGGGGTCAGCACCAACTGGGTCGCGAGTACCCGGGACAGGGCCACATAGCCGAGCAGAGCGGAAACGGGAATGCTCAAGACCAGGAGACGCAGCAGCCAGCGCAGTCTGTGCCAGACGCGTTGGGCCAGTTCCGCTCCGAAGCGCTCGGCCGGCGCGTGCCAGATACTTTCGCTCAACAAGGCCAGCAACAGGCCGGCGACGACCAGCCCGGAGAGCAGCTTATGGACGATGACTTGTTCGAGCGACGCGCCATACTGCTCGCCGAGCGTGTCGATCACCCAGTCCAGGGCGAACACCAGGGCCAGAGCCGTGACCATGCGGCTGACCGAGCGCGCGGCCTGGTCGCCGAAGCCGACGATGCGCCAGTCCGGGTCGAACGGGGCCAATGCCGCCCGGCTGAACGCCGCCACAAAATAGAAGGACATCAGCGCCAGGAGGGCGGCCCGCAGCGCCAGAACGCCGGCATCGTCGAGCAGATCCGATGCGCGCAGGACAAAATAGGCCGACAGCGTGGCGCCAGCCGGCATGAGGCTGCGGACCAGGCCGGCCACGAGCGCGGTGCGCAAGCGTTGGCGGTGGCTGGGTTCCGTCGCCACGGACACATAGCCGTAGCGGTGCGTCAGCCAGCGGCGTAACAGCCCGCTCAGCGTCAGGGCGGCTACCAAGGCAAGTGCGAGGTTGGCCGCCAGGCGCCAGCCCTGCTGGGCCAATGCGGGGCTCTGGAACCACGCCGCCATTCCGGTCCAGCAGGCCTGGATCGCCCCTAAATCGTCGGAACCGGCTTTTTTCCATATGGCTGCGGAAACCGGCGAGGGACCGCGCGCGAGCACACGCTCGGTGAAACGCTGCCGGCGCAGGGTTGCGGACTGGCCGAGTATCCGGTCGGCACGGGCGATGACCAGTTCGGTCTCCTTGATCGTGCCTTCCGCCGCGGCCAGTTTTTCGACGATGGCTTTGCGTTTGGAAACCACCGACGGGGAATCCGGCGGCTGGCCCTCGGCGGGCGGCGGGCCCAGGGCTTGGAGCTCGTCCCGTATCAGTTGCACATCGGGTGCCGCGCCGTCGGCCGCGGCGATGGCGTCGAGGCGAAGTTTGGCCACTTCGGCGCGGAGTTCTTCCAGCCGTTCGTCCGCGACTTCCGGTTTGAGCAGGCTCTGATCGGCTTCTTCGAGTACGCTGTTCCAGGCTTTGACCAGTGTGCTCAGCGGGCGCGGGCTGTCCGGCGCCTGCGCAGCGGCGGAAAAATTGAAAACGCACAGGCAGATTAAGAGCGGAATAAGGAAGCGAGCGGGGTAGGGCATGGATGCGTAGGTATGGATACGGTAGCGGTAGCCGGGCGGTGAACGCGGGGCGCGGCCGGTCCTCGGAGAGGCGCCGGGACGCAGGCGCGCATCGTCGAGGATGCGCGCCCGGGAGAGGTTCTAACGATAATCGTCGATCAAGCGGCTCAAGAGCACGCTGTTTTCCGGTGAAATGTCGATGATGTGCATGCCCACCCAATAATGTCCGGAATCGCCGCTGGGCTCCTGCCACAGGCTTTCCGCGCCGAACACCACGGAGCGAGCGGGCGCCATTTCAGTCGGAAGTTCCAGTTGCAATTGAAATACGCGGTTGACCGGCAAGGTTTCCCGCGTGATGAGCATCAAGCCATCCAAGCTCACATCGACCAGATGGCCCAGTATCCGCTCGCGATCCAGGTCGGTCGCCGCCAGCGCTTGAGTGACTTTGTAACGGGTATGTTTTCTGCGTTCTTGCATAGGGCTACTCGCATCCATGGGGTATGGGGTTGGATGGGCCGGAAAGGGGCTGGCCCTGTCGGGTGGCTACTGCAACAAGGGTATACGGCGCGCCCCGGCGCTTCAAGCCCGCGCCGTTGCAGATATTCCCCGGTTCTCGCAGACGGCGGGCGGCCTTGAACGGCGTGGGCATTGTTGTTCTAATGCGGAATCTGAGCCTAATTCCGAGCCTGCTTATGAGTATAAGGAACGCTTTTTACGCCCAGTCCGGCGGTGTCACGGCAGTCATCAATGCGTCGGCCGCCGGATTGATCGAAACCGCCCGCCGCCATCCGGATCGCATCGGCAAGGTCTATGCAGGACGCAACGGCATCATCGGTGCGCTCACCGAAGATCTCATCGACACCGGCCTCGAGTCCGACGAGGCCATCGCCGCGCTGCGCTACACCCCGTCTGGCGCATTCGGTTCCTGCCGCTACAAACTCAAGGGTCTGGAAGAAAACAAGGCCCAGTACGAACGCCTGATCGAAGTGTTCAAGGCCCACGATATCGGCTACTTCTTCTATAACGGCGGCGGTGATTCGCAGGATACCGCGCACAAGGTCACCCAGCTGGGCGAAAAGCTCGGCTATCCTCTGACCTGCATCGGCATCCCCAAGACGGTGGACAACGATTTGCCGATCACCGACAACTGCCCCGGCTTCGGCTCGGTGGCCAAATACATCGCGGTGTCCACCCGCGAGGCCAGCTTCGATGTGGCCTCCATGTGCGCCACCTCCACCAAGATCTTCGTGATCGAAGTGATGGGCCGCCATGCCGGCTGGATCGCCGCGGCCGGCGGCCTGGCTGCCGACGAGAATCACGACATTCCCCTGGTCATCCTGTTTCCGGAGGTGGCTTTCGATGCGGGGCGCTTTTTGGCCAAGGTGGACGAAAAGGTACGGCGCTACGGCTATTGTTCGGTCGTGGTTTCCGAAGGCGTCAAGGCTGCGGACGGCAAATTCCTGTCCGACTCCGGCGTCCGCGACGCCTTCGGCCACGCCCAGCTGGGTGGCGTTGCGCCGGTGGTGGCGAATTTGATCAAGAGCAAACTGGGACACCGCTTCCATTGGGCGGTGGCCGATTATCTCCAGCGCGCCGCCCGGCATATCGCCTCCAGGACCGACGTGGAACAGGCCTACGCCCTCGGCAAGGCCGCGGTCGAACTGGCCTTGAGCGGTCGCAACGCGGTCATGCCGACGGTGGTGCGTACCTCCGATAGCCCTTATCGTTGGGAAATCGGCAGCGCGGATCTGGCCGACGTCGCCAACGTGGAAAAGAAGATGCCGCGCGAGTTCATCAGCGAGGACGGCTTCGGTATCACGCCCGTGTGCCGGGCCTATCTGCAGCCCTTGATCGAAGGCGAGGATTATCCACCTTACCGTGGCGGTCTTCCCGACTACGTTGTCCTGAAAAATTCGGCGGTCGAAAAGAGGCTTTCCACTACTTTTACGCCCTGAGTCCCGCCCCGGAAACTGCCCCATAACCAGACCAACAAAGGAGCATAGTGATGTCGAACTCTACGGTTGCTTGTGTCAAAGCCGGCTTGAGCCAGGTCCTGCAAGACAAGCGATGCAAGCGTATCGCCCTGTTCGGTCTGGTCGAGTTCTTTTTTATCGGCTTTGCCATCGACTTCGGAACGGCTTTTGCCTTCACCGCAGCCCTCGCCGCCCTGATCTACGGCATACTCTCGATCGCCTGGATCAATGCCCAGCCGCCGGGCAATGTCCGCATGGTGGAGATCGCAGCGGCCATCCAGCAAGGCGCGCAGGCTTATCTGAATCGGCAATACAAGACCATCGGTCTGGTCGGTGGATTGCTGTTTTTCGTCATCGGCTTCCTGCTCGGATGGCCGGTGGCTTTCGGTTTCGCCATCGGTGCCTTGCTCTCGGGGGCGGCCGGCTACATCGGCATGAACATTTCGGTGCGCGCCAATAGTCGCACGGCGCAGGCGGCGAGCGGCGGCTTGGCGGCGGCGTTCGAAGTGGCCTTCCGCGGCGGCGCCATCACCGGCTTGCTGGTGGTGGGCTTGGGACTTTTGGGCGTCGCCGGCTATTACACGCTGCTGTTGGCGGCGCATGTCGAGGACCCGCTGCATGCGCTGGTCGGCCTGGCCTTCGGCGGTTCGCTGATCTCCATCTTCGCCCGGCTCGGCGGCGGCATCTTCACCAAGGGCGCGGACGTCGGAGCCGATCTGGTGGGCAAGGTCGAAGCCGGCATACCCGAGGACGATCCGCGCAACCCGGCCGTGATTGCCGATAACGTGGGCGACAACGTGGGCGACTGCGCCGGCATGGCGGCCGATCTGTTCGAAACCTATGCGGTGACCCTGGTCGCCACCATGCTGCTGGGCGGCATACTCACCGAAGGCTCAGGACGCGCCATCGTTTATCCGCTGATCCTCGGCGGTATATCCATCCTCACCTCCATCGTCGGCTCCTACTACGTCAAGGTCGAGCCCGGCAAGAAGATCATGACCGCACTCTACAAGGGCGTCATCGTGTCCGGCGGCTTGGCGGCCCTGGCCTTTTATCCCATTACCCTGGTCCTGTTCGGCGGCGGGGTCAGTTTCGGCGGCGAGAGCATAGGCGCGCACAGCCTGTATTTCTCCGCCCTGATCGGCCTGATCCTGACCGCCCTGATGGTCGTGATCACCGAATATTACACAGCCACCGAATTCGGCCCGGTGCGCCAGATCGCCCAGGCGTCCACCACCGGTCACGGCACCAACATCATCGCCGGCCTGGCCGTGTCGATGAAATCCACGGCCCTGCCCGTGCTGGCGGTCTGTGCCAGCATCTGGGGCGCGCATGCCCTGGCCGGTCTGTACGGCATTGCCATCGCCGCCACCGCCATGCTGTCGATGACCGGCATGATCGTCGCCCTCGACGCTTACGGCCCCATCACCGACAACGCCGGCGGCATCGCCGAGATGGCCGATCTGCCCGATGCGATCCGCGATATCACCGATCCGCTCGACGCCGTCGGCAACACCACCAAGGCCGTCACCAAGGGCTATGCCATCGGTTCCGCCGGATTGGCCGCGCTGGTGCTGTTCGCCGACTACACCCACAACCTGGGCGGCGGCATCGCCTTCGATCTGTCCAACCACAAGATCATCATCGGCCTGTTCATCGGCGGACTGGTGCCTTATCTGTTCGGCGCCCTGGCCATGGAAGCCGTAGGCCGGGCGGCCGGCGGCATCGTCAACGAGGTGCGCCGTCAGTTCCGGGAGATACCCGGCATCATGAATTACACCGCCAAGCCGGATTATTCCAAGGCCGTGGACATGCTGACCAAGGCCGCTATCCACGAGATGATCCTGCCGTCCCTGCTGCCCATCGCGATTCCCTTGATCGTCGGCTTGGTGCTGGGCAAGGAGGCCTTGGGCGGCGTGTTGATCGGCTCCATCATCACCGGCCTGTTCGTGGCGATTTCCATGACCACCGGTGGCGGCGCCTGGGACAACGCCAAGAAATACATAGAAGATGGCCATTTCGGCGGCAAAGGCTCCGAGGCGCACAAGGCCGCGGTGACGGGCGATACCGTGGGCGATCCCTATAAGGATACCGCCGGCCCCGCCATCAACCCGATGATCAAGATCATCAATATCGTGGCCCTGCTCATCGTGCCCCTGTTGTCATGATGTGTGCCCGGTCATCACGGAATTGAGGCAGGCGGCTTAGTCCTATGAGTTTGTTTTCGCGTATTTTCGGCTCCAAAAAGAGCGAGGACCTGGAAGCGCCTTCGGGCGATGCGGCCGCGATCGAACCCGTCGCACAGGCGGTGCCTTCCACGCTGAAGCCCGTGCCGGTGACGCTGGAAATGCTCGGCCAGCTGTTCCCCATCCGGAATCTGGGAGAGGAGGAAGTGGCCGCTTTTGCCACGGATCGCTTTTCAGAAGTCTTCGGGCCGGGGAGCGTGCTGTTCCGTCGCGATGTCGCCTCGGAAAGCCTGTTTTATCTGTTGGAAGGTACGGTGCTGATGGAACTCGGCGACGGCAAGCGCTACGAGGTCCAAGCCCGCACGGCGAAGGCGAGGTTCCCGCTGTGCAGCGCCCGGCGCTACAGCGCCACCGCGACCGCCTTGACCGACGTGCAGGTGTTGCGGGTATCGCCAAAGCTCATGAGCCGACATGGCGGGATCTCGTCGTCTCAGCCGGCCGTCGTCGAGCTGCTGGACGAATCCATCCCGGATGAAGTCAGGTCCATTCGGTTGTTCCAGGCCTTTTACGAGCATTACCACGGCGACGAACTGCAGTTGCCGACCTTGCCCGACGTTGCGCTCAAGTTGCGCAAGGCGGTCGAGAGCCATATGGATATCGCAGAGCTGGTGCGCATCATACAGATCGATCCGGCTATCTCGGCGAAACTGGTGCGTGTGGCCAACAGTCCGCTCTATCTGCCGACGAGACCCATCACCACCTGTCAGGACGCCGTGGTGCGCCTGGGTGTGAGGGCGACCCGAAGCCTGGTCATCGGCTACACGCTGAAACAGATTTTTCGCTGCAAGGACCCCTTCATCAACCAGTTGCTGCGGGATGAATGGAAGCAGAGCATCTACCTGTCCGGCCTGTGTTACGTGCTCGCGGCGGAAAACGGACGTTTCGACCAGGAAGAGGCCTTGCTTGCCGGTCTGTTATGCGACATCGGCACCGTTCCCTTGCTTTACTTCGCCGAAAACTTCCCGCGCGACTACTGGACGCCGGAAGACATCACCACCATTCTGCCCTGGCTGAGAGGGCCCCTCGGGTCGTATGTGCTGGAGCGCTGGGACTTTCCCACGGAGCTGGTCGAGATTCCGCTATTGGCGGAGGAGTGGTTTCACGACAGCGGTCCCGAATTGACCCTGAGCGACATCGTCATCCTGTCCAAACTGCACGCCTGCATAGGAACGGCGCGGATGAATGCGGTGCCGGCCATCAATTCCATTCCCGCCTGCGGCAAGCTCAAGGACGGCGCCCTCTCCCCCGAACACTCCCTCAACGTCCTGCATCAGGCCCGCGACAAGATCAACCAGGTGTTGAAACTCTTCGACATCTGAGCCTTACGCACGCGACCGGCCGGTTGTTTCACACGCCGAGCCGGCGAGCCGTTTAGGAGCCGAAAACGGGTATCTCATACCCGGTATCCCCTTCCTGTTGCATGCATGCTGGACGCTCGCGTACCATCTTGGTGCGGTACATGCCGCGCGCCACACCGGCTGCGAAGCCGGGCCGGAAAGCTCAGGGTCTTAGGATGACAAGACAGCCGGGTTGCCTCTGCCGAACGTAGGGAACGTCCGCCACTCATGGCGGGCAAGGTTCGAAACTTCCTCCAACCCATCTGTCAGGCCTTACCGGTCAGGAGTATGCCTGTGAGTATCTTTACCCCGCCCAAGGCGTTCGGATTACCACTGATCGCCGCGGTCAGCCTGTTGTCCCTTTCTTCCGCCCAGGCCGCGCTGATCGACGTCAGCAACGGCCAGATCTACGACGACGACCTCAATGTTTATTGGGTCAAGGACGCCAACTTTTTCAAGACGCTGGCCGACCGGCATCCGGGCGGTGCCGAGGCTCTCGTCCGTGGGGTCATCAGTGGCGTACGTGGGGTCGTCCACGATACCCCCAATGCCTACGATAACGCCGGGCCGGGCAATTACCGGCTCTCGGCTACCGATTTCGATACCACGACCGGCGCCATGAACTGGTGGGGGGCGCAAGCCTTCGTGACCTACGTCAACAGCCATGTCCGTTTTGGCGATGGCGCGACCGGCTGGCGCTTGCCGACTACCTACGAACTCTCAACCGGCGCTCCGGGCAGCGAGTTGCGGCATTTGTTTTTCAATGAACTCGGGGGACGTTCGGACCGACCCATCACCAGCACGCATGCGAGGGCGGCCAATTACGATTTGTTCCAGAACGTACGGAGCGACTTCTACTGGCTGGGAGACACCGAGTATCCGGCCAATGCGAAATATGTGGAGGTCTTTTCTACCGCGACCGGACGCCGCGGGCTCGGCTTTGACAAGACCAGCAAGGCTTACGTTTGGTCGGTGCGTACCGCGCCGGTCGCCGTGGTGCCGCTTCCGGGGGCATGGGTGTTGTTCGCCAGTGCATCGGCGGGGCTGGGATGGTTAGCCGGGAGCAGAAAAAAGCCTAGCGGAACGCGGCGCGTGTTGGGCATGGGCGCAGCCTCAGGGCGATAGCGGTCGCCCTGAGGCCGAGGGAAGTCGGGCGCCTATACGCGGGAGCCCGCATGGATGATGGCCTTGATCTCTTCGCCGCTCATGACTTCCTTGTCCTGCAGCGCCGCGGCCAGCTTGTCCAGCACGGCGCGCTGCTCGCTCAAAATCTGCGATGCCCGATCCTGGGCTTCTTCCACCAGCGCGCGGACTTCGGCGTCGATCAGGCGTGCGGTTTCGTCGCTGAAATTGCGCTCCTCGGCGCCCTCGACATCCAAATAGACCAAGCGATTGCGCTTGCCGTAGGCCAAGGGGCCCAGCTTCTTGCTCATACCCAGTTGGCAGACCATGGCACGGGCGATCTCCGAGGCGCGCTCCAGGTCGTTCTGCGCGCCGCTGGACACGTGGCCGAACACCAGTTCCTCCGCGGTACGGCCGCCCAGCAGGATGGCGAGCTGGTCTTTCAGCTCCGGTTCGGTGGAGAGGAACTTCTCCTCGACCGGCAGTTGCAGCGTATAGCCCAAAGCCATGCCGCCGCGCGGGATGATGGAGACCTTGTGTACCGGTTCGCCGGTGGGCACGGTTTCCGCCACCAGGGCGTGGCCGGCTTCGTGGTAGGCTACCCGGCGCTTTTCCGGCTCGTTCAGCGTGCGGTTTTTCTTTTCCGGGCCGGTGAGCACGCGGTCGATCGCCGCCTCGAAGTCTTCCAGGGCCACGCTGTTGCGGTCGCGCCGGACCGCGATGATGGCCGCTTCGTTGGCGATGTTGGCCAGGTCCGCACCGACGAAGCCGGGTGTGCGCTGGGCCACCACCCGCAGATCCACGTCCTTGCTCAGCGTCATGGCCTTGGTGTGCAGTTTCAAGATTTCGATACGGTCTTCCAGGCCGGGTTTGTCCACCACGATCTGGCGGTCGAAGCGGCCCGAGCGGAGCAAGGCCTTGTCGAGGATCTCCGGACGATTGGTCGCTGCCAGCACCACCACGCCGACGGAGGGATCGAAGCCGTCCATATCGGTGAGCAACTGGTTCAGGGTTTGCTCGCGCTCGTCGTGGCCGCCCATGACGACAGGTCCGCCGCGCGAGCGGCCTATGGCGTCCAGTTCGTCGATGAAGATGATGCAGGGCGCTTTCTGCCGGGCCTGCTCGAACAGGTCGCGCACGCGCGAGGCGCCGACGCCGACGAACATCTCGATGAACTCCGACCCGCTGATGTTGAAGAAGGGCACGCCCGCCTCGCCCGCGACCGCCCGCGCCAGCAGGGTCTTGCCGGTGCCGGGTGGGCCGACCAGCAGCACGCCTTTGGGCATGCGGCCTCCCAGCCTTTGGATGCGGCTGGGATCGCGCAGGAATTCTATGGTTTCGCCCAGTTCCTGTTTGGCATCGTCGGCGCCGGCGACGTCCTTGAAGCTGACCTTGGACAGTGAGTCGGCCTGGATGCGCACCCGGTTTTTGCCGATGTTGAGAAAGCCGCCGGGACCGCCTCCGCCCATGAAGCGCCGCGCCAACCAGCCCCAGATGAGGAATAGCAGCGCCAGGGGGAGCAGCCAGTTGAGCACGAAATTGCCCAGCCAACTGCTGCCGTAACGGACGGTATATTTCACACCCTGTTTCTCCAGGGCCTGGGCCAGGTCCTGGTTCCACAAGGGCACGGTGAAGAAACGCTTCGCTTCCTCGCCGGGCTTTTCCGGCTTGAGTTCGCCCGAGATGCCTTGTTCGGTCACCACGGCCTTGTCGACTTTTTGTTCGGCGACGCGCTTGAGAAATTCGCTGTAAGGAATTTCGTCCTGCCGGAACTGACTGATAGTCTGCCAAAACCAGATCAGGGCGAATGCCAGGAGGATATAGCCGAGGAGCGGGTGTTTCCCACCGCCGTCGCCGGTACGGCCGGGCTCCCGAGCTTTCTGGAAACCCGTCAGCTTGCGCCACAGGTCGCCGGCGCTTTTGCGGATGCTGTCGAACAGTGCTTGGGAACTCATCGTGACCTCCTGAGAAACAGGGTCGGGGTTGGCTTCAGCACGGACTGCCGAGTGATACGAAAAGTTTCCACAAGGATGTGGAGTGCGTTCGAATGGGAAAATCGAACGAGGAAAAAGGAGTCGGCCGATAAGCCGGGTTCTGTCGTGGACAGTCATTCATCTGGGGCGCGTGTCGCCACGCGTCTCAAGCGACCTACCCGGGAGCCGTGCGGGCCGCACGTTTCGGTTGCCCGAATGCCCCCCTATTTGGTCTTGCTCCGGGCGGGGTTTTCCCTGCCACTTCCGTTGCCGGAAGCGCGGTGCGCTCTTACCGCACCATTTCACCCTTACCGCGTCCCGCGAGGAGACGAGGCGGTATATTTTCTGTGGCACTTTCCGTAGGCTCGCGCCTCCCAGGCGTTACCTGGCGCCCTGCCCTGAGGAGCCCGGACTTTCCTCCATCCGCGGGTGAACCGCGAACAGCGACTGTCTGGCCGACTCCGCGCATAGTCTACCGGCTTATGCCCGCGCTCACCATCGTCGGTTCCGTGTTCGAACGGGACTAAACTTGGATATACCTCATCGTGTGTGTAGCCGTCATGAAACCTTCTTTCGATCACTACCGCTGTCCACCTATCGAGGCTTGGGCCTATCAGCGCCTCGCCGAGCGCGTGGGCCGTTGCCATCTCGACCAGCGCCTGGGGATAGAACACGATTTCGAGGCCCGGGCTTTCGGTTTCGGCCGCACCTTTTTCCATATCGAGAACTGGTTTTCCATCCACACCTGCATCCGGCTCGCCCTGATCGGCACCGGCTTGCATGGGCGCGGCCGGCGCAATGCGCGGGACGTGCAGATACGGCGTCACGAATTCATCCTACCGCACCTGCCCGAGGCCTTCGATGGCTACACCTTGCTGCAGCTTAGCGACCTGCATTTGGACAGCGCGCCGGACATGACCGATGCGCTCATTGCGACGGTGGAGCGGGTCGACGGCTGGGATGCCTGCGTCATCACCGGCGATTATCGCGCCAAGACGCTCGGTCCTTATCAGGCGGCTTTGGAGGGCATGAGCCGGCTCATGCCCCTGCTGCTGGCCACAGGCCCCGTCTACGGCATACTGGGGAACCACGACACCATCCGCATGGTGCCCAGTTTGGAAGACATGGGCATTCGGATGCTGCTGAACGAGTCGATTGCGCTGGAGCGTTCCGGCCTATCCATTTATTTGGCCGGCATCGATGATCCCCATTATTACCGGGCTGAAAACCTGGAAAAGGCCTCGGATTCGCTCCCCGATGAAGCCGTGTCCGTGCTGCTTTCGCATTCGCCGGAAATGTACCGGCACGCGGCCTATGCCCATTTCGACATCATGCTGAGCGGCCACACTCACGGTGGGCAAATCTGCCTGCCCGGCGGGATACCACTGATGCTCAACGCCAATGCCCCGCGCGCCTATTGCGCGGGAGGCTGGCGTTACCGCGATCTGCTCGGCTATACCTCGGTGGGTTCGGGATCCTGCATCGTCGACGTGCGCCTGAACTGTCCTCCGGAAATCACCCTGCACACCCTGCGGCGCGGATGAATCAATACGGCTGCTTGCGGATGTGCAGCCAGTAGAGCAGGCGCGAGAGCACCAGTTCCCATATCAGAAAGGCGCCGACCAGTTCGACGATATCCCCAGCCGCCAAGCCCCATTCCCCGCGGAATAACAATAATGGGAAAAGCGCCTCGGGGATCTGGTCCAGCCCCAGGGCCATGCCGCTGGAGGCGATGCCGAGCCGGCGCTTGCAGAAACTGGAAAACAAATCGCCGGCCATGGTCGCGCCCGCGACCAGCAGCCCCGTCCAGGGCGAGAATCCCAGCCAGGGCGCGAGCAGCGGGGTAAAAAGCAGCGAGCCCAGCACCCCGCGCCAGGTCTTGGACGGCCCGAATATCGGCCGTCCGTCACGCCAGGTTTTACCGCCGTCCAGTGCATGGTCGCCACGCGTGCCCAATAGGCGGGCGATCAGTATGGGGATGCCGTTGGCAATGAAAAGCAGCAGGAGTATCCGTGCGTAAAGCATGGGGCGGTCCCTGTCGGTAAGGGCTGGCGGCGTGAGGCGTGGTAGGTCGTGGGTGGATTCGGCGCATCAGCATAGGAGGCGGGGCACTATGCGTCAAACCCGGTCCGTCGACCGGGTGGGCACCGTCCCGTGCAATTGAAACGCTACGGGAACTCGGTCATCCTCAACGCCGCGTGGGAAAATGAAGGATGAGCCAGGGCCCCGCCTCGTCTTTACCCTGAATATCCGACTACTGTTTTTAACCCGGGAATTTTCGTGTCCTCCGTCATCGTCCACGCCGACCATCTCGGCAAAAAATTCCGCCGTTCCTGGCACAGTGGTTTGTTCTACGGTCTTGCCGACTTTCTGCGCAAGCGGTTGCACCTGAAACCTGGCAATGATCTGAGGCCCGACGAATTCTGGGCCCTGCAGGACATCAGCTTCGAACTGAGGCAAGGCGAGTGCCTGGGCCTGATCGGCCCCAACGGCGCGGGCAAGAGCACCCTGTTGAGACTTATCAACCGCGAATACCGGCCGGACCGCGGGCAGGTGAGGGCGGAGGGCGCGGCGCTCTCGCTCATCCGCCTCGGCAGCGGACTGCAACCGCAATTCAGCGGGCGGGAGAACATCTATCTCCGGTGCTCGCAGCTGGGCCTGGACAAGCTCGACATCGACCGGCGGGTCGACGAGATCGTCGCGTTCGCCGAACTGGAACGCGCCATCGATGCCCCGGTGAAAACCTATTCCGACGGCATGTACGCTCGGCTGGAATTCGCCATCGCCACTTGCGCGACTATGGACTTGCTACTGATCGACGAGGTGCTGGCGGTGGGCGACATCGCTTTTCAGCTGCGTTGCCTCGATCGCCTCGCCTGGCTCAAGCAACAAGGCACCGCCATCGTGTTCGTTTCGCATTCGGAAATGAACATGCGCCAGATCGCCGATCGCTGCCTGCTCCTGTTTGACGGCCGCCAGGTCGCATTGGGCGATCCGGACGCCTTGTTCTACCAATATCATGCGGTCATCGGCTACCTCGATCGCAGCCTCAAGCCGCTGGGTGTCAGTCCGCCGCCACCGCCCGTCCGGAGCGATCTGGTCGCCATCCGTTCCCTCCAACCAGTGCGCCGCAAGGACGAGGCGGTTGCCCGCACCGGAGGAGAACTCGTGCTGGAACTGGCTTACGACGCCTATGCCCCGATAAGCGAAGCCGCGCTCATCGTGCACGTACGCAACCTCGGCCGGGTACTCATCGGCAGCATCGACTCCCGGCTCGCAAACCTCAGCTTCGCGCTCGAGCGTGGTTCGGGCAAGCTGCGCCTGACCCTGCCGTTCCTATCCCTTACCGCCGGCGTCTATCACCTGTCGGCCGGTTTCCTGGGCCCGAACGGGGAATGGCTAGCCTACGGCCGGGACTTGCTCGATCTGCCGGTCGCTCAGGTCCAAACCGGCGAATATTCCGGCCTGGTGGCTTTGGAAGCGCGGTTCGAAACCCCGGAGTAGGATGGGCAAAGCCGTAGGCGTGCCCATCGGCTAAGACCCCGCGATCGAAAACCCGGCATGAACGCCGGCAACGGAAATCAGGCGCAGGACTAAGGACCCGCCATGGAAAAATTCACCCGCATCTGCCGCTTGCACCGCCTTCTGCTCGGCCATCAGCATCCGGTATCCCACCGCACCATTGTCGACAGCCTGCAGTGCTCGCGGGCGACCATCAACCGCGTGATCGAGGAATTGCGCAACCTCACCTGCGACCCGATTCCCTATGACCGGCGGCGCAAGGGCTACCACTATTTACACCCCGAGCGGCACAAAACCGACCTGCCTTTCCTGTTCTTCACCGCGGAAGAACTCAACGCGCTACTGGTGATCGACCGCTATCTGGAAACCCTGGAAACCGGCGTGCTCAACGAAGCCCTGGCGCCCCTGCGCAGTCGGGTACAAGCCCTGCTCGGTGGCCACGGCGAAAGCGATGGTGAAGAACTGCGCCGATGCATCCGCATCCTCCCATTGGGCCAGCGCGGCAAACCGGGACGCTGGTTTTCCCTCTGCGCCGAAGCCGTACTGCAACAGCGGCGGCTGAGCATCGACTATCACAGCCGCGGCAGCGACCGGCGCGAGACGCGGGAAGTTTCGCCGCAGCGTCTCAGCCATTACCGCGACAACTGGTATCTGGACGCTTGGTGCCACAGCCGCGAAGAACTGCGTTGCTTCGCCGTCGAACGCATCCTTCAGGCCGAGTTGTTGGAGCAGCCCGCGCAGGCTATTTCAGACCCCGAACTCGACGCCCACTACGCCGCCAGCTACGGCATCTTCGCCGGCCCCGCGCAGACCGTCGCGCAACTCCGCTTCAGCGCCGAATGCGCCCGCTGGGTCGCCGACGAACACTGGCACCCGCAACAGCGCGGAACCTGGCTCCCCGACGGCCGCTACCAGCTCGAAATCCCCTACGGCAACCCCACCGAACTCATCATGGACATCCTCAAACACGGCCCCGACGTGGAAGTCATAGCCCCACCGGAACTGCGCACCGCCGTCATAACCCGCCTGAAATCCGCGCTGGAAAAATATTCGTGAAACCGGGATTTACAGGCTCAGGTTTTGAGGCAGTGGGTGGGGTAGCATTCGCCTCAAGCTCGTAGGCCGCTTTATTGACAGCATCCGACAAGGAATATCGAATGGAAGAAATCTATTACGCCCATAGCCAGAACGGAGTAGGCGACCGACATGCTCTGGCGGAGCATCTCCGTTGCGTCAGCCGCTTGGCCGGCGAATTCGCCGGAGATTCATCACTGCGCAGCGAAGCCGAATTGGCCGGACTGCTGCATGATCTGGGCAAGTACGGTGAACGGTTTCAGGCGAGGTTGCGTGGTGAAGACCAAGGGTTGGACCATTGGTCGGCGGGTGCCTGGATGGCGTTGTCGGAATATGGCTCCATGGCCGCCGCTTTGGCCATACAAGGGCATCACATAGGTCTGCAGGAGCTCTGCCAGAGCAAAGATGCTTGGCTAAGCGCGCTGCAGCCGGAAAGGCTGCTAGCCAAGCATCCTCTACAACTGGCTTTGAGCCATGCCAGCCTGCCGGAGCTGAAGTCGCGCTTGAGCGCGGACGGCTTGAACCTGGCGAAGCCTGACCGAACCCTATGTGGAATGGAACTTTGCAGCGATCTGCCAAGGATGCTTGATATACGCATGCTGTTTTCGGCTCTGGTTGACGCCGACTTTCTCGATACCGAAGCCCATTTCAATGGCAATAGAGAGGGTAAGGCTTATCGGACCGCCGGACCGGCGTTACACGCCGAGCAAGCATTGAACATTCTGCTGGAACATATCGAGAAGCTTGCGAAACAGTCCGAATCGGATGAGAAAGTGGCCTTAACCCGCGCAGCATTGCGCACCGCTTGCCTGGATGCCGCCGAACAGGACCCCGGCCTGTTCACGCTGACGGCGCCGACCGGCAGCGGCAAAACCCTGGCTATGCTCGCCTTCGCTCTCGCCCATGCCCGGCGACATGGATTGCGCCGAGTGGTCATGGTCATTCCCTATCTCAGTATCATCGAGCAAACCGCGAGGATTTACCGGGAAATCTTTGCTCCCCATTTCGGCCCGGATTATGTCCTGGAACACCACTCCTTGGCCGGCCGAGGGAGTGAAGGGCACAAGAGCGACAATGAGGATGACAGTACCGAACGCCGGCGTCGTCTGTTGTCGGAAAACTGGGATGCGCCGCTGATTATCACGACCAGCGTACAAGCGCTGGAGTCGCTATTTTCCAACCGGCCTTCAGCCTGCCGCAAACTGCATCGGTTAAGGCAATCCGTCATCCTGTTCGATGAGGTGCAAACCCTGCCCCCCTCGCTGGCGGTTCCGTCACTCGCCGCCTTGTCCCATTTGGCGCATGACCACGACTCCAGCGTGGTGTTTTCCACCGCCACCCAACCGGCATTCGAGCATCTGCACGAGGCGGTCCGAATGCACTCGTCGCAAGGCTGGAAGCCCAGGCCGATCGTGTCGAATCCCAGCACGTTGTTCGCGCCCATGAGGAGGGTCGAAGTTTATTGGCCCGAGGCCGGCGAAATGCTGTCCTGGAATGAGTTGGCCGAGCGACTGCTTGAGCAACCTCAGGCGTTATGCGTCGTCAATTTGAAAAGGCACGCCCAGGCTTTATGGGAGGCGATGGCCGATGAAGGCACTTTCCAGTTGTCTACCAACCTTTGTGCCGCGCACCGGCAAGCCGTATTGACGGAAGTCCGTAAGCGTCTCAAGGCACGTCTTCCCGTTCGTATGATCGCGACCCAGTGCATAGAGGCCGGAGTCGACGTTGATTTTCCTGTCGTTTGGCGTGCGCACGGACCCTTGGACGCCATCATCCAGGCAGCCGGCCGTTGCAATCGCGAAGGCAGGCTGGATATGGGGCAAGTGCATGTGTTCATGCCGGAGGATGCCGCTTATCCGCCGGGAGCCTATGCCCAGGCAGCACAAGTCACTGCCATGTGGCTGGAACGACACCGGAAGGTCGGACTGGATTTGGATAATCCCGATTTCATCACTGCCTACTACCGCGAGCTTTACGACATTGGCAGGCCGGAACACTCGAAAAAGACCCGGCAAATCGAGGAATACATCAAGGCCGGAGCATTCCCTGAAACCGCGCACGAATACCGCTTGATTGACCAAGACACGATTAACGTCGTCGTGCCGTATCAGGATGACATGGAGATTTTCCGGCAGTTATCGGACATGGCCGATGAGGAAGGATTAACCGCTTGCTGGATCAAGCAAGCTAGGCCTCTTGTAGTCAGTCTGTTCCGTCCGAAGCAGGATGATGTGGTTTGGGACGGCTTGATCCCGGTAGTAAGCAAGCGGCAGCGTGGTAGGAGCAGAAACGAAGACTGGTTCATCGCGACCGTATCCGAGCATTATCACCCGGTGTTGGGCTATCGGCCGCCGAAGAGCTTGAATCTTTGGATCGGGTGAGAATGCTTTGCTAATGAGTGAGCTGACACCGAAATTACGATCATCCTTCCAAAAGGCTCGACTTGATTTGTGGCCATGGTTTGCCACTTTCGGGATCAACGCGGAATTCCTCTAGGCAGGCATTCAGTTCCCGCCGTTGCCAATCGGTCAACGGGATCGCGCTTGCGTCTTTGGCGATGCTATCTCATAAGACTTCGACCAGGCGAATGCGATCCGGAACACTGAGATTCAAGATTTCGGTCAATAGGGTGGAGTTCATTTCAAAAAGGCACTGGGTTGGCTTCGTAGGTATCGAAGGGGCAGAAGCGACAAGCTCCTGCCCATATTGCCACTAAGTACAGCGTCAGAGTTTCAATCCACTCCCTAATGGGTTAATCAAGGTACAGAGCCTGGTGACAATGCCTTGATCAGGGAGTGCTACAAATCGTATCTTACTTCATGGTGCAATGGAATTTAAGAACAACTTCAGAGACAAAAAAATTGACGACTGAATTTTGTGGCGCTACAGTCTTGACGTCTTCAGTCACGTTGAAAGGTCTCCAGATGCATTGGAAGAGCTTGCGAGAGCTTCGGCTGTTGTTGTTGCGTTTGCCGCCCGGTCGGTTTTACACATTGCTCTTGGCCTCCTGCGCTTTAGTCTATTTGTTGCGCCATTGAAACTGAATTTTGCCGCAGGAGCCGGCCATGAGTTAGTTCCTGCGAAATCCGCACATCAACGCAAAATGGAGAATGTGATGCGAGGAAAAACCCACTGTCTGGACGTCTGGGGCGATTTCGCTTGTTTCACCCGGCCGGAGATGAAGGTCGAGCGCTACAGCTATCCCATCATCACCCCTTCGGCCGCCCGAGGCATTTTCGACGCAATCTACTGGAAGAAGTCCTACGGCTTCTACTGGCAGGTGGAAAAGGTCGAACTGCTCAGTCCACCCAACTACATCGCCTTGCGCCGTAACGAGGTGAAAGATAAGGCGCCGGGCGATAGCACCATCCTGCGCTGGAGAGAAAGGCGGGCCGAGCCGGAACCCTTGTGGGCGGACGGCGACCGCGACCAGTTGGGGACCGACCAAAAAGGCCGCACTCAGCGCCAAACCATGGCATTGAAGAATGTTCGCTACCGGCTCCATGCCCATTTGCACTTCCGGGCGACAGGTCAGGATGTGCGCGGCTTCGATGCTCAGTTCGAGCGCCGTGCCCGCAACGGCCAGTGTTTTCAGCAACCGTATTTCGGTTGCCGGGAGTTTCCTGCGTACTTTGCATTGGTGGAAGCCGAGCAGCCGAATCCCGAGCCTTTCGATATCTGCCTCGATCTGGGTTACGTGCTCTATGACGTATTCGACCTCGGTGCTGACAACGACAATCAGGCAGAGCCCAGTATCAGCGTATTTCACGCTCAACTACGCAAAGGTGTCATGGACGTACCGGCTTATGACGAGCCTGCGGTTTTGAAAGCGGTGGAGGAAGAAGCCCATGCTTGACGCCATCCTGAAGCAAGCCGGTGTGTCGGAACCCGGTTTCACCCGCAAGACGGTCAAATGGGCCATTACCTGTACCCCGGAAGGACGCTACACCGGCGTCGTGCCGCTGGGCGACGAAAAAGGTCTGACCTTTGATAGCAGCCCCAACCTCAGCCAGCCGGAATTGGTCGGTGGCGATACGCCACGAGCGCACTTCCTGGTTGACGGTCTACCGACTGTCGCCCTTTATTGGAAAGACGATCTGGAGCAGAAGGACCAGGATAAATTTCGCGCCAAACATGGCTATTTCGTCGGATTGTTGCAACAGGCCAAGGATGTCGCGCCGTATCTGGAGAGTGTTGTCAGGTTGTTGGCCGACAGCGGCACGATGGATCAAGTCCGATCCGATCTGGCCCGGCTGAAAGCCAAACCCACGGACTCGGCTTGCTTCCGAATAGACTCCCTCAACCCGCTGGAGCAAACCGACTGGCACGATTGGTGGCGTGACTTCCGCGCCACACTCAAAGCGCCGAAATCCAAACCCGCCGTCAAGATGCGCTGCCTGGTCACCGGCGCAGCCGTCGAGCCCGTGGCAACTCATCCGAAAATTAAGGGCCTAGCCGGAGTGGGCGGCCTAGGAACTGGCGATGTGATCGCCGGCTTCGACAAACAGGCGTTTCAGTCTTACGGATTGGAGCAGGCTGCCAATGCCGCCATGTCCGAAGAAACCGCTACCGCTTACGCGGAAACCCTCAATCGGTTGATAGCCGAAAAAGGCGTCAAGCTTGGGAACGTTATTTCGGTTTACTGGTACGAGCGGAGCGTGCCGCCGGAAGACGATCCGTTGCCGATGTTCATCGAGCCCGACGATGGTGGCGGTGCCAAAGCCAGCGCCGAACTGAAAGCCCGCAAGTTGTTGGAAGGCATACGTAGCGGGCAATACCCGGATTTGAGCAGCAACAGCTATTACGCCTTGCTGCTTTCCGGTGCCGCGGGACGGGTGATGGTGCGGGAAGTGATGCAGGGCTCGTTCGAGTCCCTCGTCGCCAACACCGAACGCTGGTTCGGCCATCTGGCCGTCGTCGCCCGAGACGGGAAAGGTTTGGCGTCCAGCCCCAAGTTCCTGGCCGTCGCCGGCAGCTTGGTGCGCGACTTGAAAGACTTACCTTCCCCCATGGTTCAGCAGCTCTGGCGCGCCGCAATCGGTGGCGGCTCCCTGCCTTTTTCCTCACTCGCACAGGCCACGCTGCGTGCCCGCATCGACGTAATCAACGACAACCCCGCATCCCATGCCCGCATGGGGCTCATCAAAGCCTATCACTTGAGAAATGGAGACTCGCATATGCAGCCACACGTAAACCCTGAACACCCTTCTCCCGCCTATCACTGCGGACGGCTGCTCGCCGTGTTGGCCAGGCTGCAGCGTGCCGCCCTAGGCGACGTAGGTGCCGGCGTGGTGCAGCGTTACTACACCGCCGCCAGCCAGACACCGGGACTCGTCATCGGTCGGCTGGTGGCCAATGCCAAAAACCATCTGAACAAGCTGGAAGGAGGTTTGGCGTATTGGTACGAAAACCAAATTGCCAACGTTATGGCGGCACTGACCGATATCCCCGGCACGCTGACTTTGGAGCAGCAAAGCTTGTTTGCGCTCGGTTATTACCAGCAACTCGCAGCGCTTAACGCCGGTAATAAAGACAAGAGCCCTGAGTCGTCAACCGAATCTGTCGCCGCCACCTTAAACTCTTAACCGCAAGGAGCCCCCAACATGGCCATAGAAAACCGCTACGAATTCCTATTCCTGTTCGACTGCGAAAACGGCAACCCCAACGGTGATCCGGACGCAGGCAACGCGCCGCGTATTGATCCCGAAGACATGCACGGCTTGGTATCGGACGTAGCGCTAAAGCGACGGGTGAGAAATTACGTACAGATTGCTCGTGGTAATCAGATGCCGAATGCGATCTTCGTCGAGCACGCCAGCAATTTGAATCGACCAATTGTTCGTGCTCACGAAGAAACGGGGGGATTGCCGGAAAAAGGTGCCTCCAAATCCAAGGTCCGCGCAGCGCGGGAATGGATGTGCCAAAACTTCTTTGACGTTCGGACTTTTGGCGCTGTCATGAGTACCGGCCCCAACGCGGGCCAAGTGCGGGGACCTGTGCAATTCGCCTTTGCCCGCTCACTAGACCCGGTATTACCCCTGGATATTTCTATTACCAGAATGGCGGTAGCGGAAGACGTGAAAGGCGCCAAAAGCTCCGCGGATTTCCAGAAATGGGAAGACGACCAACCTGAAGACAAACTCCGCACCATGGGTCGCAAGAACCTGATTCCTTATGGCCTCTATGCCGCCAAAGGTTTCATCAGCGCCAATCTGGCTCAGGAAACGGGATTCGGTGACGACGACTTGTCTCTATTCTGGGAAGCCTTGGCCAATATGTATGACCACGACCGCTCCGCCAGTAAAGGCTTCATGTCCTGCCGGGGGCTGTATGTCTTCAAGCATGTCGGGACCGACAATGCCAACCCGGAGCAACTCCAGCGCCAGGCCAAACTCGGTTGCGCCCCCGCACATCGCTTGCTCGATTACACCGTAGGCGCAGACGACAAGGCACAAGCGATCGTTGAAATTCACAAACTGGAATCGCCACCCCGTAGTTTCGGTCATTATGAGGTTAAGACCTTTCCCGAGCGGCTACCGACTGGCGTCGAACTTTGGGCATGGAACGATAACAAGCTGATGGAAATTCCATCCTGACTGAGTCCGGAGTATCCCCATGGGCCTAACCCACATCACGACCACCGTAACCAACCTGTCGAAAACTCAACCACCCTACGAAGCCGAGTTTCTCGTCGACACGGGCGCCATCGATTGCCTGGCGCCGGCATCGGCCTTGAAGGCCGCAGGCGTCGAGATAGAGGGACGCGATGTCTACGAGCTCGCCAATGGCGAAGTCGTGGAATATCCCTATGGCTTTGCGAGGATCAACTTCATGGGGGCGGAAACGGTTACGCAGGTCATATTCGGGCCGGAGGACTGCGAACCGATACTTGGCGTCGTCGCGCTGGAAAATACCGGCATCGGTGTTGACCCAGTATCACGTAGTTTAAGGCGAATGGCGGCGAAACCGCTGAAATGAGCGAGCAACGGCACTTGTTCGGCGGAGGAGAGGATCATGAAAATGCAGATTTGGCGGTCTTGCGGCGGACGTCGTCAAAGGCTTCTAACCCTCCCCGGCGCAACCCAATGCCGTTTAGTTAAGAATTGTTCCTGCTGGCTGAGCGGAGCCGAAGCCAGCCGACCGCGCGCGCCGCTCGCTTCGACTCAGCTCGGCGAACGGGTTAACTTAACGGCATTACGGCGTAATCCCCCCGATTGTCAGTCCAGGTTCAAAACTATGAGCGAAATCCACTTTATCGTAGAAGAGTCGGTCGAGGGTGGTTTTCTCGCCCGTGCCGTAGAACAATCCATCTTCACTGAGGCGGCGTTGGTAAAGGCGTTACAGCAGCAGGTGCGTGATGCAGTGCATTGCCATTTTGACGAGGGCGAAGCGCCACGGCTTATTCAGCTGCATTTCACCCGCGAAGAGGTTATCGCGGCATGACAAGGCTGCCGCGCAATCTCACCGGGAGAGAACTCATCGCGGCACTGGAGCGGGTCGGCGATCGGGTAACTCGGCAGACAGGAAGTCATATCCGCTTCAGTTGCGGAACTCCGGTGCCGCACCACGCCACCGTGCCCCACCACGAGTTATTACGCATCGGCACATTGGCTGACATCCTCGTGGACGTCTTGCGCCACCAGAAAATTAGCCGTGACGAACTGATCGACAAGCTACTTGGATGACAACTCGCCGGCCCATGGATGACGTACTGCAAATCCCACTTTCTGCCCTAAACCAATACGCCTACTGCCCGCGCCGTTGCTATCTGATACATGCCGAAGGCGAGTTTCGCGACAACGTTCATACCGTCAAGGGGACGTTGGAGCATGAGCGGGTGGACGAGAGCGAAAGCCGGGGGCAGGGCGCAGTTCGTGTGGAATATGCCTTGCCGGTTTGGTCCGATGCCTTGGGTTTGAGCGGCCGTTGCGACGTCGTCGAGTTTCATGCCGACGGCACGATTTACCCGGTGGAGTACAAGCACGGCAAGCGCAAGCAGTGGGACAACGACGACTTGCAGCTTGCCGCACAAGCCTTGTGTCTGGAAGAAATGACCGGCAAACCGGTGACGCGCGGAGCCATTTTCCACCAGCAGTCGAAGCGGCGCCGTGAAGTGGCGATTACCGAAGACTTGAAACAGGCAGTGCATGATGCCGCCAATAGCGTACGCGCGCTTCTGAGCGGGGGCAGACTGCCTCCAGCTCTGGTGGGGCAGGAGGCGCGCCGATGCGGCGAATGCTCGCTGCATACCGTCTGCGAGCCCGAGTTGACCGGAGCGGGGCAAACCTTGAATCGGCTGGCCGAAACACTATTCGAACCGGAAGAAGATCTTCCATGACCATTCTGCGAAACACTCTCTACGTCACCACGCCCGACGCCTATTTGCGTCTGGAGGGCGAAACGGTGTGCGTGATGATCGAAGACGAAAAACGCCTGCAGGTGCCGCTGCATCATCTGTCCGCCTTCGTGCTGTTCGATCACGTTATGCTCAGTCCGGCGCTACTGGGGCGTTGCGCGCAGGATGGCCGCTCGGTGGTGTGGCTCAACCGTTCGGGCAAGTTCAGTGCGCGGCTGGAAGGGCCGGTCAGCGGCAATATCCTGCTGCGCCAAGCTCAGTTCCGTGCCGCCGAAGACGGTGCGCAAACCTTGTCCATCGCCCGTGCGGTGCTGGCCGGCAAGCTGCGCAACAGCCGGCAGGTGTTGATGCGTGGGGCGCGCGAAACCGACGATGCGGGGGATAAGGAAGTCTTGGTCCGCACCGCCAAGCTGATCGGCAATCAGGTGCGCAAGCTGCCTTTGGCGGGTGATTTGGACACTTTGCGCGGGCTGGAGGGCGATTCCGCCCGGCTGTATTTCGAGAGTCTGCCGCGGGTCATGAAGCCGCAGGCGCGCGCCGATTTCCCGTTCGATAACCGCAACCGGCGCCCGCCGCGCGACCGCTTCAACGCGCTGATTTCATTCCTCTATGCGCTGGTGCTGAGCGATTGCCGGGCGGCTTTGGAAACCGTCGGGCTCGACCCGCAACTGGGTTTTCTGCATGCCGTTAGGCCCGGCCGTCCGGCGCTCGCGCTCGATTTGCTGGAAGAGTTTCGCGCACCCGTGGCGGATCGTCTGGCTCTCACGCTCATCAACCGCGGCCAGTTGTCGGCCGGTGATTTCGACGAGCGCGAGGGCGGCGCGGTGCTGCTCAACGACAAGGGGCGCAAGACGGTCATCGCCGCTTATCAAACGCGCAAGCAGGAAGAAATCACCCATCCCGTCTTGAAGCAGAGCGTGCCGGTCGGCTTGCTTCCGCATGGACAGGCGCGCTTGTTGGCCCGCTATCTGCGGCAGGACGTGGCGCACTACGTGCCCTATTTGCACCGCTGAAGGAAGCCCTGATTGATCCCTCTCTTTGGGAGAGGGCGAATCAATTTGTTGTTCGTCAGGACAATGTTGCGCCGAAGTCGGCTTATTTAGAGTTACCTTTTAAAGAGGGCGAGATGTTGATACTGGTCTCTTACGATGTCTCCACGGAAACCAGCGAAGGTCGCCGGCGCCTGCGCCGGGTCGCCAAAGTGTGTCTGAATTACGGCCAGCGGGTGCAGAAATCGGTATTCGAATGCAAGGTCAACCTCGCACAGATGGAAACGTTGAAGGCCGAGTTGCTGGACATCATCGACGAAGCGGAAGACAGTCTGCGCTTCTACCGCATCACCGAACCCTTGAGCAAAAATCTCATGGAGTTCGGCAAATTCAAGGCCGTCGATTTCGAAGACACCCTCATCGTTTGAATCGCGCGAACCCCTAGCGATGCCAATTTCCCCGCCCTTTCGCGCGAGCGGCAACCTGTTGAAAACCATAGGCGATAGACGAGTGCCGACTTGCTCTCCTTCTAACTTTGGCCAGACTCGGCCGAACACTCGCGCTTTTCTCGTGAAAAAACCTTTCGTATCATCGTATTGCGGCGATGCCGTATCTCCCGGCCAATAAGCCGGGAGTGGATTGAAACTTATAGGAGCGAAACAACATGGCAACATCTCCCCTTGTATCTCCCGGCCAATAAGCCGGGAGTGGATTGAAACAACCAGTCCCGCAGCCACTGCGGGAGCTTGGTGTTGTATCTCCCGGCCAATAAGCCGGGAGTGGATTGAAACGCTGGCGGCAGGCGCATATTCAGCATCGGTTCCGCGTATCTCCCGGCCAATAAGCCGGGAGTGGATTGAAACTTTAGAGACATGGCTTTCTCATGCCCCGCAGGCAGTATCTCCCGGCCAATAAGCCGGGAGTGGATTGAAACCTGGGCGCCGAGCTAGTCGACATGCGGGCCAGTTAGTATCTCCCGGCCAATAAGCCGGGAGTGGATTGAAACATGGATACTGTTTTCCAATTCTTTCAGCAGGTTTCGTATCTCCCGGCCAATAAGCCGGGAGTGGATTGAAACATCGTTACGGGAAATGAAAAACCATTTCCTTGGGTATCTCCCGGCCAATAAGCCGGGAGTGGATTGAAACTTTCCCTGCCGTTTATCTCGCCGATCCTAAAGCTTGTATCTCCCGGCCAATAAGCCGGGAGTGGATTGAAACTCCGGAAATAAGATGTCAGGGAAAGCATCTTCAATAGTATCTCCCGGCCAATAAGCCGGGAGTGGATTGAAACTGCGAAATCAGGCCGAAGTTCTTTCGCGAGTATGTATCTCCCGGCCAATAAGCCGGGAGTGGATTGAAACCAGGACATTCTCGAAAGCGGCGATGTGTCCATCAAGGTATCTCCCGGCCAATAAGCCGGGAGTGGATTGAAACAGACTGTCCGGCGCGCCGGTGAGGATGCAGGTGTGTATCTCCCGGCCAATAAGCCGGGAGTGGATTGAAACCTGCATTCTATTGGGCTTGGTGACGCCGATATATGTATCTCCCGGCCAATAAGCCGGGAGTGGATTGAAACAACGAAAAACGAGCCGACTATTCGGACCTGGGCGGTATCTCCCGGCCAATAAGCCGGGAGTGGATTGAAACTCTTCGCGGTCCCTCAGTTTCTCTTTCAGTATCTGTGTATCTCCCGGCCAATAAGCCGGGAGTGGATTGAAACCGTAGGGCAGCTCCGAGCTAAACGTGAGCTCGACGTATCTCCCGGCCAATAAGCCGGGAGTGGATTGAAACCTTATGGCGGTACGCTTTCTGGGTCATCTTGTTTGTATCTCCCGGCCAATAAGCCGGGAGTGGATTGAAACACCGCCACGGCCTCGGGCGACGACTACAATCTCGTATCTCCCGGCCAATAAGCCGGGAGTGGATTGAAACCTCATTACTGCCATGCTCATGCTTGGCCTTTCCGGGTATCTCCCGGCCAATAAGCCGGGAGTGGATTGAAACGTCTCGGTCCTCAAGAGTGCCCCTCTGGCCAGTCGTATCTCCCGGCCAATAAGCCGGGAGTGGATTGAAACAAATGTGACATACCGTTTCAACGGCACAGCCTGGAGCAGTATCTCCCGGCCAATAAGCCGGGAGTGGATTGAAACATGATCGCCCTGCACGATCTGGGCGAGTTCGACCGTATCTCCCGGCCAATAAGCCGGGAGTGGATTGAAACCCATGCAAATCCAATTATGAAAATTTTAAATTTGGTATCTCCCGGCCAATAAGCCGGGAGTGGATTGAAACTTTACCCTATATGATCAATAGCCTTTTTAAAGGCGTATCTCCCGGCCAATAAGCCGGGAGTGGATTGAAACATCAGCCTGACCGCCATCGTTGTGGGTCTCGGTCTGTATCTCCCGGCCAATAAGCCGGGAGTGGATTGAAACTTTGATTTTGGCACGATCAAGGGCTTTCATGTCGTGTATCTCCCGGCCAATAAGCCGGGAGTGGATTGAAACTTCTGGTCGTCCTCCTCGGTCTGTGCGGTAGCAATAGTATCTCCCGGCCAATAAGCCGGGAGTGGATTGAAACATTAACGTTAGCCGACAAACCTACCCCGATTCGCGGGTATCTCCCGGCCAATAAGCCGGGAGTGGATTGAAACTTGCCATATACTGTATACGGCCGACATAAAGGAGGTATCTCCCGGCCAATAAGCCGGGAGTGGATTGAAACGGATTCCAGATCGGTATGCGCGAAAGCGATATAGCGTATCTCCCGGCCAATAAGCCGGGAGTGGATTGAAACAGGTGTTACACCTGACGAACTGGCCTAAGTACATGTATCTCCCGGCCAATAAGCCGGGAGTGGATTGAAACCCCTCCGCACGAGCAGCGCACCTGTTTTGCATTGTATCTCCCGGCCAATAAGCCGGGAGTGGATTGAAACTTGAAAATGCGGCCCAGTGTTTGCCGAGTGCATTGGTATCTCCCGGCCAATAAGCCGGGAGTGGATTGAAACCTTCTGCGCCTGGGGCTCCTCCTGTTCGTCCTGATGTATCTCCCGGCCAATAAGCCGGGAGTGGATTGAAACAGCGGCCGAGCGACAGAAAAAATGGCGAGAGGCGCAGTATCTCCCGGCCAATAAGCCGGGAGTGGATTGAAACATTCTGGACGGTACCTGTACCGCGTCCATTGTCGATGTATCTCCCGGCCAATAAGCCGGGAGTGGATTGAAACGTTGCAATGTCCCGTTTTGCTTTCCTCAGCTTCTGTATCTCCCGGCCAATAAGCCGGGAGTGGATTGAAACATCTAGCCGACCAGATACGCCGCGTACTGGCCACCGTATCTCCCGGCCAATAAGCCGGGAGTGGATTGAAACATGGATCACGCGCCAGGCCCCATGCTGGTGGTCCTGGTATCTCCCGGCCAATAAGCCGGGAGTGGATTGAAACGCGAAGACCGGCAATGACACAACGGGCAACGGGACGTATCTCCCGGCCAATAAGCCGGGAGTGGATTGAAACCATGAGTTAGTCCAGAACCATTTTCCGTTTATTGAGAAGTATCTCCCGGCCAATAAGCCGGGAGTGGATTGAAACTTTTTGCCCGAATCGGCGGAGCAAACGCGCGGCTGTATCTCCCGGCCAATAAGCCGGGAGTGGATTGAAACATTTACGCAAGTCGAGGCGTACGCCGGTAATTTCGGTATCTCCCGGCCAATAAGCCGGGAGTGGATTGAAACAAGGCGGCGCGACCGCCGTTGATATGTATGTTGAAGTATCTCCCGGCCAATAAGCCGGGAGTGGATTGAAACTCCGGTCGGTTTGGCCTTTATGAAGGCAATCCGTTGTATCTCCCGGCCAATAAGCCGGGAGTGGATTGAAACTCTAAAAGCCGAAATAGCGGACACAATTTCATGTGCGTATCTCCCGGCCAATAAGCCGGGAGTGGATTGAAACCGCGTCGAGGTACGCGTGCCGGCCGGGGCTGAGGTATCTCCCGGCCAATAAGCCGGGAGTGGATTGAAACGCTTTCGTGGGTATGTTCGCCGCTGGCTGGACTGTATCTCCCGGCCAATAAGCCGGGAGTGGATTGAAACTGCCGCGCCGTTTGGTGAGGCGCATGAGATAGAGGTATCTCCCGGCCAATAAGCCGGGAGTGGATTGAAACAGCGTGCCGCTGATGATGGTGCCGCCGCCCAGGGCGGTATCTCCCGGCCAATAAGCCGGGAGTGGATTGAAACTCCCTACGAGGCCGGCCAGGAAGGCGACCCCATGGGGTATCTCCCGGCCAATAAGCCGGGAGTGGATTGAAACACTCCAGCGGACTCCCGTTGGTCGCCGCTGCCTTGTATCTCCCGGCCAATAAGCCGGGAGTGGATTGAAACAGCCGGCGGTCTCCGTTGCGGATGATGGTGCTATCGGTATCTCCCGGCCAATAAGCCGGGAGTGGATTGAAACTTGTCCTGCAGATAGTCGCGCTCTTTGGTCAGCGGTATCTCCCGGCCAATAAGCCGGGAGTGGATTGAAACATCGATATCCGTAATAGCGCGATAACCCTGGCAAGTATCTCCCGGCCAATAAGCCGGGAGTGGATTGAAACCGTATATCGTTCGATCAACTGCCCAACCGTCACGGTATCTCCCGGCCAATAAGCCGGGAGTGGATTGAAACTTCGGATCCCACGCGCTCGCGGTTGTGGTTGGTGGTATCTCCCGGCCAATAAGCCGGGAGTGGATTGAAACTCTCGTCGCCGTGCCGGCCGACCCCACCGTCGGGGGTATCTCCCGGCCAATAAGCCGGGAGTGGATTGAAACCTGGTTGGGGGAATTCCAGATGATGATGGCGGCGGTATCTCCCGGCCAATAAGCCGGGAGTGGATTGAAACCCGGTGCCGCTGCTGTCGCCGCCCGCTTTCAGAGGTATCTCCCGGCCAATAAGCCGGGAGTGGATTGAAACACTTTGACTCCCTTATAGGCATTGTTAACCGTGGTATCTCCCGGCCAATAAGCCGGGAGTGGATTGAAACGTATTTGCCCACGTAGTCCTCCCATAGCCGTTGAGTATCTCCCGGCCAATAAGCCGGGAGTGGATTGAAACTCGCCGGCCGGGGGCGGGGATTGAAGCGGGTCGCGCGTATCTCCCGGCCAATAAGCCGGGAGTGGATTGAAACCGTCGCTTCGACTTCGTTACGGATAACGGCAAGCGTATCTCCCGGCCAATAAGCCGGGAGTGGATTGAAACAATATGAAAGTCATTATTGAAAGTACTGCTCTTCGTATCTCCCGGCCAATAAGCCGGGAGTGGATTGAAACTTTTCATTGGGCTCCGCCTGGGGCCTGCATCCTGAGTATCTCCCGGCCAATAAGCCGGGAGTGGATTGAAACATGTCAAACGTAATATTCCCATATCAGTTTCACGTATCTCCCGGCCAATAAGCCGGGAGTGGATTGAAACTTGTGGAACCGGCAACGGGCTCGCGAATTGCGCGTATCTCCCGGCCAATAAGCCGGGAGTGGATTGAAACACATCGTCAGCTAAGGCGCGGGCCAGTTCGAATAGTATCTCCCGGCCAATAAGCCGGGAGTGGATTGAAACTCGTTGGTGTCCATGGGGTTCAGATCGGCTTTGATCGTATCTCCCGGCCAATAAGCCGGGAGTGGATTGAAACGACTGAGGGCACCTATTATGCCGAGCAGTTATCAGTATCTCCCGGCCAATAAGCCGGGAGTGGATTGAAACAATCGAACCGCAGCGCGAAAGATATGCTGCAAGAACGTATCTCCCGGCCAATAAGCCGGGAGTGGATTGAAACGTCGAACCATGCACCGATGAGCGCGGGTCGGTGGTATCTCCCGGCCAATAAGCCGGGAGTGGATTGAAACACTCGCATGCGCCCTCTCTTCGCTCTCGCCTAGGTATCTCCCGGCCAATAAGCCGGGAGTGGATTGAAACATTAACGCGATGGCGTGGATATGACGCCCAACACGTATCTCCCGGCCAATAAGCCGGGAGTGGATTGAAACATGCGTTGTTGCCAGGAGGTCAGGGCGTCGCCACGCGTATCTCCCGGCCAATAAGCCGGGAGTGGATTGAAACGGCCAAAAGTTGGGGCGTGCGGCGAAAGGCATTTTGCTGTATCTCCCGGCCAATAAGCCGGGAGTGGATTGAAACGTGCAAATGCTCTCCAGCCTGGGCGCCCTGCGCGACGTATCTCCCGGCCAATAAGCCGGGAGTGGATTGAAACACATGACGCAACAGATCCCGCGCCAACGCTCAGAGGTATCTCCCGGCCAATAAGCCGGGAGTGGATTGAAACATTGTAACGGTTTTTACTTGTCTCTTTTCCGTTAGTATCTCCCGGCCAATAAGCCGGGAGTGGATTGAAACACACTGGCGGCGGACTAGCGCCGTGTCAGACTCGGTATCTCCCGGCCAATAAGCCGGGAGTGGATTGAAACACGCCGATATATCCGCCGGCAATGTAATTCCGTTGGTATCTCCCGGCCAATAAGCCGGGAGTGGATTGAAACAGCGCCGCCTCGGCACCTTTGCGGCGTCTGGCCCGTATCTCCCGGCCAATAAGCCGGGAGTGGATTGAAACTGCTCGGCAGCCTGCCTGGCGGCGGCATCGGGGGGTATCTCCCGGCCAATAAGCCGGGAGTGGATTGAAACTTTCATTTCCCGTAACGATAACCAAAGGCGGGGCGTATCTCCCGGCCAATAAGCCGGGAGTGGATTGAAACGGATTATCTTCGCAGTAAGGGGCGTCGTCGGATGTATCTCCCGGCCAATAAGCCGGGAGTGGATTGAAACTATTGGTCGCATCGATCCAGGCGCTTTGCCGGTAGTATCTCCCGGCCAATAAGCCGGGAGTGGATTGAAACATCTCAGTGAACAACGCGGGATCAAACGCGAACGTATCTCCCGGCCAATAAGCCGGGAGTGGATTGAAACACTACAATTCTGCGCGGTATTACTATGAGCCAAGTATCTCCCGGCCAATAAGCCGGGAGTGGATTGAAACATCGCGGTAGCGAACCTGGAACGCGAGAAGAACGAGTATCTCCCGGCCAATAAGCCGGGAGTGGATTGAAACAGGATAATCAGCCTGATATGTAGTCCCGCCCTCCGTATCTCCCGGCCAATAAGCCGGGAGTGGATTGAAACCTGGATCGGGGGCAGTCGTGCCGAGAGTGCGACTGTATCTCCCGGCCAATAAGCCGGGAGTGGATTGAAACAGTGCGCTGATAAGACTTGATAATTTTAAGTTTCGTATCTCCCGGCCAATAAGCCGGGAGTGGATTGAAACGCACCTAACGGCGGCTTTTTCACGTCCGTAGCGCCGTATCTCCCGGCCAATAAGCCGGGAGTGGATTGAAACACCCGCATCGATGTCACGGGGAACCTGCTTCTTGGTATCTCCCGGCCAATAAGCCGGGAGTGGATTGAAACCACGGCTTCGCCGCTCGCCATAGGCGTCAGCACCGTATCTCCCGGCCAATAAGCCGGGAGTGGATTGAAACTCTCCGAAGGGTGCCCGCTTTCATGGCGTCCAACCGTATCTCCCGGCCAATAAGCCGGGAGTGGATTGAAACTCCATTTTTGCCAGCCGGGCATGATAGCCTGATTGAGTATCTCCCGGCCAATAAGCCGGGAGTGGATTGAAACTTTAATTGCCATTGAGATTAGTTGGGCGTAGGGCGTATCTCCCGGCCAATAAGCCGGGAGTGGATTGAAACGACGGAAGAACTCTCGCCCGAGAGCCAGCAGGCCGTATCTCCCGGCCAATAAGCCGGGAGTGGATTGAAACTCAAGAGAGTCGGCTGCCAGAACCTGTGCTGAATCGTATCTCCCGGCCAATAAGCCGGGAGTGGATTGAAACTACCGTAACGGCGTGCCGGTCTACTCTGGCACCAGGTATCTCCCGGCCAATAAGCCGGGAGTGGATTGAAACGTTTTATGGCCGCTCAGGGTGATCGATGCCGAGTGTATCTCCCGGCCAATAAGCCGGGAGTGGATTGAAACGCCTACTGGCTGCGCGACCGACTGGACGGCACCGGGGTATCTCCCGGCCAATAAGCCGGGAGTGGATTGAAACAAAGCTCCGCCTGGTGCCAATGTTCGTCAATGGCGTATCTCCCGGCCAATAAGCCGGGAGTGGATTGAAACAGGCTCTCGATGGTCAGCAGGGTGCGGCGGTAGGGTATCTCCCGGCCAATAAGCCGGGAGTGGATTGAAACATGCTTACTGACAATAACCCGTTCTCCGCATTTGCGTATCTCCCGGCCAATAAGCCGGGAGTGGATTGAAACGGCTGTAATCGCATAGGGCACCTCATCGCCGATGGTATCTCCCGGCCAATAAGCCGGGAGTGGATTGAAACTCCCGTCGTCCAGCTCGAGCCGTTGAACCGGTACGGTATCTCCCGGCCAATAAGCCGGGAGTGGATTGAAACCTTTTGGGTCCGCCCGGTACCTCCGTGGGTTTCCGTATCTCCCGGCCAATAAGCCGGGGGTGGATTGACACTAGGTGCTGGGATTCCCTTCGGCCATCCCAGCCTACGTTTCTGGCCCCAAGAGTACTCAATGAGGGGCACATCGGGGGACAGAACCAAAGGGAATAGCCACTGAATGGTGAGGAAGCTGGGGGTGAGCCAATGCCGTTAAGTTAAGAGGCACATCGTCACTCCGGCAGGGAATGCCGGGGTCCAGAGGCCAAGGATGGCTGAGGCGTTTGACATCCCTGTAACCTGGATTCCGGCAATCCATGCCGGAATGACGGCTTAATTTAACGGCATTGGGGGACGAGCCGCGGCCCGTTCAGGTAACTTCAGCCCGATTTTCATGAAAACCGGGGGTTTTTCGAGGTGCTCTAAGGTCGCGACCTAAATTGGTGCATGGACAAAACCATAGCAAACTGGTGACAATTCACCGGCACGGATGCCTCTCTTTCATCGTCCGGCAGGCTGTTCGAACCCTTCGTAGGAAATAAGGAACTCATTATGAGATTGTCCCCGCTGTCGCTGTCCATCTTGGCCTTGCTCGGTGGCGCGTTGACCCCGTCGGCCCACGCCGCGTCCACGTATACCTACACCACTTTTGACGTGCCCGGCTCCTCCTCCACGCACGTCTACGACATCAATGATCGCGGGCAGATTGCCGGCTTTTATAGCGAAGATCCGGCGTTTGTTGGGGCTGGTGCTGTCCCCAAGTCGCGATATTTCGTGAGCGGCGATGGCGTTTACAGTGCTTACGATGTACCGGGCACTCATGGCTTCTCCTCTCAGCACATCAACGCCAGCGGGCAAGTCGCCGGAACGTATGACGATGCCTCATTGATTTCGCAAGGGTTTCTGTACAGCGGCGGGGTCGTGACCCCGCTGAGCGTCCCCGGCGGCTCCACGGATGTCGCGGATATCAATGCCGGCGGCCAGGTTGTCGGACGGTCTCAGAGTGCCTCATCGATCCAGGGGTTCATCTATGCCGGCGGAATCCTCAGCCCCCTCAACTTCCCCGGTACGGTTAACACGGCAGCCAACGGCATCAATGACGGTGGCCAGATCGTCGGGGTTTATGGCACTTTATCGTCGGCCCATGGCTTCCTCTATTCCGGCGGTGTTTTCGCCACGCTGGATGTTCCGGGCGCGACGCGGACCGTAGCCTACGACATCAACAACGGCGGGGAGATCGTCGGTGCTTACGGTGATGGCTCTGTGACGCGAGGATACGTTTACTCCAGCGGAGTATTTAATTCGTTCAGTTTGCCCGATATCGGCGCCGGTTTTCTTAGTCTAGAAATCAACGATAGAGGACAAGTGGCCGGCAGCTACCTGGATGCGGCGCACAACGCCCATAGCTTCTCCTACGACGGCGCAACTTTGGCTCTCCTCAACGTTCCCGGCGCCACGCAGACCTTTGCAAACGGCATCAACGGCAACGGGCAGATCGCGGGCTACTATACCGACGCCGATGGGGCCGACCACGGGTTCATCGCGTCGCCGGTTCCCATTCCAGGCGCCATTTGGCTGTTCGGCAGCGCGCTGGCCGGCTTCGGGTTCGTCCGTCGCAAAGCCCTGTAGGTCGGGTTAGCGGCTCCAAACGGTCGCTGTAGCCGTGACCCTTGTATCGCGCAACCCGGCGATACCGGGATCGTCGGGTTAAGGCTGCCGCCTAAGCCGACCCGCGAACTGCCGCCGTTGCCCAAGCCATTTCCCGAACAGCCTGGAACGGCGGGACAAGTGGTAACATTGCCCGTATTTCGCACGCCTTTGCCCTGGTTAACGAGAACGGGAAGATGACAACCAAAGAATCGGATTACACCACTTACGTCAAGGCCTTCAAGCGTCTGTTCGAGGCCTATGACGCCGCCGAGCCCTATCTCGATCTCGGCGAGGACTTCAAGTATTTCGTCAGCCGCAAGCGGCACTGGCTGGAGCGGCTGGCGTCCCCCGAATTCCCCGTGGCTTTCCTGGGCGCGTTTTCCGCCGGCAAGAGCACCATCATCAACGCCGTGCTGGGCGACGACATCCTGCCGCAGGCGACCAAGTCGTTCACCGCGATTCCCACCCTGATCCGCAAGGGCGCCGGCAACCGGGCGGTGATTCATTACCTGGGCGAACGCGAGCGCGAGGAGCTGAAAGGCCTTTACGTCGAGGAGCTTTCCAAGGAGCTGCGCAAACCCGCCGAGACCTATCTGAAGTTGGGCAAGGGCGAGCTGTTGGGCAAGCTGGCCAAAGACATCGAGCAGCACCGCGGCCAGTTCGGCAGCTTCAACAAGCAGAAGTTTTACGACGAGCTGAAAGTATTGATCGACGGCTGGAACAAGCTGAGCGGCGCGGTGAAGGAAATCGCCCTGGCGGAGCTGCCCGCTTATGTCACTGAGGATTACGAGGACGTGCTGTTCGTCGACAAGGCCGAGATTTATCTGGCCAACGTGAGCATCCCGGAAAACGTGGTGCTGGTTGACCTGCCGGGGCTGGGTGTGGTCAATCCGCGCCATCGCAAGGTGACCAAGTCCTACGTGGAAAACGACGCCAAGGCCTTCGTCATCGCCATGAAGGTCTTCCACCTGCTGGAAGGCGAGGAAATCGAGTTGCTGGCGGAGATTCACAGTCAGCGCAAGCGCGTGCTGCAGCGGGCTTTCTGGGTCATCAACCAGTGGGATGTGCTGAGCACCCAGCACAAGCGGGAAGAACTGGCGAATTTCGAGGAAAAAATCGCCCACTACGGTTTCCAGATTTCCAAGGACCGCGTATTCCGGGTGTCGGCCCTGAATTACCTGCTGCTCAAGCTGATCCGCGACAACAAGCTGGAAGGCGCCGGCAAGATCCGCGAGCACGTGGACGCGCTCAAAAAAGCCGTGGGCAAAATCCCCAACCGCCAGGAGGCGGAAAACTATTTGAAAGCCCTGGAAGAAGCCAAGAACTTCGTGCAATTCCGCGCCGGGCTGTTCGATTATTTGGCGGGCACCGCCAAGGCCGAGTTCCTGGATGAAGCGCGCGGCGAATATCTGGATTTGGCCGCCCGCTTGAAAGAAAAGCTGGATCCTTTGTTCCAGAGCTATAAGCACAGCAACGACGACGGCATGAAGAACGCCTTCATCGCCGGCGAATTATCCCGGCGGCAGGACGAAACCATCCGCCAGTTGCGCGATACGGTGGAAGAACACATCAAGCAATTGCGTACGGAAATCCTGCCGGACTTCGAATTCTGGCGCGATCAGGACCAGGAGCAGCTGGCCGAACAGATCCGCGCCGCCATCGACGGGCTGGACCGCAAGTCGCTGAAAAACGAGCTGCTCAAGGGCCTGGACCTGCACAGCGTGGTCAGCCGATTGCCGCACAAGATCGAGGAAAACCTGCGCATCCAGAATACTTTCCGCATTCAGTTACAGGAATTGCTGGAAGAGCACATCGTCAACCAGTATCTGCGCCAGTTGCTGGATGCCATCGTCCAGGTCGATGCCCTGCCCGAAGAAGTCGTTTCTTCCCTGCGCGACCGGTTGAACGGCCGCGACATCCTCCATCGCCTTAAGGGCATGTGCGACGTGTTCCTGTTCGACTACGGCAACATCATCGACGATCTGGGCCGCACCATCATGACCAGTCTGGCCGGCGGGCAGACCGAGGAAGAGGTGGTGGACCTGGTGCAGAAAAACGCCGATGCCGCGCTGGAAGTAGCCAAGTCCTTGAAACTCATCGGTCCCAACGACAGCGTCAAGCAGGTGTTGTCTTTAGGGCTGGACAAGCTGCTCAAAGTCTACGGCGCGATCGCCAACGTCAAGCAAACCGTCGCCGAGGCGGGCAAGTCGAACGACATCGACTATGCCCTGGACTATTACAAGAGCGGGCTGATGGACTACACCCGCAAGCAGCAGCAGCAAATCAACAAATACGCGCGGCGCGGCATCAAGAACTACTTCGAGGAACTGGAAGAAGAGCTATTGGCCTACTTCGAGGTGAAGAAGAGCGATATCGCCCGCGTCATCATGGAACAGCTCACCGCCGACATCGACAGCGAACTGGGCGCCGAGCTGCAAAAGCAGAAAATCATCAAGGACGCCTACCAGGTCGCAACCGAACGTTTGGCGTAGGGTATATGCCCGTCAGGGCGATCCGCTCGCCTTACTATCGCTTGGCTGCCGCCTATGTCGCGGCGCTCGGGCTGTTGCTGACGATGGGAGCTTGCTCGAACGTTTTGCCCCATGCATGGACGGCACCTCTCGCGCTTTACGATGCGGAAGGGGTATGGACCGACGATCAAGGACGCCGCATACGGCTCGGCGATCTGCGCGGTCGCAACGTGGTGCTCTCGATGTTCTACCGGACCTGCGACATCAGTTGCCCGCTTACCCTGGCCCGCATGAAAGATCTGCAACAGGCCTTGGCGGAACGCCACCAGGACGCCCGTTTCGTATTGGTCAGTCTCGATCCCCGCCATGATACGCCGGAAAACCTGGCCGCCTATCGCCAGGAGCATGGGCTCGATGCCGAGCACTGGACTTTGCTCACCGGCGCCATCGAGCCCACCCTGGCTCTCTCGCAGGCCCTCGATATCCATCGCCTCGACGATTTTTCCCACCTGGTCCATTTCGTGAAAATCGCGGTGATTCGCTCCGACGGCGAGCGGATGAAGCTCGTGGAAGGACGCGATCTCGGCAAGGCTACAGACTTCCTCGCCGGCTCGCAGACTAGCCCGTAGTCGCTTGCGGAAAGGCGAGTCGAAAAACAAGCCGCCGCTGCCCCGCATCCATCCCGCCCGCTCGCTTTCCCTCATGCCCGCGGCAGCCCTACTGAGCAGCCCGAGCAGACGCTCGTCCCCGCCACCATTGGTCAAGACCCAATACCGTCAGCAGACAGTCCGGCGGGACCCGATGGGCTGCCGATACGCCCCACCGCTTTTTCCAAAGTAAAAGAGGAGCTCTGCTGCGTGCCCGGTTTTCTCGGAAGTTCGTATGGCGGGGAGGTCTTACAACAGGCTAAGTCAAGTTGGCCCCTTGTTTTTTTGTGGACTGGTTCACGGATTGAGCAAATTCTGGGGCGGCGCAATTTCCGACAAAAATGTTTGGGATATACTTCCGGCCAGGGTTAACGATACACCCGGCCCGAAACTCGCGGGTCGGGCCTTAACTCCTAAATAACTCGGCGAATAATCGATTATTTGGATCGCCTAAACCCTTATGTCAGTCGTTGCTTCTACGCGACCTGAACAGCCATAAAACATAAAAACCATGCTTAGGAGAAGTACATGGCTCGTGATTTTGAAAAATTGACTCAGTACGCAAAATCATTCAGCGGGTTGACGCCCGAGCGGGAAGCTTTGTTGGTCGAGGTTGGAGAAAAAATCAAACCGAAACTTGCCGGGGTTACCGAAGACTTTTACCGCTATCTGCTCTCCATACCGGAAGCCTCCTCGTTTCTCGAAGGGCGAGTCGAATCCTTGAAGAAAACCCATGTCCGCTGGATGGAGGGTTTGTTCAGCGGGCCTTTTGATAGCAGTTATACGGAGCACATGTACAAAGTGGGCGATGTGCATGTAAAGGTCAATTTGCCTGTCGAATTCATGGCGGGAGCGATGACCTTGATCAACAATCGCTTGATCGAGTTAATTATCGAGACCTACGGGGATAATCAAAAATATTGCGCGGATATATTGGTTGCAGTGAGTGCCGTGACGGGGCTGTCGCTCATCGTGATGCAGCAGTCGTATCAGGAATCCAGCCTGGCCGACGAGTTGGAAAAGTTTCTCAAGATTTCCGGAATGAGCCGCGCATTGTTTGCCAATCTGGCGGCCGCTTACAGAGACAAATAGGAGATTGCGATGCGTTCAGAAATGTTGGTTTCGGTACTTTCGGAGTTGAGTGGCTCGTCTGCAGACATTGAGGCCACCGGCATTATTTCGACCGACGGCTTGATGATGGCTTCGGTCCTTCCTGCATCGATGGATGAAGACCGGGTGGGTGCCATGAGTGCCGCGATGTTGTCTTTGGGTGATCGAACGGCACAGGAGCTGGTCCGTGGGGCCCTGGAGCAGGTTTTGATCAAGGGGGAATCCGGCTATGTATTGATGACTCACGCCGGCAAGGAGGCCGTATTGACCGTACTGGCCAAATCCAATGCTAAATTGGGTTTGATATTTCTGGACGTTAAACGAGCCGCAAGCAGTATCGCCGAGTTACTCTAGCTTGCGTACGATGGGCCGAATTTGCGGAATGGATTCCGTCTCGGCCCGATCGAAAGCAAATGCTAACTGGCCAGCCATAAGGCCAATTCCTTTGCCATCGTCGGGTTGATTTGCCGCACGCGTGCACTGAAAGCCACCGATTCTTCATGGCACTCTACACCCAGCAGCGGGCTGGCGAGATTGCACGCCACTGGTCAGAATCTGGCCAAATCGAATGCCTCCTGGCAACACGCTAGCCGGGAGCAAACTCCACAAGGTTTTCCACAGGCTTTTCCACCTTTTCTGTGGAAGACCGATCGTCGTGGCTGGAATTTTCCGCCCATTCGCCGGTCTACCGGGGCGGGCCGGCGGGTTCGGCTCTAGCCTACTCAATAACTAATCAAGGAAAACACATGAAGACACCACGTATCTTGCTTGCTATCGCCCTGTTGGTTCTCGCCCCCTGGGCTCAGGCGCTGGAAGTTGCGCCTTACACGCCCGCCGCATTGGCCGAGGCGCAAGCAGCGGGCAAGCCGGTGGCGCTGCATTTCCATGCCGACTGGTGTCCGACCTGCCGGGCGCAGCAAAAAGTACTGGACGGCCTGAAGCAGGACAAGTCACTCGATCTGACGGTGCTGACCGTCGACTATGACAAGGAGAAGGAATTGAAGCAGACGCTGGGCGTGCGCTCGCAATCCACGCTCATCGTTTACCGCGGCAAGGAGGAAAAAGCCCGCTCGGCTGGAGAAACTACGTCCGGGCAGATCAAGACCACATTGCAGTCCGCGTTATGATGCCCGGCGTCGCGGAGCTGGGACTGGCGCTCGCGGCCGGCAGCCTGACGACGCTCTCGCCCTGCGTATTTCCCATTTTACCCCTGGTGGTCGGCGGCGCGGTGCAGGCCCAACGTCTTGCGCCGGTCGCCATGGGCGCAGGCCTGGTATCGTCCTTCGCGGTTTTGGGCGTCGCGGTGGGTGTGCTGGGCGATGCCATCGGAATCGGCTCCGATGCGGTGCGATCCGCCGGCGCCTGGCTGTTGATCGTTTTCGGCATTGTCATGCTGGTTCCGGCCTTCTACCGGCGTTTCACCCTGCTGCTGAGCCCCATTGCCGATTCCGCCCAGAGGGCGGGAAACCGCTTGGACGGCGGTTCACTGAGCGGGGCTTTTGCCTTGGGCCTGGTCCTCGGTATGGTATGGACTCCCTGTTCCGGGCCTTTGCTGGGGTCGGCGCTGACTTTGGTCGCCAGTGAAGGCGGGGCTGCGCGCGGCGGGCTGGTGCTGGCCTTGTTCGGTCTGGGAGCCGCCATTCCACTGGTCGCCATCGCCTATGCCTCGCAAGCGGGTTTCCGACGCTCGCGGGACTGGCTATTGCCGCGTGTCGAGTTCGTCAAGAAGGTCTTCGGCGTGGCAATCGTCCTGCTTGGGCTCGCCATCCTGACGGGCTGGGACAAGCAGTTGGAGGCGGCCGTGCTGAATCTGCTGCCGGAGGCCTGGGTGAATCTGACGGTGCGTTTTTGAAGGGGCCGTGCGTGGCCCGTCAAGGCCAGCCTGCGCGACATATCGTCGCGCCCCTACGAAAATATCAAACACTTATCCACTGCCGGCCGGTTGCGTAGACGGATTGCTTATGGCCGGCGGGCGCAACGGTTGCCTTGTCGGTTGCGCATGCATAGAGTCATGATAAATCAATGGCTTGCGATAATGTCATGGGGCTCTTCGCGATTTGGCCAGATTTTGGCCAGGAGAAAAGCGGTCCAACACGCAAGCCGTCTGGGGACGAAATCCACAAACTTATCCACAAGTTTTTCCACCGTTTCTGTGGACGAATCATCGGGGATTATTCAGGTGGCCCGAGATCCCTGGTCAGTTATTTGTGGGAGCGGGCTTTAGCCCGCGAAGATCGCGGCCTGAAGCCCGCTCCCGCCATGACCTATCAATAATAGGGGCCGACTGTCGTCACACCGTCCATGCCGCTCGGGACCGGCCTCCCAAGGCTTCGGGCACGATGCCGCGGGTCTTCAGTTCTGCGCGCAGCCGCTGGGCGAAGAGGACCGCCTCGGCGGTGTCGCCGTGCAGGCAAATCGTATCGACGGTGATGGGAATGGGGGCTCCATCCCGCGTAATGACTGTGTTTTTTACGACCATGTTCACCACCTGCGCCACGGCCTCGGCCGGATCGTGCATGACGGCATCGGATCGGCTGCGCGGGGTGAGCGATCCGTCCACCTCGTAGCGGCGGTCGGCGAAACCCTCCCGGGCGACCCGCAGCCCCGCGGCTAATCCGGCATCGATCAGACACGAGCCGGCCAAGCCGACCAGGATCAGGCCGGGGTCGAAGGCGCGCACCGCCGCGGCGACGGCGTCGGCCAGGGACCGATCGCCCGCCGCCTGGTTATACAGCGCGCCGTGGGGTTTCACATGGGCCAGGCGGGCGCCGTTCGCGCGGACGAAGCCTTCCAGGGCCCCAAGTTGGTAGAGCACGAGGTTATGGGCTTCGCTGGGACTGATGGCCATGTTCCGCCGCCCGAAACCCTGGCGGTCGGGTAGGGCAGGGTGGGCGCCTATCGCCACGCCGCGCGCCGAGGCCAGGCGCACCGTCTCGGCCATGACGTCCGGATCGCCGGCATGAAAGCCGCAGGCGATATTGGCCGAAGTCACCAGTTCCAGCAGTTCATCGTCGCGGCCCATGCGCCAGGGGCCATAGCTTTCGCCGAGATCGGCGTTGAGGTCCACGGTACGAATCATGCGACCGCTCGTCAAATGAGACCGACCCGCGGCCAACGCAGGCTCAGGCTGGCCTGCAGGCGTCGCAGACCGTGGCTGCGCGCACGGTAGAGTGCCTGCGCCCGTTCCACGCTGATGGCCTCGAAACTCACCGGATCGCCCGGCTTTAGCTGGGCCAAACGCGCCTGGTCGACGCTCGCCACCGTGCCCAGCACCGGGTAGCCGCCGGTGGTCTGTCTATCCACCCCCAATATGATGGGCTGGCCGCCCGGCGGCAGTTGCAGGGTCCCGTAAGTCACACCCGCCGAAAGCCGTTCACCGGAGGTGGGCAGAGGCAAAGGCGGACCTTCCAGACGCAGCCCCATCCGGTCGGACAAGGACCCGATGCGATACGCTTCGGAGTTCAGCGAGCGCTGTCCGGCACGCGGCAGGTTCGTCCAGTCGGGAGCGGGGATCAGGCGGAGGCGGGCGGGTGCTTCGAGCGGCAGGGCCGCGTTGGCATTCACATACCAGTTCGGGACGAGTGGGCGGTGGGGATCGCGCGGGATCGGCAAGGCGCTTGCGCCGAATGCCAGACGATCGCCTTCTTGCAACGGGCGTCCCTCCAGTCCGCCGAATCCAGCCCGCGTATGCGTGCTTCGGCTGCCGAGTACCCGGGGCAGGCTGATCCCGCCGGCCACGGCGAGATAGGCGCGGCAGCCCAGGCGCGGGCGGCCGAAACTCAGGCGCGAGCCTGCCGGAGCCCAAATCGGCCGCCAGCCGGGGAGAGGCTTGCCGTCAAGCTCCGGTGACAAGTCGCCACCGGTGATCGCCAACCACGTGCCGGACTCGAAATGCAGGCGCGGGCCCTGCAGGGTGATTTCCAGCATGGCCGCATCACGGGTATTGCCTACCAGGAGGTTGGCCACGGCGGCGGAATAACTGTCCATGACCCCGCCGACGGTGATGCCCCAATACTGCCAGCCTGGGCGGCCGCTATCCTGCACCGTGCTGAAGAGTCCCGCTTTTTCCACGCGGATCACTGGCGGGTCTCCGCGCATTCCCGTGCGAATTCCTCGGGTCCTGTGGGGACGAAGCGGATTCGGTCGCCTGGGGACAATAGACAAGGCGGGTCGCGCCCGGGGTCGAACAGGCGCAGCGGCGTGCGCCCTATGATCCGCCAACCGCCCGGGCTGGCCAGGGGATAGATGCCGGTCTGGTCGCCGGCTATGCCCACCGAGCCGGCCGGGACGAGCGTTCGGGGCTCGGCGCGACGGGGCGTGGACAGCGCCGGGTCCAGTCCGCCCAGGTAGGGGAAGCCCGGCATGAAGCCGATGAAATGAACCCGGTAAAGCCCGCCGCTGTGGCGGGTGACCACTTCGTCCGGACTGAGGCCGGTATGCTGGGCGACTTCGTCGAGATCGGGCCCGTATTCGCCGCCGTAGCAGATCGGCACCGTGAGGGTCTCGCCGTCATCGGTTTCGCAGTCGACGTCGCCCAGCAGGGCTTTGAGGCTTTCCACCAACTCCGCATGGGTCCAGATTTGCGGATCGTAGTGCAGGGTCAGGCTGGCATAGGCCGGAACCCGGTCGGTCAGGCCCGACAGGTTCTTTACCCGCTGGGAAAGCGCGAGCGCGTATCGGCTCACGGCCGGGTCGAGCCGGTCGCCGAAGACGATTTGGAGAGCCGAATCGCCCAGGGGGAGGAATTTGGGAGCTGTGGGTCCCATCAAGGAAAACCTCAAAGAAAGTACGAGCATACGCGCGCGGCCCGCTTTCGGACAAGCTGGTGTCCGGCCGGGCGTATCGGACGCAATTCCCGCGACCAGGCTCAGGGAGGCGTTTCATAAAAACGCGAGGACCGCGTATGCCTGGGGTGACGCTTCGGGGTTATATTAAGTCCGGTTCCTTGGCCGGTTACGCCGTAGGAACTCCGACCCCTCACATCCGCCTGCGGCTGGAAGCCGTCCAAAACACCGATGACACTATCTCGTACGCACCGTCGTCCCGCATCCGGTCCCAGGGCCGGAAATCTCCGCTCCCTGTTGGTGCTGATGGCGGTCTGCTTTTCGGCAGGCGCGCACGCCGAGACACCCGCATGCGAGCAGGGTGGCGACGTGCGCATCTGGATCTCGCCGCGCGCACCGCAGCCCGGACAGACGGTACGGGTCCTGGCCGTCGTGGAGGACGGGCAAGCGGTGGAGCTGAGCGGACTCGATCCGGAAGGCCGGCCCTTGGCTCTGGTCAGCGATGAGGCTGGAATGATGAACCCTCTCCCTTTGGGAGAGGGCAGGGTGAGGGTTAAGCCTGACGATAGGTCGACGGTTGCGTCACCCGCATCGCGCCCCGACGCCCTCACCCCAACCCCTCTCCCAGGGGGAGAGGGGCTTAAAGCAGCCGTGTCGTGGTCTCCGGTCAGCGTCGCGGCGACGATCGCGAACATCCATTCCGGCCACTACCGCATCGAGGCGCGCCGGCGGGGCGCGGTCGCCGCTTGCCGGGAATTCGAAGCCGGTTCCGGGCACGCCGATGCCTCGCCATTCCCCGGAGGATGGAATGCGTCCGCGGAGGCGCTTTATTCCGCCTGGATCGAGCGCCTGTTCGATGCGCCGGCCGAGGACAATCTGAGTTTTCCGTCCCTGGAACCGGTATTGCGCGATGCCGGCCGCAACTTTTTATACGACTATCTGGGCCAGAACGAAGACGCTCGCCTGCCGGCCACGCCGGACTGTGCCGACCTGCCCTATTTCCTGCGCAGCTATTTCGCCTGGAAGCTGAGCCTGCCCATGGGCTTTCGCGCCTGCAGCCGGGGCAGTGCCAAGTCGCCGCCGCGTTGCGGTTCGCCGGTAGTGGATACCCGCTTCACCGCGGGAGCGGCCGGCGGCGCGGGTTTTCAGGGCCTGATGCGGAAAGTGGCGGATACCGTGCATTCCGGCAGCGCGCGCACCGGGCTGGACGACGAGGCGAGCGATTTCTATCCGGTCGAACTCAGCCGCCGGGCCCTGCGGCCGGGGACGGTTTATGCCGACCCGTACGGCCATGTGCTGGTGGTCGCCAAATGGATACCGCAGACCGCGGACCGCCCCGGCCTGCTGCTGGCCGTCGATGCCCAGCCCGACAATTCGGTCACCCGCAAGCGATTCTGGGAGGGCACCTTTCTATATGCCGAGAACGTGCCCAGCGCCGGGCCGGGATTCAAGGCCTTCCGGCCCTGGATCAGTTCCGGTTCGGGTGCCTACGTCACGCCGCCCGAGCCCGCGCTGGCCGACGGCCCCGGTTTCATCCCGTATTCCCTGGAACAGGACGGCCTGCCGGCGGACGATTTCTATGCGCGTGTGGGCAAGCTCATCAACCCGGCCGGACTGGCGCCGGAGCAGGCTTACCGCGAGACCCTGGATGCCCTGGTGGAGCAACTCGTCACGCGGGTGACCTCCATAGACAATGCCGAGGCTTATTTCCGCAAGGACCCTGCAGCCGTCATCGCCATGCCGCAAGGCGCCGCCATCTTCGAAACCATCGGTCCCTGGGAAGACTATTCCACGCCGTCCCGCGACCTGCGCCTCATCATCGCCATGCGCGTGTTGACCGGCCTGCCGGACAAGATCGTCCGCCACCCCGAACTGTTCCGCCTGAACGGCCAGACGCCGGAGAGCGCCAGGGCGGCCATCCAGGCCCTGCATGCGCGCAGCATCGAAGAGCGGCGCATACGCTACACCCGCACCGACGGCAGTGCCTGGGAACTGAGCGTGGCCGACATCCTGGCGCGCCAGCCCGCCCTGGAGGCCGGCTACGATCCCAACGATTGCGTCGAATACCGCTGGGGCGCCGAGCCGGGCAGCGCGGAAAGCGCGACCTGCCGCCGCCACGCTCCGGCCGAGCAGCGCGCCCGTATGGAGCAATACCGTACCTGGTTTCACGAAGCGCGCAGGCCGACGCGATGAGCAAGCTTTACGCGCTCTGGATCGTCTGTTTCTGGCTCGTTGCCTGCGGCACCGCGCCCAAGAAGCCCGCGCCTCCACCCAAGCCACCGTCCGAAGTTCAGGCCGCCGTTCCGTCTAGCCCGACACCGGCTCCCGGCTCCACGGTCGAGCGCATCGTGTCTCTGGCCCTGGGGGAATGGGATTATTTCGGTCGCCAGGTGGTGACGATAGCCGGTGACGAGGAGGCCATTCCGCACGTGGGAGACTGGGAGGACGAGGACGGCGACCATAGCGAACGGGTCGCCCGCTACTGGCAGGCGGTGGGCCGCTCGCGGCTGTCCGGCAGCGACTGCCAGCAACCCTGGTCGGCCGCCTTCGTCAGCTGGGTCATGACGGAGGCCGGCTTGCCGGAAAGCGCCTTTCCACCGGCCGACGCGCACTGGGTCTATCTGGATCATTTGATGAAGGCGGACGGTCCGGATGCGCCTTTCCGGCCGCACCCGATCGAGGGCTATCCGCCCCGGCCGGGCGATCTGATCTGCGCCACCCGCGGCCCCGGCGCGCCCTGGTTCGACGGCCTGCCCCGGACAGCGGAGTTGCGCTACACCAAGCTGCATTGCGACATCGTCGTGGAGAGCGACGGCAAGACCCTGGATGCCATAGGCGGCAACGTGCGCAACTCGGTCTCGAAGACGCGGCTGCAACTGAACCCGGAAGGTCATCTCCAGCCGTCGATCAAGCGCCCCTGGTTCCTGGTGCTGGAAAATCGGCTGGTTCGATGAGGTCGTCGTCCCGTTTCGAACTCGTCCGCGCCTTCGGCTTCCTGGAGGCCGGCGCCATCGTCACCGGTTCGGTGGTCGGTACCGGCATCTTCCTGGTGCCTTCGACCATCGCCCGCGAAACAGGCTCGGTGGCGGGCGCCTTCCTGGTCTGGCTGGTCGGCGGGCTGCTCTCCCTGGCCGGAGCGCTCAGCTACGCGGAATTGGGCGCGGCCATGCCCGAGGCGGGCGGTGAATATGCCTATCTGCGCCGGGCTTACGGACCGTTCTGGGGCTTTCTGTTCGGCTGGCAGCAATTGCTGATCGCCAAGACCGGATCGATTGCCAGCATCGCCACCGGATTCGCCTTATTCCTCGGTTTTTTCCTTCCCGGCATCCAGGAACCGGCCCTGTCTGTCCCGATGGGGACGCACACCTGGGCGTTGAGCGGGGTGCAGTTCATCGCCATCGCCACGATCGTCGCGCTGACCGCCCTGAACTACCTGCGCATCGGCTTCAGCGGCGCGGTGCAAAGCCTGCTGACCCTGATCAAGATCGCCGCCATCGTGCTGCTCGCGGTCCTCGCCCTGAGCACCGGCCCCGGCCGCTGGGAAAATCTGCAAGGCGGCTTGGGGTTGTCCCCGGTACACGGCGGGCTGGGTTATGTGGCCGCCTTGTCGGCCGCGCTATGGGCTTACGACGGTTGGAACAACCTCGTGCACGTGGGGGCCGAGGTGCGCGATCCGAACCGGACCATCCCGGCGGTGCTGATCTGGGGCATGGCGGGCGTGGTGGCGATCTACATGCTGGCCAATCTCGCCTATTTCTACATCCTGCCGCTGGATCAGGCGATGCGCTCGGAACGGCTCGCCCAGGATGTGGCCGTGGCCACGCTGGGCACCTGGGGCGGTACGGCGATCACCCTCATCGCGGCGATTTCCAGCTTGGCCACCCTCAATGGCAGCGTGCTCAGCGGCCCCCGCGTGAGTTATGCCATGGCGCGGGATGGCCTGTTATTCGACCGCATGGCCGATGTTCATCCGGTACACCGCACGCCGGTCAAGGCCTTGCTGCTGCAATGCCTTGCCGCCGTGGGTTTGATCCTGATACTCGGCCGCGACCGGGAGGCCTATGAGCGGTTGTTCAATTTCACCATGTTCGGCACCTGGCTGTTTTACGGCATCACGGCTTTGTCGGTCGTCGTGCTCCGCCGCCGCTGCCCGGAGCTGCTCAGGCCTTACCGCACGCTGGGCTATCCCTGGGTGCCGCTCGCCTTTGTTTTCGTCGCCGCGGCGTTCTGCCTGGGACTGCTGCTGGAGCGTCCCGCGGATTGCGGCCTGGGCGTCGCCTTTCTGGCCGCCGGCTTGCCGTTTTATGTCTACTGTCGCGGCCGTGGCCGATGATCCAGCCGGCCAAGACGGGTCGGCTCCGCCGCTCATGGCGCTCACGCCGCCCGCTTCCCGGACAACCGATGCGCCGCGCTGGCCCGTTTGCCGTCCGGCCCCGCCGTTGCGATGACGGCCGCTGACGCCAGACCTACGTCTACGCCTTTTTCACGAATTCCGATTTCAATTGCATGGCGCCGATGCCGTCGATCTTGCAATCGATGTCATGATCGCCTTCGACGAGACGGATGTTCTTCACCTTGGTTCCGACCTTCACGACCAGCGACGAGCCTTTCACCTTCAAGTCCTTGATGACCGTGACCGAATCGCCATCGTTGAGCGTGTTGCCGTAGGCGTCGCGTACCACGCGCGCCTGGTCGGCACTCTCCGCGGCCGCTCCTTTCGCCCATTCGTGCGAGCACTCGGGGCAGATGTAGAGGTCGCCGTCTTCGTAGGTGAATTCGGAATTGCATTGCGGGCATTTGGGCAGTTGGCTCATGCTGGACCTTGTGGGTGATAGGTGGTGGAGAAACGTAATTCAAGCCGGACGGGACGGATCCCGGCCGCGATATTGCGAAACGAGGACGGGGTGGGGCGTCGATAGTCCGTCAACGGACTTCGGCCAGCAGCCGGCTCATCATCGATTCGGCCTGGCCGGCATAGCCGCCGCCGAACAGATTCAAGTGATTGAGGATGTGATACAGGTTGTAAAGCGTTTTGCGGATCGGATAGCCGGCATCGAGCGGGTAGGCTTCGCGGTAGGCCGCATAAAAGTCCGCGCCGTATCCGCCGAACAGCTCCGTCATGGCCAGGTCGGCTTCGCGGTCGCCGTAGTAACAGGCGGGGTCGAAAATCACCGGCTGGCCGGACTCGTCGGCGGCATAATTGCCGCCCCAAAGGTCGCCGTGCAGCAGGGAAGGGTGGGGGTGATGATCGGCGAGCAGGGTGCCCAGCCGGTTCAGCAGTTGTTCCCCCAGCGTTTGCAGACGGCCTCCGTAGCCTTGATCGGCCGCCAGCCGTAGCTGAAAGCCGAGACGGTGCTGTGACCAGAAGTCCGTCCAGTCGTGGGTTTGCGGGTTGGGCTGCGGGGTCGAGCCTATGGTGTTGTCCCGGCTCCAGCCGAAATAAGGCTGCTCGATGCGGTGCAGCGCGGCGAGTTGCCGGCCCAGGGCCCGGTCCGTGTCGCCTCGCCCCGTGTGCAGAGGCAGGTATTCCATCAGCAGGTAGGCGCGGCCACCGGCGATGCCGCAGCTCACCGGCTCGGGTGCCCGTACCGTGCCGCTGGCGGCGATCTCCCGCAAGCCCTGTTCTTCGGCTTCGAACATGGGCAGCAGGGAGCGCTGGTTGAACTTGACGAAATAATCGCGTCCTTCGCCGTGCAGCCGATAGGCCTGGTTGATGCAGCCGCCCCCGGCCCCGGAGGCCCGGCTTAAGGTGACGGTCACATCGCCGGACTGGCGTATCGCCTGTTCGAGCGTCTTCAGCGTGGCGTTGTCGAGCATGGAAGCACCTCGGCGGACGGGTCGTCGTATTTCAGCATCGTGGCATGCGGCCGGGAAGGCCCAGCCGGGCCACCCTCAGTTACGAACCGTCACCGCCTCCGGCTTGGGTTCGCGCAGGAGGAGGTTGCGCACCGCTTCCTCGGGAGCCAAGCCCTCGTGCAGGATGCGGTAAGTCTGTTCGGTGATGGGCATTTCGACGCCATGCCGCTGGGCCAGTTGGTAGACCATCTCGGCGGTGCCTATGCCTTCGATTTCCTGGCCGATTTGCGCCGTGACTTCGGCACGCGACAGGCCCTTGCCCAAGCCCAGCCCGAAACGCCGGTTGCGCGACTGGTTGTCGGTGCAGGTGAGGATGAGGTCGCCGGCCCCGCCCAGTCCCATGAAGGTTTCCTGCTTGCCGCCCAAGACCAGGCCGAGGCGCATCATTTCGGCCAGGCCCCGGGTGATCAGCGCAGCGCGGGCATTGGCGCCGAAGCCCAGCCCGTCCGCCACGCCGGCGGCGATCGCGAGGACGTTCTTGGTCGCTCCGCCCAGTTGCACGCCGATGATGTCTTCGGTGGTGTAGGTGCGGAAATTGGTGTTGTGCAGCAGGCCCGACATTTCCGCGGCGAATTCCGGCTGGCGCGAGGCCACGGCGATGGCGCTGGGCAAACCGGCGGCGACTTCGCCCGCAAAGGTGGGTCCGGATACCACGGCGCTGGGCACCCCGGATCCCAGGACTTCTTCCGCGACCTCGTGGAGCAGGCGGCAGGTCTGTCTTTCCAGCCCCTTGGTAGCCCAGGCCAGGCCGGTTTCGCGCGACCTCAACGGCGCGATAGCCGTGAGGGTGGCGCGAAAGGCATGGCTGGGCACCGACACCAGGATCACCGCGCGTCCCGGAACCGCGTCTGCGAGACTCGCGCTGACGTGCAGATTATCGGGAAACGGCGCGTTGGGCAGGTAGCGCCGGTTGCAGCGGTCGCCCTCCAGGCGCGCCGCGTGTTCGGGGTGGTGTCCCCACAGCGTCACTTCGTGGCCGTTGCGCGCCAGCACCAGCGCCAGCGCGGTGCCCCAGGAGCCCGCGCCGAGTACAGTGATTGATTTCTTCATGCGTGAGCGCGGCCGATCCTCAATTGACGCTGCTGGAGCCCGGTGCCGACGGCTGCGGTTGCCCTTGCTGGATGTGCTGGGAATACAGCGCGTCGAAGTTCACCGGCGCGAGCAGCAGGGGAGGGAAGCCGCCCTTGATGACCAGGTCGGATACCGCCTCGCGGGCATAAGGGAACAGGATGTTCGGGCAGAAGCTGCCGAGCAGCGGGCCGAGTTCCTGCTCGTTGAATCCGCCCAGCGTGAAGATGCCGGCCTGGGAAACTTCGACCAGATAGGCGGTCTTGTCTTCCAGCTTTACGGTGACGGTGACGGTCAGGCTGACTTCGAACAGGTTCTCCTGCAATCCCTTGGCGTTGCTGGAAAGGTTGAATTCCACCTGCGGCTCCCATTTCTGGGTGAAGATCGCGGGGGAGTTCGGGGTTTCGAACGATACGTCCTTGACATAAAGCTTTTGCAGGGCGAACTGCTTTTCCTCTTCGGCCATTTTTCTGTCCTCGATTTGATGTTAGGGGTGCTGGAGCGTGGTGCCGAGTCCATCGTCCCGGATTTTTTCGGCGAGCGTCATCGGTAAACCTGGGTTTCCCGGTGTGATACGAAATCGGCCGCCGCTGCGGCCGATTTCGGCGAGGCGTCCCTGCGCCGGCTTAAGATTTGCGGGTGAGCGGAAGTTTGGCGTCTTCCCACGCGAGCAGCCCGCCGCGCAGGTCGTGCACCTGGGTGAATCCGGCCTTGGCCAGTTTTTTACAGGTGGGGCCAGATTTGGTTCCCTGCTGGCAGCAAACGATGATCGTTTTGTTCTTGTAGGGTTCCAGTTCGCCCAGTTTGTCGCCCACTTTGGCGTACAGGATGTTGCGGGCCTTGACGATATGGCCGGTGGCGAATTCCGCGGGATCGCGCACGTCGATGACCAGGGTTTCGTCGTCGTTCAGCAGGGCCACGGCGTCGGCCGGCGTGGTCGATTTGTACTTGCGGGTCAGAACGTCGAAGGAATCCTGGATCAGGAGCAGGCTGACAACGAACCAGCCGCTGCTCAGTATCCAGTGATTGCCAACGAATTCGCCGATGCGATCCACATCCATTCAAAATACCTTCTAGATCGTAAAAGTGGTGAAGTCCGACGGGGTTTCAATCCTGCCGGTTGCAAAAGCTTTCCCGCAACAGCTCGATGACTTGCAAGGTGTAGGGGTGCTCGATGTAGTAGAAAACCCGGTTGGCGTCCTTCTGGCACGCCAGTATGCCCTTGTCGCGCAAGATGCCCAAATGCTGGGAAATATTGCTTTGCGTCGTGCCTACCTGGTCGACGATATCCTGCACGCTCACCCGTTCGTTGCCCAAGGTGCACAAGATCTTCAACCTCAACGGATGCGACATGGCCTTGAGATAGAGCGCGGCCCGCGCGATATCCGCGTCATGCGCAATCAGAGGCGTCGGTAGCGAGCTCATAAGGCGGTGACCCGGGTTCGTTAGCCGCCGAGGCGGACGGTTCCGGACGGCACGACTAACGTTCGAAAAAACGGTAAAATGGCGACCACATTCGCAGCGCATGCGAAGGTCCGTCGAGTATCGTCGTTCGTTCGAGCGGTCCGGGGGAAATTTGGCAGAGGATTATACGTTGAAGTCGCACCGTCCTAAACCCATCGTGTTGTTAATTTTTGACGGCTTCGGTTACAGCGAGCTGGAAACCGCCAATGCGATCCGCCTGGCGCACACGCCGAATTGGGACGGCCTGTGGGCGAATTCACCCCACACCCTCCTGGAATGTTCCGGCGGTGCGGTCGGACTGCCCGACGACCAGATGGGCAATTCCGAGGTCGGCCATCTGCATCTGGGATGCGGCCGCCTGCTCGCCCAGGACCTGACCCGCATCAACCAGGCCATAGCCAACCGCACGTTCTTCGACAACCCGGTCTTGCGGGCTGCGGTGGATCAGGCCAAAACCAGCGGCAAGGCCTTGCACATCCTGGGGCTGCTGTCGCCAGGCGGCGTACACAGCCATGAAACCCATATCCACGCGCTGGTCGAGCTGGCTTTGAGCCGAGGGCTGAGCGACATCTATCTGCATGCCTTCCTGGATGGCCGCGATACCCCGCCCAAAAGCGCGGAAGCCTCGATACGCGCCACCGAAGCCCGATTGGCGGAGCTGGGCGGCGGGCGCATCGCCTCGCTGACCGGCCGTTTCTATGCCATGGACCGCGACAACCGCTGGGAGCGGGTCAGCCAGGCTTACGAACTGCTGGCTCACGGCAAGCCGGAGTTCAGCGCCGCAAGTGCGGTCGAGGGGCTGGCAGCGGCTTATGCGCGGGGGGAAACCGACGAATTCGTCAAACCCACGGCCATCACGCCCGAGGGCACGCTGCCGGTGGCGATGCAAGCCGGCGACGTGGTCGTGTTCATGAATTTCCGCGCCGACCGCGCGCGCGAACTGAGCCTCTGTTTGACGCAAGACGATTTCCAAGGATTCGAACGCGGTGAGTATCCGCGCCTGGGTGCTTATGTGACCCTGACCGAATACCACGAGGATTTCAGCTTTCCGGTGGCTTTCCCTCCGACGTCGGTGAAGAACGGCCTGGGCGAAGTCCTCGCCAATTCGGGGCTCAAGCAGTTGCGTCTGGCCGAGACGGAAAAATACGCCCACGTCACCTTTTTCTTCAACGGCGGGACGGACACGCCTTTTCCCGGTGAGGAGCGCATCCTGGTGCCTTCGCCCAAGGTCAAGACCTATGACCTCAAGCCGGAGATGAGCGCGCCGGAAGTCACCGACCGGCTGGTGGAAGCGATCGAAGGCGGGGAGTACGACGTCATCATCTGCAATTACGCCAACGGCGACATGGTCGGCCATACCGGCGTGCTGAGCGCGGCGATTGCCGCCGTGGAGACCCTGGACGCGTCGCTGGGGCGCGTGCTGGCCGCGCTGGACCGGGTCGGGGGAGAGCTGGTGCTGACCGCCGACCACGGCAATGCCGAGCAGATGATCGATCCTGAAACCGGCGAGGCGCAGACGGCCCACACGGTCAATCCCGTGCCGCTGGTTTACCGGGGGTCCGCCGGCCGGCTGGCGGATGGCGGCAATCTGGCCGACGTGTCGCCCACCCTGCTGGCCATCCTGGGGCTGGATCGGCCGGCCGAAATGACGGGGCGCTCCCTGCTGATCTGATGCGGGGTCTTGCTCGCATCTTAGGGCTGGTCGTGCTGGCCTTGCCGACGGCGGGAGCGGATGCGGGCGAGCGGGAGGAAAAGGACAGGGAGCTGCACACCCTGCGGGGCAAGATACGCATCGAGGAGGTCGCGGTGGGCGGGCTGGAGTCGCAGAAAAGCGACCTTTCCAGTCAGCTCGGCGCGCTGGAGCGGCGCTACGGTGAATTGAGCAAGTCCCTCAGGGATCTCGAAAACCAGGCCCGCAGCCAGGAGCGCCAGTTGGACGACTTGAAGCGGCAGCGGGCCGAACTGCGGGTAGGCATACTGCAGCACAACCGCACGCTCATCGCCCAGACCCGGGCCGCCTATGCCGACGGGCGCCGCGAATGGCTGAAGCTGGCGCTCAATCAGGACGATCCGGCGCGCGCCAGCCGCATGCTGGCCTACTACGGCTATCTCAACCGCGCCCGCTCCGCCCAGTTGCAGATACTGGACCGCAGCCTCGCCGGAACGCGGGAACTCGAGGCGAAATTGCTTGCCGAAGCGGAACGGCTCAATTCGACCCGCGCGCGTATCGCGCGGGAGCAGGCCGACCTCGAGGCATCGCGCAAGCAGCGCCGCGAACTCATGGCCGGGCTGGAGCATGAACTCAAGGACCGGGGGGGCAGGCTCAAGCGGCTGCGGGACGACGTCCAGCGCCTCCAGGATCTCATCGCGGCTTTACCGGAGACGGCACCGCCGGAAAGCCGTGGCGCTCCCGACGAGCAAACGCCTTCCGAACGGGCCGCTTGGCCGGTCCAAGGCCCGTTGCTGGCCCGGTTCGGATCGCCCAGGCTTTCCGGCCAATGGGACGGAGTGTTGATCGGCGCCCAGGAGGGCAGTCCGGTGCGTGCCGTCGCCCGCGGCCGGGTGGTGTACGCCGACTGGCTGCGAGGATACGGCCTGTTGATCATCGTGGATCATGGCACCGGACATCTGAGCTTGTACGCTTTCAATCAAAGCTTGCACAAGGCCCTGGGGGACTGGGTCGAGGCCGGCGACATCATCGCCAGCGTGGGCTCCAGCGGCGGCCGCAGCGAGCCGGGACTGTACTTCGGGGTGCGGGAAAACGGGCGTCCCATCAATCCCTTGCAATGGAGCGGGCGGGGGAACTAGAGTGTTCCTCCAAGGTAAGCGTTAAATGGCATTCCGTTGACGAATGGCCGATCCGGCTGGGCGCTCCGCCGGTTCGGGCCGTGTCGGATGTGCAGGGTGCGGGTCCGTCGGTTAAATCATTTCTTATTTTGGGAAACAACATGCTGAGTCACAAGAATCTGCTCCTGATCGGCTTCGGTGCCACGCTGGGCGTACTCATCGCCGGCGGCGGCAGCGCGCTGGCCGAGCGCGACAGCGGGGAGTTGAACACGATTCCTTTCGAAGGATTGAAAACATTTTCCGAGGTGTACGGCCGCATACGCCAGGACTACGTCGAGCCGGTCCCGGACAACAAACTCCTGGAGGACGCGATACGCGGCATGCTGTCGGGCCTGGATCCCCATTCGGCCTATCTGGACCAGGAGCAGTACAACGAGCTCAAGGTCGGCACCACCGGCCAGTTCGGCGGTTTGGGCATCGAGGTCGGTCTGGAGAACGGCTTCGTCAAGGTCATTTCGCCGATCGACGACACCCCTGCGCAGAAGGCCGGCATCAAGGCGGGCGACCTGATCATACGGATCGACGAGAAGCCGGTGAAAGGCATGAATCTCAACGACGCGGTCAAGCTGATGCGCGGCGAAGCCGGCAGCGAAATCGTGCTGACCATCGTGCGCGAGGGCGTCGAACAGCCACTCAAGTTCAAGCTGCAGCGCGATATCATCAAGGTCAAGAGCGTCAAGAGCCGCCTGCTGGAAGAAGGCTACGGCTACGTGCGCATCACCAGCTTCCAGTCCAAGACGGGCGATAACGTGGTCGATGCCATCAACGAACTGCGCAAGGGCAGCGACCTCAAGGGTCTGGTCATCGATCTGCGCAACAATCCGGGCGGTGTGCTGAACTCGGCCGTGGCGGTGAGCGACGCCTTCCTCGAAAGCGGTCTCGTGGTTTACACGGACGGACGCATCGAAGACTCGAAGATGAAGTTTAATGCCACGCCGGGCGACATCCTCAAGGGCGCGCCCATCGTCGTGTTGATCAACGCGGGTTCCGCTTCGGCTTCGGAAATCGTGGCCGGTGCGCTGCAGGATCACAAGCGTGCCATCATCATGGGCGAAAAGACCTTCGGCAAAGGCTCGGTGCAGACCATACTGCCGACCAGCAACGGCGGCGCGGTCAAGCTGACCACGGCGCGCTACTACACGCCTTCGGGCCGATCGATCCAGGCGGAAGGCATTTCGCCGGATGTGCCGATCTCCAAGGTCAAGCTGGAAGTGGCCCAGGCCTCCGAGTTTCAGCCCATCAAGGAAGCCGATCTGACCGGTCACCTGAGCAACGACAAGTCGACCAAGAAGGGCGATCAGAAATCCGAGGAAAAGCCCGAGGACGCGCTGGCCCTGCAGGACTACCCGCTCAACGAGGCACTCAACCTGCTCAAAGGCATCAACATCGTCAGACCGAAATAGCTCCACCCGGCGCGCAGGGAAGCGCCCAATAAAAAGCCGGCCGCCCTCGTCGTGAAGGCGGCCGGCTTTTTTGTGCCCGCGCGCTAAATCAGACCGGCCGGCGGTTGGCGGGTCGCGATGCGGATGTCTGAGTGCCGGGTTCCGGCGGAACGGGATGGGTGGTCTTCTGATAATGGCCGAGGATGCGCTTGACGTAGGTCTGTGTTTCCTCGATGGGCGGTATACCCTGGTGCTTTTCCACGGCGCCTTCCCCGGCGTTGTAGGCCGCCAGCACCCATACCACGTTGCCGCCGAAATGGCGCATCAGCCAGTTCAGGTAGGCGGTGCCGCCGCGGATGTTCTCGGTGGGATTCCAGGTGTCCTTGACGCCGAAGCGTTCGGCGGTGGCGGGGATGAGCTGCATCAGGCCCTGGGCATTCTTGGGGGAAACGGCTGCCGGGTTGAAGCCGGATTCGGCCTGGATGACGGCCATCACCAGTTTGGGATCGATGGCATAACGGGGTGCGATCTGGTTGACCAGACCCTCGACCGCCTTGCGGCTGGGGCTGGAAATTTCCGCTACGGCCACGGGTGGCGGCGGTGGCGGCTTGCAGCCCTGATCGTCTTCCGAGGCGATGTCCTTGTACAGCAGGGTCATGCGCCGCGCCAGCAGATCGCCTTTTTCCGCCGCCCGGCGAAACCAAAACATGGCTTGGCCCAGATTGCGTGCACGGCCTCGCGCGTTGAAATTCATGAAGCCGATGTTATAGGCCGACTGCGCGTCGCCCTGCCAATAAGCCTGGCAGTAGAGGCGATAGGCTTCGTTATAGTCCTGCTTGACCCCGCCGCGCGCATGTTCGTATTTCAGGGCCAGATAACGGAGTTCTTCAGGGTCTTGCGAGGCGTCTTCCGCCGCTGCGAACGGCGCCAGGGCACAAAGCGCTAGGGCGAGCAGGCTCTTTTTCCAAGTCATGGGCATACCGTCGGTTGTCGATTTTCTTAAATACCTAAGCAAATCCCACACCATAATCCGGAAGATCAGGCGATGCCCGGCTTTGCTTATCGGTACCGCGTTGCGCGGCGCGAACTTGTAAAAAATCCTGACATCTCGTTCGAGCCGCCTGCCTAAGGGCTAGAACTCCTGGCTGCCAGCCGTAAGGGCAAGCCAGCGAGGCGGCCTCGCCGCGGGTCAACGGCTGCGATGAAGCCGGCTCTTCGGCGAAGGGCGGGTAGTTTGGCGTCGCTGTGTGATACCCCGCAATTTCTTGTTTGAGTATTGGCCTTCGCGCCGAAGACGCCTGCCTATCTTTATGATTTAAAATACTTATTCTCTAACGGCCCGGTACTTGCTTCAGGTGGGGCGTCCGTATTTCTCCCTTTTGCTATGCCATCACACGGCTACGCCGGAAAGGCGGGATGCAGCCTTATTTATCACAGTCACGGCCCATGTTGGAAAAGAAACAACCCCCGCTGGTGCACGAGTTCTTCCTGAGGTATGCCGGCGACATCAAGCGGTTTCTGACCTGGAAGGTGGGCGAAGACGACGCCGCCGATCTCACCCAGCAGGTTTATCTGCGCGCGCTGGAACACTCGAATCTGGGAACGGTCCGCCAGCCGCGGGCTTTTCTGTTGCGCATCGCCGCCAACCTGGTCGTGGATACTTACCGCTGGCGTAAGACGCGCGCGCCTCAGGACGACGCGCCCTTGCCCAATCCCGAGGAAATCCAGGAGCCAGCTCCAGGGCCCGAGGCCCGGGTATCCGGGCACATGGAATTGCAGCGCTTTCGTTCCCTGCTGGCCGAACTGCCGGCGCCGAGCCGCCATGCTTTCCTGCTCAATCGCGTGGACGGCCTCACCCACGCGGAAATCGCCGAGCGCCTGGGCATCTCCCGGAAATCGGTGGAACGCCACATCCTCAAGGCATTGCGCTACCTGCAGGATCGCATGGCCGATTGATGCCTTGCGGAGACCGAGGGTGACGGTTGCGCCCCGCCTCGTTCGTCTTATCATGCAGCGCCCCCCGTTTCCTTAGCTTCCGGCCTCATGACCCCATCCTCATCCCATCGCCTCGCGCGTCGACAGGCCCTTGCCTGGCTGACCCGGCTGCATTCCGGGCATGTCGGGCCGCAGGAGCGCGCCGCCTTCCAGCGCTGGCTCGCCGAGGACGAAGCGCATTGGCGCGAATACGGCCGGGCACGCAAACTTTGGAATGGCCTGGGAGAACTGGCCACCGGAGCCGGTAATGAACTGGCCGAAGCGCGGGCTTTTCACGCCTGCAGCCGGCCATGGGCACGCGCCCTGGCGGCCGGCATCAGCTTTCTGTCCCTGACCCTGATGGCCGGTGGGGCGATCTGGGGAAACGCGCACACCGAGCGTCTGCAAACCGCCTGGGGCGAGCGGCGGCACCTGGAGCTTGCCGATGGTTCGTCCGTGGAGCTCAACGGTGATACGGATCTGCGGGTGGTTTGGCTGGCCGACCGGCGGCTGTTTCACCTCATCCGGGGCGAGGCCGTGTTTCGGGTCCGGCATGGCGATCCGCGTTCCTTCGACGTATATGCCGGCGCCGGGCGGGTGCGCGACATCGGCACCGCTTTCGCCGTGCAGCGACGAAACGACAGGATAGACGTGCTGGTGCAGGAAGGCGCGGTGGAGGTCGGCAGCGGCCGGGAAACGCCCCGTCGGCTGCTTGCGGACCAACGCCTGACGCTGGCCGACTCGGGCGCGCTGTCTCCGGTCGCTGCCATCGATGCCGCCGATGCGCTGGCTTGGATGCAGGGCAAACTGGTGTTCAGGAATCTGTCGCTGGGCGACGTGCTGGCGCAAATCTGCCGTTATCACCGGGTTGAATTCACCTTCGCCGATCCCCGTCTGGCCGACCGCAAGGTCAGCGGCGTGTTCCGCATCGAATCGCTGCCCTCCTTGTTGAGCAGCCTGGAAACCGCTTTGTCCCTGAAAGTCGAAGCCGACGGCGCGCGATATTTGCTGAAAAGCCGATAACGCGTCCGCCTGGGGGAGTACCGGCGATCGCCATGATCGCCGAATACCTGACGATTTCCGGCTGCCTCGCGCGTCTTTAATCGGGGGGATTCACATCACCGCCCGACGAAGCACTAGAACAACGGAGGAAACATGCCATCAACGTGTTCAATCCGGTCTATGGCTTTACCCGGTATCTCGGCGATCCGCTCGTTCCGGGCGATGACACCAAGAATGAATGGCATGGTTTTTATGTTCAGGACCAGATCGCATTATGGGAGCAATGGCAGTTGCTGCTCGGCAGCCGTTTCGATCATGCCGAATTCGAAACCGGCGGCGGCTATAAGGGCGTCGACGAATTCAGCCCGAGGGTGGGTCTTTTATATCATCCCGTGTCCTGGCTGGGTATTTATGCCGACTATGTGGAAACCTTCAACGCGGTCAATCGGGGCACGACAGTTTCGGGCGCTATTCCCGACCCCGAAAAGTCCAACGAATACGAAGTCGGCCTGAAGGGCGAGTGGCTGGGTGGCAAACTCACGGCCAGTCTTGCCTATTTCGAGTTAACCAAAACCAATGTGCAAACGCCCTTGCCGGCGCCCTTCATAAACAAAGTGGCGATCACGGGAGAGCAGCGCAGCCGCGGCATCGAAATCGATTTGCGTGGGCAACTGACGGATTACTGGAACCTTATCGCGAGTTATGCCTATACCGATACCGAAGTGACCAAGGATTCGGCGCCGCTGGATACGGTTATCGGCTCCAGCGGCTCGGGTAATACTGGCCATCGTTTTTCCAATGTGCCCAGGAATGCGGGCAGTATCTGGACGACTTACGATTTTTCAGCACTGGGGGCGCAAGGTCTCAGCGCCGGTGCCGGGGTTTATCTCGCCGGCGACCGTGCCGGCAATATCGACAACAGCTTCGAGATGCCGGGTTATGCGCGTCTGGATGCGATGCTGAAATATCAGCACAAGATCGGGCCGTCCAAGCTGACCTTGCAGTTCAATGTAGAGAATCTGCTCGATAAGGAATATCTGGCCGCCAGCAATGGCTTTGCTTCGTTCATACACCAAACCATGCCCGGCACACCGCGCACTTATCTGGGGTCGGTAAAGTTGGAGTTTTGATGGGCGGGTGCGGTCATGCGGGGAAACGTGTCACAGGCATTTTTCCCTGCGCATGGACGGCGCCGTGTTGACCCCAAGGTCCAGGCCCTCCCGGAGATCGACCCGCGTGCGGGCTTCGTCCAGTGGCGATGCGGCAGGCCGGTCAGGCGTCGCCCGTCCCGACCTGCATCAACCGGAAGGGGCCGATCAATCCGCGAGTTGATCGACCACGGTCTTGCCGCCGGAAATCACCAGGCTCGGGTATTCCAGGGGCTTGAACGCCATGAAGGCATTGCCGGACACGGCGATGATGTCGGCGGGAGCGCCGGGAACCAGGGTGCCGAGCTTATCCAGGCCGCCTTCGGGCCCGAGCGCCAGGACCTTGCCGGCCTCCGACGTCGCCGAGCGAAACAGGTTCAGCACATGGCCGAAGATATGGCTGGGATCGGGGTCCACCGCCATGTTCGCGTGCAGCAGGGCATGCAGTTCTCCCGCGTCGATGCCCCAGGGGATTTCCGTATGCGCGATCTCGGCCGCGTAGTGTATCTTGGCTCCCAGATGCACCAGCCCGTGCAGATTCTCGTGCGTGCCGCGGCAATGCGAGAAGGTGTCAACGGTGGACAGGAAGCGGATGCCTTGATGCACCGCCTGATGGAGCAAATCATGGGATACGGGATCGCAAGGGATGTGGGCGATCTCGTCGACCCCGGCGTCCACCGCCAGTTGCAAGCCCTGTTCCTCGCCGACATGGGCGGTCACTTCCCTGCCCAAACGATGCGCCTCCACCACCACGGCCCTGACGACCGCCGGCGAAGGCATGGGCCAGGGCGGCTCGATGGACGGCGTATGTCCTGTGGTCCAGGGAGCGCCTTCCTCCCCGCCGGGTTCCAGGCCAATCTTGATGATGTTCGCGCCGCCGGCGACCAGGTCATCGACCAGGGCTTGCGCCGTTTCCGGGCTGTCGACGGGAGCCGATACATCGCCGGTGAATACCGGGCCGGGATAACCGCCGGGACCGGTGATGATGGGGCCCGCCGTAACCAGGCGCAGTCGGCCGTGCCCGCCGGACAGGGGCAACAAGGGCCCGCCCACGTCCCTGACGGTGGTGACGCCATGGCGCAGTATGATGTCGCGCGGTACGTTCTGATAGGCCACATGGCCATGCAATTCGATGAAACCGGGCAACAGGGTGGCATCGCCCAGATCGCGCACACGGGCACCGCGGCTGCGCAGCGTCGAAGCGGGGCCGATCGCCGCGACCTTGTCGCCGACGATCTTGACCGCGTAATCCTCGTGCAGATCGACGCCGTCGAATACCCGGTCGGCGCGCAAAATCAGCGGCCGCGGCGGTTCCGCCCTGTGCTCCTTCCCGTCCGCGTTCGCCGCTCCCGGCGGCAGCACCGCCGTGACTATCGCCACCGCCGCGATGGGCCATTTTTTCGTCAACGCCATCCATACGCATGGTCTGGTCTTCATCTTTAAACCCTGTCGTTTTGTTATTGGTAGTCGCTTCGGGAATCGGGTTCCGCGCAGCCGGGCAAAACGAGCAGAATGCGTACCAGCGAAGGAATGGCGGAAGTTGGCGGGGTTTGAGAGTTTCGCCGATGTCGCGGTGAGGCATATGACGCGGTCAATTCGTCGTAAGCCGCAGATTTCGTCCGGTCACGCGGGGCCGCAAAACCGGCCCCTTCAGGCCGAACGCACGCGTCGGGCACGCCGCTTCTGCAGCCAGCGTATGACGCCGGTCACGAACAGCAACGGACAGGCCAGTCCGGCGAGAAACACCAGGATGCGCCCGGTCCAGCCGAAAGCCTTGCCGCTGTGCAGGGGCCACTGCCAGTCGACGAAGGTTTCGCCCGCCGTTCGGCGCGAAGCCGGATCGCGTACCTCCAGGATGACGCCGCTATATGGGTCGACCGACACGATGCGTTCCGACCAGAACCGGCTGAGTCCCGGCACATCGCGCAAGCTGATCCGATAAGCCTCGGACGGATCGTCCGGATTGCTCAGCCAGTTGATGCGCCCTTCCGGGTAGCGCGTGCGAACGATGTCCAGCGCCCGATCCAGGCCGATGGGGTCACGCCCTTCAGCCGGAGCCGCGTGCGGACTATCCATGAAACCTCGGGTACCGGGCGACAGCAGCTTGACCGGAGCGAGGAAATAGTCCGGCAGGTTCATGTAGATGCCCGACAGTAATACCGCCAGCACCACCGGAAAGGTGTAGAAACCCGAGGTCTGGTGCAGATCGTGGTTTAGCCGTTCGGCGCTGGCCCGGCTCTTGATGACGAAGACCCGTTTCCACTTGCCGGTCAGTGGCCACCAGAGGATCAGCCCGGTCAACACCGAAAACAACAGCAACACCGCCATGACGCCGACGATGGTCACGCCGGTCGCACCGGCCAGCAGGGCATAGTGCAGGCGGAACACGAAGGGGATGAAGCGGACGGGGAAAAGATCGTTCCCCGCCTTGATCAACTGCTTGCCGCTCACCCGGGCGCTGTAGGGGTCGACAAACACTCGCCATTCGTCCGCGTCGTTGTCGCCCCGTTTCACCTGATAGCCCAGGGTGTAGGCCGTACGCTCGTCGCCGGGGTAATCCAAGAAGCCCAGCCGCCCTTCCGCGGGGGCCACGGCATTGGCGGCGGCCAGTATTTCGCCCAAGGGCCGGAAAGCCCGCTCGCCTTCGGGCGGCGGGCTGACCTGCAGGGATTCGGCCTGCAGCCAGCCGTCGATTTCCTGGTAGAACACCAGGATGCTGCCGGTCAGGCCGAACACGGCCATGAAGAACCCCAGGATCAGCCCCAGCCAAAGATGAACGTCCAGCCAGCGTTTGCGCCTAGCCTTGAGCGCAAGCAACCGGGATGCCGCCTCTGCGTCCGGGTTGCGGGTTGTCGTGGCGCCAAGATTCCAATCGTCCGAGAGCCGTCTCATGCGCTTCGCCTCCGTATAAAATTTCCAAGCCTCATCCCGTAAGACGTTCGAGCGGCCCAAACTCCCCCCTGCGCATTGTCGACGCCGCTGCGAAAACGGAGACTAGAACTCCAGCCAGACCGAGCACCCCGCCGGCCGCTACGGCATATCCCACAGCGCCCGGCGTGTTGGCTTTATCCGGCCGATATCCCGGATCGGGTTGCCGGCCTCCGCTTCTGCAGCCAGCGGAGTAGGCCCGTCACATAGAGTACCGCCGGTGCCACACCGGTCGCGCACCACACTATCCGTCCGGCGAGGCCGAACGCCTGGCCGTCGTGCAAGGGCCACAGCAGATTCATGAAAGTCTCGCCCGGCGTAAAGAGATAGGGGTCCTGCACGGCCAGAACCCGGCCGCTGTATTGATCGATCCAGACCTTGCTGCGGGGCCGTATGCGGTTGGCTTCGCCCGCCTGCCGTTTCGCGACCGTATAGACGCCTTCCCGGCCGTCGGGCGTGCCGATCTCGCGCAACTCCGCGCCGGGAAAGACCTCATCGGCGATTTGCACCGCCCGCGCGATCGGGATCGGCTGAGCCGAGTCGAACGGGACGGATTTGAGTTTGGGATCTTTCAGATGATCGGCTTGGACAGCGGAAAACCAGCCGACCGCCGTCTTGACATAATCGTTGTAGGCGAAGGAAAAGCCCGTGAACGCAATGGGCAGCAGTATCGCCGCGGCATAAAAGCCCGCGGCCCGGTGCAAATCGAAATAGAAGCGTTGCCGCCCCGCGCCCAGTTTGACCGTCAGCGACGTGGTCAGCGTCGCCCATCGCGGCCACCACAGATAAAGTCCGGACAGGCAAGAGATGAACAGAAAGATTCCGAAAGCGCAGACGATGTCGAAGCCCCGTTTGCCGATCTCCACACCGACCTTACCCATCATCAGATCGGCGTGCAGTTCGTAGATCAGGCTCAGCCAGGTGTGCCCCCAGAAATGTTGCTCGACGATTTCGCCGCTGTAGGGATCGACCAGTATTTCCAGCGGCGCGAACAACTCGTCCCTGGTTTCTTCCGGCTTGGGATATTCCACCCAGATGTAATCGCCTTGCTGGCCCGGCAGTAGCATGAACCAACCGCCGGTCCGTTGCGGGTGGGCGGCGTTCACGGTCTGCAGGATCTCGTCCAGCGCACGCGGCTGCCGTTGCGGATCGGCCGGCACGGCGGGTAGGCCCAATTCGCCCAGTTCGTAATAGAAAACGTTCACCGCGCCGGTGACGCCCAGAACGGCGAAAAACAGTCCCACCGTCAGGGCGATGTACAAATGGGTTTTGAGCCAGAGTTTGCGCAGGGATTTCCGGTGCTTCCTGCGAGGAAATGCTATGGACATGGTCGCTCGCTATTCGGTCAGTGGGTCGTGTGAGTCAGGCGGGCATCGTTGCAAGGCTTAAAGCTTTCATCGGGCCGTGCGTGCGACGTAACCCACCGAAAGTTACGGTGTTTACTCCCGTGCCGTTCGGCGGGTTGCGGCGCACAAGAAACCGACCCTATTAATCAGGCCCGTAAATATTCTTATGGTATTTCGGGCCAAAGCCTGTCGCCGCGCCGGGGCATCCCTGCCCCGGGTTAATAAGTCGGCGATCAGAATTCGACGCGGACCGAACCCATGAATGTCCTGGGAGATCCGGGCAGAACACCGGTTCGTGAGCCGCTAGATCCCGAACTGGCGTAATACTGCTTATCGAGCAGGTTATTCACGTTGAACTGCAGGCTCACTTTCGATGGGCCGACGTTCAAGGAATACCCCAGCGCGGCGTCGACCCGGACAAAGCCCGGCAACTGGAAACTGTTGGCGTTATCGCCCTCGCGCTGCCCGGCGACAAATACGCCCGCACCCGACCAAAGGCCCGGCAAGCCAAGACCGCCGAATTCATGGCGCGACCAGAGCGTTCCGGCATGAACGGGCACGCCGGCGAATTGGTGGCCCTGAATATTCTGATTGGCGCGTATGAACTGGGTGTCGGTGTAGGTATAGGTACCGATCACGCTCCAGCTTTCGGTGAGTTTACCGGTAACGTCGAACTCCACGCCCTTGCTTTTGGCTTCGCCGGCCAGCAGGTTGTAGCGCTGACTGGCCATCGACGGGTCAGGATGGGTGATGGGTATGTTCGTTTTAGTCAGTTCGTAATAAGCCAGGTTGGCCGTGAGCCCGCCATCCCACCATTCCCCCTTTATTCCGGCTTCGTAGGATTCGGAATGCTCGGGCGTATTCTTTTCGCCGGGCGCTAGTTTGGCGGTGTTGGCGCCGTTAAAGGCTTTGACATAGTTGGCATACAGGGAAAGCCAGCGAACCGGCTGGTACAGCAAGCCGACCCTGGGACTGAATTCGGCGTCGTTGGTCTTTATGGGGTTTACCCAGTTCGGCGAGGTTGACGTCACGGAATTGGCCTGGTCGAAACGGGTTCCGAAAAGCAGGTGCCAGTCGTCCAGAAACTTCATATCGTCTTGAACGTAGAAGCCGTACCAGGTTTCGCTGGCAAACCAGGGCGAATTGGGTGTTTCCAAGGCCATATTGACCCCGGGCAATCCGTAGACCGGACGGTAAATATTCAGATCGGCCGGAAACGTCATGGTACCCATGCTTTTGGCCAGATAGTACGCATTCTCCGAGCCGGATCGCTTGTAGTAATCCCATCCCGTAACCAGGGTGTGGTGAGTTTCCCACCACGAGAATTTACCGGTCAGTTTCAGCAGTCCCTGGTAACTGTATTCCCGATAATCCGAGCTGTAATAACCCATCTCGGCATTACCCGTGTTTTCATCGAAAGTGTCGATACCCGTATCCCTGAAAAGCTGCTCGGAATGGTTGTAGCCAAATTTGGCTTCCAGTTTCCAGTCGTCCGAAAACTTGTGCAGCAAACCGATCCCGCCGAAATAAAGCGTGGAGTCATCGTTGTCGGTAGGCTCTCCGATATACCGGCTGATGGGCACACTGGCCGGTCGCTTAGCCACCGCAGGGATGCCAAAATTCGGCGCTCCCTGAGTTTCGTTATATCGAAAATCCAGGTCGAGCTGCGTGCGGTCCGATATTCTCCAGGTCAATGAGGGGGCGACGGTTGCGCGTTGGTTGTGCAGGTAGTCAACAAAGGAGTTGGTATCCAGATACTCCATATTGATTCGATACGCCAACGCTCCGTCGTTCGTTAACGGACCGGTCGCATCGACCTGAGTGCGGTATAAGTCGTAAGAACCGAATTGCTGCTGAATCGAATAATAGGGTGTGGTCAACGGGCGCTTGGTGACATGGTTGATCAGCCCGCCGGGCGCCAGGCGACCATAAAGAGCGGCCGCCGGACCCTTGATCACCTCGATACGGTCGAGATTCGCCAGCGAGCGGGATTGAGCCTGGTCACGGAAGCCGTCGATATACATCCGGCTGCCCACCTGAAATCCGCGCAAGAACGCGTGGTCGTAGTGGATGCCGCTGCTGGTATTGAAATAGCCGCTCACATTGCGCAACGCGTCGCTGATGCGTACCCCCTGTTGATCGTTCACAACGGCTTTGTCGATCACCTGGACCGAGAACGGGGTTTCTATCAGTGGCGTTTCGGTTTTGGTCACGCTGCTCGCTTTGGCGGCCGCGTAGTCTCGATTGAACGGATCGGTCGGGTCATAAGCCACTTTGCCGGTGACCTTTACTGTCGGCAGGGCAGGCGGCTCCGCCTTGTTGGGTTGCAGCCGCGGAACGGTGGCGCGCTCCAGCGTCACCGTTTCATCTCCCGTGTAGCGATAGCCGAGTCCGGTACCTTCCAGCAACTGGTTCAGTGCGGCATCGCGGGATAGTTTGCCGCTGACACCTCTGGTTCTGAGTCCCCGAGTCAGTGCCGATTCGAACATCAGCTTGATGTTGGCCTGGTCGGCGAAGGCCGTCAGCGCGCCGGCCAGGGGCTGGGCGGGAATATCGTAGGCGGCGAGCGCCTGTTCGGCGGAGACGGAGGCGGCTGGCAGTGCGACCGAGACGGCGAGAAGCAACGGAGCGAAGATCGGGGTGGGTTTCATCAGTTTCCTCGGTGTTGTTTTGTCCAATCACTGAGTACTGACGAGCCGGAAGCGAATTCTTGCACCGTCGAGGCGAATTTTTTTACCTCGGCTTGCGCAAACCGTGCCCGATCAACGATGCAACAAGGCTAACGGGCCGATTCGGGTCAACTGCAAGCTCAAGGTCGAAGTGACGGTTTGCAGCGCATCGTCCCCGTCATCGAGCGGGAACACGCCGGTCACGCGTATTTGATTGAGAGCCGGGCCGACCAGGAGAACCTTGTCTTTGCGATAGCGGTTCAATTCACCCACCACTTCGGCCAGCGGGCGTTCGCGGAATATCAGTTTGTGCCGTTGCCAGGCAGTCGCTACGCTCAGGTCGACAGGAACGGCGCGCTCGATTTCTCCGCTGTCGGAATAGCTCAATTGTTGTCCGGCCTCCACTCTGGCCGGCAGGTCGGGCCGCGCTTTCGCCCTGACGGCGACGGCGTGTTCCTGCACCGTGACCCGGACGCGACCGTTCTCCTGCCGGACGTCGAACACGGTACCCAAGGCTCGCGTCACGCCGGCTCCGGCCGTCACCTCGAATGGCCGCGCGGGATCGGCGGCTACCTGGAAGCGTGCGCGGCCGTGCAGCAGGCGGATACGCCGCCCGCTCTGGTCGAAGCCGACGTCGATGGCGGTCTCGGTGTCCAGCACGATACGGCTGCCGTCGGCAAGGTTCAGCTCGCGCCGCTCGCCCGTGCGGGTGTAGTAATCGCTGAGCAGCGGATCGGTGTAATGCAGCCCATGCAGCAGTCCACCGATCACGGCGAGCAAAATGGCCGCGGCGGCCGCCAGCGCGGCGGGTCTGCGCCGGCGCATGGCGGCGTGTCTATCCATGTCCACGGGTCGTCTTGGGGGGATCGCGGGCGCCGAGTCGTCCAGCGCTTCCCCCATGTCGGCCCATAGCCGCAAGGCTTCGTCGTACGCTTGCCGGTGCTCCGGACTCTGCATTTTCCAGGCAGCCAGGCGTCGGCGGTCATCCTCGTTCGCCTGGCCGGAATGCGCCACAACCACCCAGTCGATCGCTTGATCGCTCAGGGGGGCTGCCGTCGCATCCCTCTCCGCACCGGGGCCGGTGTATGCACCAGCCGATGGATAGGAGGAGGCGGGCGGAAACAGCCGGGCGTCGTCGTTCATGGCGGTCCGCCGGGGGGCGTGGCCAGTAGGCTGGGCGTGGGGGCGGGCACGGTTATCGCCACAATATAATGGGGAGCATATCAAGTAAGACGTCCGGAGCGGGCAAACTTACACCGGTGGCAGAGGCCTGGCCAGGCGTTTAGTCCAGTCGTTGTTTGCAGTGCCGCATGGCGCGCGCCAGATGCCGCGCCACCATGGATTCGGAAATCGCCAGGTGCCGGGCGATGTCGGCATGGGAACGGCCCTGGACCCGGTTCAAATAGAAAGCCGTGCGGCAATCCACGGGGAGCTCCGCCAGGGCCTCCTGCAGCAAGTCCAGTCGCTCCCGATGAGACAGGATTTGTTCGGGGGTCGCAGCACCCGCCGGCACGCATTCCATCTCTTCGACAGGGAGCTCATCCGTTTCGAAACGCGCGCGTACCGCCTGCTTGCGCTGATGGTCCACCACCAGGTTGGCAGCCACCCGGAAGGCGAAGGCGCCCGGATTGGCGATGGTCGCCTCGCCGTATTGATACAGCCTCAGATAGGTCTCCTGCGCCAGGTCCCCGGCGGTGTCCCGGCAGCGCAGGCGTAGCGCCAGAAAAGACACCAGTTCCTGGCGATGAGCGCGAAACCAGTCGGCGAGCGTAGTCCCTTCATCCTGCGATTCCACGCGTTAAGGTCCCCCACCCGGCTTGCCTGCTCCTGTACTCATGAAAAACCTGCTCCCGAAACGGTTCCGAGGCAAGTTTTAGCAAGGCAGGTGCCAGATGGTAAAAGTCCTTGAAATACGGCTGCTTACGACAAGGCTGGAAAGCGGTTATCCGATTTTTTGGGGAGGCCATGGGGCATATGCCACACCCCGTGGCATGGCGTGCCGTGCGGAATTTGCCCGCCGTAAACCGCCGATCGGCCGGAGCGGTGTCCTGATACGCCGCCCGCGCCAAAGCCCGGAAAGATTTGCCCAGCACGCCGACGAGCGAATCGGGCGGCTTGCCGATAGCCCGTGAGGCTAGTTGTACGACATACCGACGGCGACGAGTCCTCGGCCGGCCAGCCGGAAGCGCGACATCATGACCGCGAGATTGGCGGCTTGTTCTTCCAAGGACTCCGCCGCCGCTGCCGCTTGCTCCACCAAGGCCGCATTCTGCTGGGTCACTTCGTCCATCTGGATGATGGCTTTATTCACCTGCTCGATGCCGCTGCTCTGCTCGATGGACGCGGCGGTAATGTCCGCCATGATGCCGGTGACGCGTTCCACCGACGTGACGATCTCATCCATGGTGCGGCCGGCTTCTTCCACCAGCGAGGTGCCGTTCTCCACTTTTTCGACCGAATCCACGATCAGCGACTTGATTTCCCTGGCCGCCGATGCGGAGCGTTGCGCCAGGTTACGAACTTCGCCCGCCACTACGGCGAAACCCCGGCCTTGTTCGCCGGCCCGGGCCGCTTCCACGGCCGCGTTGAGCGCAAGAATATTGGTTTGGAAGGCGATGCCGTCGATCACGCTGATGATATCGACGATCTTCCGGGCGCTGGTGTTGATCTCGTTCATGGTGCCAACCACGCGCTGCACCGCCGCCCCGCCCCTGGTGGCCACCTCGGAGGCGGCCTCCGCCATCTGATTGGCCCGCTTGGCGTTTTCGGCGTTTTGCTTCACCGCCGACGACAGTTCTTCCATACTGGAAGCCGTTTCCTCCAGGCTGGAGGCCTGCAGTTCCGTGCGGTGCGACAAGTCCGAGTTGCCCGATGCGATTTCCTTGGAGGCCGTGTTGATGGCATCGGTCGCTTCCTTGATCATGAGCACGCTCTGCGCCAAGTTGTCGACCGTGAGGTTGGCGTCCTCGCATAAGGTGGCAAAGGTGCCCGTGAAGCGGGCGTCTATCCGTTCGCTGAGGTCCCCTTTGGCCAAGGCTGCCAATACCCGCTCCACCAGTTCGAGCGGCCCGACGATATCGTCCAGCGTTTCGTTGATCCCCCGTACGATTTCCCGGTAGGCCCCCCGATGCCTGGATGCATCGGCCCGCGTATCCAACTTGCCAGCGGCGGCGGACGACACCAGCAGGTCGGTGTCTTCCGCCAGGGCGCTGATATTGTCTATCGCCAGGTTGAGGTTGTCCTTGATCGCGTTGAAGTCGCCCCGGTACTGTTCCTTGATCTTGGGCGGCAAATCACCGTGCGCGATACGGTTGACGTACTCCGCGGCCACCCCCAGAGGGCCGATCACGGCATCCAGGGTGTCGTTGATCCCTTGGACGATCTTGCGGAAGCCGCCATGATGCCTGGACCCGTCGGCGCGGATATTGAGCTTCCCCTCTACCGCGGCTTTTACCAACCCGTCGGTATCGCTTATTAAGGCGTCGATGTTATGGATGGCCAGATTCAGGTTGTCTTTGATTGCATTGAACTCGCCGGGGTAGTCCTCGGTTATCTTTGCCGGCAGATCGCCGCGGGCGATCCGGTGGACATATTCGGCTGCCCGATGCAGGGGGCCCGTCACCGCGTCCAGGGTATCGTTCACCCCGGCCACGATTTGCCGGAACTCCCCCGGATGCCGGGCGACTTCCGCGCGGGTGGCCAACTCCCCGCGCAGCGCCGCCCGCGAAAGGGCGTTAAAGTCGCCGATGAGGTTGCGCAGCGTGGTTTGCACCCCCGCGATTGCCACCAGCAATTCGCTGATTTCGTCTTCGCCGTGGACCTGTATGGTGAAGTTGAAGTCTCCGCCGGCCATTTTTCTCGATACTTCGTGGGCGTGAGCCAACGGCGCGGTAATGCTGCGGACGTGTTTGTAAGCTTGATGCAGCGCGAATGCCATGCCGGCCAGCAGCAAGAGAATGGTCTGCACGTTGACCGTGAAAATCAAACTCTGTACGCCGGCCTTGGATAACTGCATTTGCGCGCCAGCGAACTCGCTGAGCGCTGCGACGTATTGGTCGACCCTGCGCACGGCCTCTTTATAGGGGACCATGGCCGTATTGGCGTCCTGGGTGGTGGTGATTTTATTCTCGCCGATCAGCGCGGATATACTCTGAATACCGCCATCATAAATGGCCAGGTCGGCGGATATATGATCGAGATTGGCTTTCTGATCCGCATTCTCCAGCAAGGGTTTCAGAGATTCGATATGCCCTTGCACTTCCTTGCGCGCCGTGTGCCATTGAAGCACATACTTTTCATAATCCTTCTGCGAGCCTAGGTTGATGAACATATCTTTTTCGAAGCGGCGCAGATTGAGTACGCTGATCTGGATCCGCAAGGCCTTGTCCAGGATTCCGCTGTCGACATCAACGACCCGTTGTGCGGATGCGGCTATTTTGTGGCTCGACCACATTCCCGTTAGGCCTATTGCCAGCATGAGTAGCAAAACGGTACCGAAACCAATGGACAGGCGTAGGCCTATTTTCATGCGGGAGAATTTCATGGAAATATCCTTATAGTATTCGAAACGATCGCAGTACCCGGCGAAGCCTAGTACAAGAACGTTATCGCGCTACCCGCGCTACCCCGAATGGAAAACCGGCGGCAAGTAGCGCGGTCGGGTGGGATAAAGCCACGCGCTGGCGGCGAATGATTATGCGCGAGCCGCCGCGCGGGGCCGAAGGGCGCGCGCCCTTCGTTTCTGCAGCCAGCGTATCAGGCCGGTGACAAAGAGCAGCGGACAGGCCAGTCCGGTGACGAACACCAGGATGCGTCCGCTCATGCCGAAAGCCTGCCCGGAATGCAGCGGCCATTGCCAGTGGGTGAACACCTCGCCCGCCGTGCCGAGGGACGGATCGTCGATGTCGAGGATTTTTCCGCTGTAGCGGTCCATCACCACACAGCGGCGATGGAGCAAGCTGCCCGGCTCGTTCACGTCGTGCTTGCAGACGGTGTAGGTGCGGGTCGCTTCCGGTGCGCCGTAGATCCAGTCGGGACGGCCGGATGGGTAGCGTTGGTCCGCTATGTTCACGGCCTGCCCCAGGGTGATGGGCTCCGCGTTCGGAAGCGGGGTGGACTGGAACCAGTAGCGGTAGGTCACCGGCGAGAACAGCTCGATCACGGGCACCACGTATTGGGGCAGATTCATGTAGATGCCGGAGAACAGCACCGGCAACATGACGAGGGTGGTGTAGAAACCGGACGTCTTGTGCAGATCGAAGTTGAGGCGCTCCGCGCTGGCCCTGCGCTTGAGGGTGAGCGCCTGCCGCCATTTCCCGGTCAGGGGCCACCAGACGATCAGGCCGCTCAATACCGAGATGATGAGTGAGGCGCCGAGGATGCCGGTGCAGGCATACCCCACCGTTTCGCCCAGGAAAAACGCATAATGCAGCTCGAAGATGAAACCGATGAAGGTCTTCGGGAACGGACTGTCGGAACGTCCCATCAGGCGCTGGCCGATGACTCGCGCGGTGTAGGGATCGACGGCGACCTCCCGGTTCTCCGTCGCCGGGGCGTCCGGGATTTTCCGGTTGAAGCGCAGCCTCAGGGCGGCCGTTTCATTGCGCGGATAAGCGGCGAAGGTCAGGCTGGCTCCCGGCAGGGCCGCGATTCCGGCGTCGATTAGCTCATCCAGCGGCCGATAGCCTTCCGGTCTGGCTTCTACGGTGAGCAGGTGCGGATTCAGCCATTCGTCGATCTCCTGCTGAAATACCAGGATGCTGCCGGTGATGCCGAAGATCAGCAGGGGAACCCCGGCGATAAGTCCCAGCCACAGGTGGACATCCAGCCAAAGCTTGCGGCGGGACTTCAGGCGGACAAGGCGTTGGGATTTTGCAGTAGGCATGGTCAATCAGTAGCGGTATTCGAAACCGCCGAACACCATGCGGGTCGCCCCGGGATTGAACTGCGCCTGATCCTGGTGGCGGGCATCGCCCATCACCCAGACCGAGGCGGCGTAACGCTCGTTGGTCAGGTTGCGGCCGTCCACGAATACCTTCCAATGCCGGCCGTCGTCCCAACCGACGCGCGCGCCGAACAGGGCATAGGGCTTGGCGGCGAGGGTGTTGGTGAAATCCACCCAGTTGGAGCCGACCGCCTGTACATTGGGGCCTGCATAGAAGCCGCTCGGATGCTGATAAAGCGCCTCGAAGCGGGCGTTGTGCTCGGGTATGCCCGGCAGCCGGTTGTCTTTCAGCACGGGATCGCTGTCGAACTGGAAGCGGCTCCAGGTGTAGCTGCCGCGCAGGCGGATCTGGTCGTCCTCGGCGATCAGCCCCAAGGGCAGGGTACTTTCCAGGCCCAGTTCGATGCCGGTGTGCTGGGTGTTGCCGGCGTTGGTGGTACTGAACACGGTCGGATTGAACGGGCTGGAGATGATGAGCAACTCGTTGTTCAGCCAGGCGTGGTAGAAGGCCAAGTCCCACTTCAACCACTCCGATTGCCCGCGCGTGCCGATTTCCACGGTCGTTCCGGTCTGGCTGGTGAGACGCGGCTGCTGGAAGACGCTGGATAAATCGCTGAGCGGTGGGGTTTCCGCGCTGCGGCTCAGGTTGCCATAGATCTGCGCGGCCTTGGTCGCCTGCCAGGTAAAGCCCAGCTTGGGATTGAAGTTGAAGAAATCCTGGCCGGCCTGGGTGCGTTCACCCGGGGCCAGTTCGGGAAAGCGGTGCTGATAGGCCACCTTGCGGTAGGTTACCTGGCCGCCCAGCACCAGGTTGAAGTCGTCGGTAAGGCTTAGCTGGTCTTCCAGATAAGCCTCGACATTGTTCCAGTCGTCGCGTTCGTTGAAACGCAAAGGCCCCCGGCTGCCGTTCACGGGATCGTTCTCGTGGTCGTTGATCCACATCCATTGCGTCAGGCCGCCCCATACCACGCGATTTTGCAGGCCGAATAACCGGGTGTTGATCTGATGGCGCCAGGAGAATCCGGCATCCTGCCACAGGTCGCGGTAAAAGCCCCAGGCCGCATCGGTGAAGGAAAAATCCTTGTTGAAGTAATAAGCGCCGAAGTCGAACTGGTCGCCGTCGTCGAGACGGACGGTATGGCGCAGGTCGAACTTGTAAAGCGGCCAGCCATTTCGCGGTCTGGATGTCGTTTCGTTTTGGTGGGGGTCCTGCTTGAGCTGTTGCTTGGTCAAGCCGCCGGCCCAGGCCTGGTAATCGATGTCCTGGATGTCGATGTGCAAGCGGGTTTCGTTCTGCTCGTTCCAGCGGTAGCCGATGTTGCCGTAGCCGTAAAAAAGCTCTTGTTCGTTGCTCTGACGATTGCCGTTGAAAGTGACGTACGACAGGGAACCGTAGGCGTCCCAGCCTCCGCCCAGCACGGCGCCGCTGCTGAAGGTGGAATTGACGTAGCCGTTGGTGCCCAGCGTGGTGCCTATCCGCAGCTTGTCGGCCGTGTAGCCGGTGGGGCTGACGAAGTTGACGGCTCCGCCCAGATTGCTGGCCCCGTACTCCAACGCGCTGGCGCCGCGGTATACCTCGATTTGCTTGACGGAATAAAGATTGAGGGTTTCGACGTCGGTAAAACCGTTGGCATTGGTGAAAGGGAGCCCGTCGCGCAGGAATTTGATGCCGCGTATCGGCGAGATGAAGGAATTGATGTCCGACCCGCGGATGGAGATGCGCGAGCCGCCCGCCACGCTGCCCGAGCTGTCGCCCACGTATACGCCGGGCGCGTAAGCGAAGGCGTCGTTGACGGTAAAGCTCGCGCCTTCCTTGATGCGCTCGCCATCGATCAAGGTCGTGCCGCCGGGCACCTTGTCGAGTTTGGCCTGGGATTCCGCCAAAGAAGGCGTGGTCAGGCTGCCGGTGCCCTCGTCCTCGGAGCGTGCCGCGGTGACGGTGACCTTGTTCAGCGTGGTCTGGCCCGATTCGGCCTTGACCGGTGCGGCGGGTTTGCCGGGCGGAGCGGGCGCAGGCGGGGCCTTTTGCAAGGTGACCGTATTCGGGCCGGCCGCTCGATAGGTCAATCCGCTACCTGCCAGCAGTTTTTCCAATGCCTGTGCGGGAGGGTAGCGGCCCGTAACGCCCGGCGAGCGTATTCCCCGGGTCAGCGACGAGGGGAATCCGACCTGCCAGTCGGTGACGGCGATGAAATCGTTGATGGCCTCGTCCAGTGGCTTGGCCGGGATGGCGAACGATAGCGTACGCTCGGCCTGAGCGGGCGGAGCCGGAGGGGCATCGGCGGCCCGGGCCGCATAAGCCGGCATGCTCAGGGCGGCGCCAATCGCGACGACGGTCCATCTTTTCGTGGGATAGGCGGCGGCATGCCGGGCGATGCGTACTGGGCTCATGGAATCTCCTGCTTGTGCTTTTCGGGATAGCGGACGCCTAATCCGGCGTCCGTTTACCCGAGACGTTCGAAGCGAGGAAATACACCCTGGCCGGGAGAAAAGTTTCGCAAAGGCGGACAAGCGCATCCGCCGCGAGCCTTACCTCACGATCGTCAGGTAGTTCGAGATATGCGTGATGTGCCCACCCGTGACTTCGGCCAGGGCGCGGATGACGGCGGCGGTATCGTCGAGCTTGTAGTTGCCGGTGACGGGAATCTGCGCAAGCCGGTTGTCCGTCACGAAGATAGTGCCCGGATGGTAACGGTCGAGTTCCTCCAGTACCTGGACCAGCGGCTGGTCCTTGAATATCAGCCGGCCCTTGAGCCAGGCGAAGGCGCGACCGGCGTCGACAGGCTCGGGAGAGGTGATCCGCCGTTTCGACACGCTGACCTGTTGGCCGTGCGTGAGCTGAACACTGTCTCCCTGCTCGTTGGCGCAGGCGACGATGCCGCTTTCGACGGCGACCGCCGTCTCCGCTCCGGTGGACACCGAAAACCGCGTTCCGATTACGCGTACGCGGGCCGTACCGGTCGTCACCACGAAAGGCCGGGCGCTGTCCGGCTGCACCTCGAAGTAGGCTTCTCCGCTCAACAAGCGGACGCCGCGCCGGTTTTCACTGAAATCCAGTTTCAGCGCCGAGTCGGTATTCAGCGTGACGGCGGAGCCGTCGGACAGGAGGATGCGACGTTGCTCGCCGGCCACGGTGGCGTAATCGGCGTGCCAGCGGTCCAGCCATCCGAAAGTCGTCAGGCCCCAGGCGAGCGCGCAGAACAGCGCGGCCGCCGCGGCCCAGCTGGGCGCTCGCCAGCGCGAGCGTCTTTGCTTCATGGCCGCGGCCAGCGCCTCGTCGGCGTATCGCCCCAGCGCGGTCTCGAAGGCCGGCGCCCGCCATAAGACGAGCACCTTGGCATAAGCCTCCGCGTGGTGAGGGTCGGCCGCTAGCCAGTCGTCGAAAGCGGCTTGCTGCTTGGGGTCGAGGCCGGTGTCCTGCAGGCTCGCGAACCAGGCGAGCGCTTCCTCTTGTATGGCGCCCGAGGGGCCACCGTCGTTGTCGCCGGAAATGGGATTCATCGCAGGAAGGGTCAAAGCGGAAAGGGATAGTATCAGTCCCAGACGTTCGAAACGCCCGAACACACCCCGGCTTTAGCCACCTTGCTCGGCCATGTGGGCCAGCACCTGCGCCAGCGCGGCATGGATATTTTTTTCCACCGCCCGCCGCGACAGGCCCAGATGCTGGGCGATGCGCTCGTAGCTCCAGTGATGGAACCGGTGGAGAACCAGTATTTGCCGCCGCCGCTCGGACAATGCCTCCAGGGCGCTGCCGAACAGCCGGACTTGCTCGGAGACCAGGGCTTGGTGTTCCGGCGTCGGTGTCTTTGCCGGCGCCTGCTCCAGCAGTTCGGGCTCGGCATCGGGGCAGTCGGTCCGCGCGCGCACCTTCTCCTTGCGCAGATGGTCGAGCGCGAGGTTCTTGGCGGTCTGGTAGAGGAAGGGGCGGGGATAAGCGACCTGATCGCTTTCCCTGGCATGGATCAATCTCAGATAGGCTTCTTGCGCCAGGTCTTCCGCCGTCTGCCGGCAACCGACCATGCGGTAGATTATCCGGATCAATGGCTCGAGATGATCCAGAAAGAGGGCTTCGACGCCGGAATCTGCGTATTCCATACCTTGATCCGATAGGGGGAATCACCGGTGGGCTGCACATGATGCATGGACATCCATCGCGGGAACCGCACGCCTTTGCGTCGGCCAGCCAGATTCAGCAGAAACTGCGCCATCTCCGGTCATGCGCCACATGCCCCATCGGCGATCGAGCCGGCGCGCACGCGCGAGTCGCCAGGAGGCGGACGCGGAGCGGAGTTTGCGTCATCCCGCCGAGTGGACCCGTGAAGTTTCACGACTAGCGACGGGTCTCCGTCGTTTCGATGCCGGATACGGTTGCGGCATATCCCCGAGCGAACTGCGTCATATCGCTCACAGATTGGGTGAAGAAGGGGAATAGGTCGCGTAAGACCGATCGCGACCCGCAGGGCCGTCGCTTACGGGCCTGATTGCGGATGGCCGCGTGCCGTTCAGTCTCTCCTCACGCGACGCTTGCCTGGCGCATGGATACCCGGTATCCCCCCGGCTCCATGCCTTTGCTTACTCGATCGCAAGACCAGCCTTTTTCCAGGCCTCGGCCCCGCCTTCGAGATTGGTCAAATTGCGATACCCCAACTCGTGCAGAGATCTTGCCGCCGCATTTCCCATGGGGCCGGCTTTGCAATAAATATAAATGGCCAAGTTTTTGTCTTGCGGGAGCTTGTTTTGATACTTCTCGATTTCGTTGTACGGAATGAAAAGATCGGTGCCCTTGATATGCCGTTGTTCCGGGATATGGACATCGACCAGGAAGATGTCCTGGTTCTGCATCAGCCGGCTCAGTTCCAACGGGCCTATCGTCTTCACATAGTCCGGCTTCTGAAACCCGCAAGCGCTCAGGGCGAGCGCGAATATCGCCGCTGCCCACAGCGGGCGTCCGGTTCGAACGCCGGGGCTCGGCCGAGCACAACTCCGATCGGCCAGCCAATCTGGTTTACTCATGACACAGTCCTCCGCTTGATGACTAAGTAGCGTCCGGCTTCGCATTCGGCGCCCCGCCGCCATCCTACCCGGACTCGCCGTATGCCGCAGGAAAATCGGCGCCGCCAACGAAACGCCCCGGCCGACAAGCAAGGGCGAAGCTTAGGGACGGTCCGGCACCCATGCGACGATACGTAAGGGCGCGCCGCTGCCGCCTTCGATTTTCATCGGCAACGCGACGACGACGGCCGCCGTGGCCGGTAGTTGATCCGGCAGATCGACGTTCTCGAATATCGGGACGCCCGCTCGCGACAGGAACTGGTGGCTCTCGAATAGAGTCGATTGCCCGTAATCGATGCTCGCCGTATCCAGCCCCACGGCCTTGATGTGGCGCTGCTCGACCAGCCAGCGCGCCGCTTCCGGGTCCAGTCCGGGAAAATGCAGTTTCGCCACGGCGGCCTCCCCTTTTTCGGCGGTACCCAGATAGCGCTCCGCTTGCGGCCAGTAGCGGGCATAACCGGTACGCAAGAGCACGATGGCCTGCTCCGGCAGAACGCCATGAGTCCGCTCCCATGCCTCAAGATCGGCCACCGCAATGCGGTAATCCTTATCCTTGAGAGCACGAGCAGATACATCGATGACCGCGGCAGGGCCCACGAGTCGAGTCAATGGGATCTGTTCCACGGTACCGCCCTGCGCCGCGAAGTGGATGGGCGCATCCAAATGCGTACCGCCGTGTTCGGACGCATCGTAGCGATTGGCCGCGTAGTGGTAGCCTTTTTCCGTCGTCCCGGAAAAAACCGGCGTCAAATGAAAGGGCTCCGACGTCGGCCAATAAAGCGTCGCGGCGGAAAACGCATGGCTTAGATCGACCCAGTGTCCGCCGGCCCAAGGAACGGGCTGCGATGCGCAGCCGGCCATAACCAACAGGATCCCGGCAGACAAGGCTTTGAATTCCACGCTCATGGTGACCTCCGTTCGCGAACTGGGGTTCGCTTTTCCCGCGGCCACTGTAATGCAAACGTGCGATGCGGAGAACAGGCCGGACCTGATTGCGGCTTTTAGCGTCGTGGGCGGAGTGCCGTACAATGTCGCCCGCCTATCCGACTCATACGCTCTGCGAGTCTCGGACACAGAATCAAGAGAAATCCCTAGTGCAAGCACTGAACACGAAAATGACTAAAAAACTGTTATTTATAGTTGTCGGCGTATTACTGCTCCCGCTCAACGCCGCGTGGGCGGAAACCGATATGCAAATCCAGGAAAAGGCGCTCAAATCTCGCGAATTGAATAAACTCGGTGCCATGGATCACTCGGGCCACGCCGGTTCCGGGGAGGCGGCAGGCAAATATCGCGGCGTTTTTTACGGCTATTTGCCGTGTAAAGAAGAAAATTGCAACGGTATTAAAATGACCCTATCGTTGAATCCCAAGAATAATTATCTCTTGGTCATCCAACCCGCCAAGCCGCAAAACCGGGAATCCTTCGAAAAAGGAAAATACGAATGGAGTGAAGCCACAGGCACCGTACTGTTGACCTCCAACAAAGAGGCCCCTCAACGCCGGCTCGCAATCAAAGACGAGGGTACTTTGCTCTATCTGAACAACGGCGGAAAACCCGTGCCCGGAGACCAGGACAGGTATCTATTGCAAAGAAGCGACAAGGCTAATAATCGGGAAATGCACATCCATTGAAGAACCCGGCGGGAGGCACAACAGCCGCCTTAATCGATCGCAAGGTCATTTTGGGTAGAGTAGAGAGCAGGCTTCCAAGGGCCGTAGATACTGTTCGATCTTTCGATGAGGGTGAGCGACTGCTGCATCGATCTACGCTGCGGGCTTGGTGTCCCAAGGGCGCAAACGGCATCCAGTCGCTCGCGCCTGGAGTGCCCTCCAGGTGTGAGTCTTAAGGCGGGGTATCCCCAAAGCCAGCAAGAGCACTACGAAACCGATAATACAAGGGCGAAATAGCGAGTAAATAGGGTCAGGTCTTGCCTTTTGCAGTCTCTGGAGCAGCTTATTAACCCGACCCGAAATATCCCTGGTTAGTTTTATGTGGGCGCGGGCTTTAGCCCGTGAAGATCGCGGCCTGAAGGCCGCTCCCACCATGACCTCTGGGCCGGGTTAATAGGGAACTAATTTTCGGCCATGTCCTAAGCTGACTACAGTCCCGTAGATGCGGCAACCAGTGATCTTTAAACTCTTAGCCATGGTGTTGATTTGAAAAAAGAGGAGGCACTATGAAATTCCTGGTGTATATGTTGGTTGGCCTGGCTGCCGGTTGGTTGGCCGGAAAACTGGTGAAGGGCGGTGGTTCCGGTATTGTCGGATACATCATCGTCGGCGTGTTTGGCGCGGTGCTCGGCGGTGTCCTGTTCGATGTACTGGGCATGTCCGGTGGGGGTGGCTGGGTCGGTGATTTGATCGTAGCAACCGTGGGCGCCATCGTCTTCTTGGTTCTATTGCGCGTGGTCAGAAGGGTTTAGCCGCGCACACACTGGCATGATCGATCAGCCACAGAAGGTGGACGCAGGGGACCGGCGCAAACAGTGGCATAGAGGGCGGCCATCTGTTTCACCACGTCGCGTTAACCGGGGACTGGCACGCGCCTACTGGATGCCTTATCGGAGGATAAGGACCATGAAGCTAGCGTATCGTCACTGGAATCGCCTGTATGCCTTTTACACCGTAGCATTCAAGGCTAGGCAGATCATTTTGTTACGATGTTTATCGGCCATAAATGCCCCCAGAAAAATGGAGGTGGTAACAATCTGTTCCTACTCGTGGGAACATTTTCAGATGGATTTGAGCGGAACAAGCAAGACGACAGTGGAACAAAAAGCCCACCTTTTCGCGTCGTTTTAGTGGGTTAGCAGGACGTCACAGAACGCGCCGGAAGTAACACTATTTTCCTATGCAGAACGAGCTGAAAATTTTCCCCAGCAGATCCTCGGTGGTATAGGCGCCAGTGATTTCGCCGAGGGCTTGTTGCGCTTGGCGCAAGTCTTCCGCCAGCAATTCGGGGGCTTGGTTTAGGCGTAGCTGGGTCAGTCCGGAGAGGATGGCGTCGCGGGCGCGGTCCAGGGCGTCGAGGTGTCGGCGGCGGGCGATGAAGACCTGGCCGGCTTCAGCATCGTAGCCGGCGCATTCCTTGAGGTGGCGGCGCAGCAGTTCCAGCCCCTCGCCGGTTTTGACCGACAGGTCGATCTCGACGCCGTGGCCGGATTCGCGGATACCCGGCGCACGGCCGCTCAGGTCGATCTTGTTGCGGATACGGGTGACGGGCATCCTCTCCGGCAGTTCGGCCAAACATTCGTCGCCTTCATCCGTCTCACGGTCGTCGCTGAGCAGGAGGATGCGGTCGGCCTGCGCGATGGCGGCGCGGGCTCGGCGTATGCCTTCCCGTTCGACCGGATTGTCGCTGTCACGCAAGCCGGCTGTGTCGATGACGTGCAAGGGCATGCCGTCGATTTGGATGTATTCGCGCAGCACGTCGCGGGTGGTGCCGGCGATGTCGGTGACGATGGCGCTGTCGCGCCCGGTGAGGGCGTTCAGCAGGCTGGACTTGCCGGCGTTGGGCCGGCCGGCGATGACCACGCTGAACCCGTCGCGCAGGATCTGGCCCTGCCGCGCCGTGCGCAGGATGCCGTCCAGTTTTCCGACGAGACCGTCCAGCTTCTCGGCGATCTGGCCCTGGGCGAGGAAGTCGATGTCCTCGTCGACGAAATCGATGGCCACCTCGGTGTAGGCGCGCAATTCGATCAGGCTTTCCAGCAGGGCATCGATGCGCCGTGAGAATTCGCCCTGCAAGGATCGCTGGGCGCTGCGCGCCGCCTGCTCACTAGCGCTGTCGATGAGGTCGGCGATGGCTTCCGCCTGGGCCAGATCGATCTTGTCGTTGAGAAAGGCGCGTTCGGAAAATTCGCCCGGCCGGGCCAGCCGCACTCCTAACTCCAACAAGCGCCGCAACAGCAGGTCCAGGATCACCGGGCTGCCGTGCCCGTGCAATTCGAGAACGTCTTCGCCGGTGAACGAGTGGGGGGCCGGGAAGAACAGGGCCAAGCCGGAATCGATAGACTCGCCGGCACCGTCCTTGAACGGCAGAAAATGCGCATGCCGGGGCTGCAAAACCCGCCCGAACAGGCTTTCTATCAGGCCGCTCGTGGCGGGACCGGACACGCGGATGACGCCCACCCCGCCGCGTCCGGCGGGGGTGGCGACCGCGGCGATGGTGTCATTGGACGTATCGTTCATCTTGACGAACCTCTGGTAGGTCGCTTACAGCGCATGAGTCGAATGCAAGGTCCTGATTTTAATTACCCTCACCCAATCCTCTCCCACAGGGCATAGGTATCTACACATTTTCTCAACGCATTGATTTTCACCCCTCTCCTTTTGGGAGAGGGGCAGGGGTGAGGGACTGAGCGCTCAACGCTTAAGAAAAAGTCGTTGAAAATCAGGTGCTTTACCCTCACCCTAAATCCCTCTCCCAAAGGGAGAGACCGCTCGGCCCCATGGCCCGCGGATTGTAGCCCTGGAACCGAGCGGTCCCTTCCCTCATCCGGCCCTTCGGGCCACCTTCTCCCAGAGGGAGAAGGGGATAAGGAGCGACCTCCGGTCGCCGGTTCCTGCGTAGGGACTTGTGTAGATATCTATGCCCACAGGGAGATGGCTTAATCAGAGCCCCGTTGTATGCCCGCAAAAAGAAAAGGCCGGGAGGCTCTCGCCCCCCGGCCCCGTCGGGCTCCCCTTACGCGGCTTTTTCGATCAGCCGCGTGATGCGCCATTGCTGCAGGATGGACAAGACGTTGTTGACCACCCAGTAGAGCACCAATCCCGAAGGAAAGAAGGCGAAGAAGAAAGTGAACATCAGCGGGAAGAACTGCATCACCTTGGCCTGGATCGGATCGTTCGGCGGCGGGTTCAGCTTCTGCTGGATGAACATGGAGATGCCCATGACGATGGGCAGGACGAAATAAGGGTCCATGGACGACAAGTCGTTCAGCCACAGGGCGAACGGTGCCTGGCGCAATTCCACGCTCTCCACCAGCACCCAGTACAGCGAGATGAACACCGGTATTTGCACCAGGATGGGCAGACAGCCGCCCAGCGGATTGACCTTTTCCTTGCGGTACAGGTCCATCATCGCCATGTTGAACTTCTGCTTGTCGGCGCCATGCTGTTCTTTCAGCAACTGCAGCTTGGGCTGCAGCTTGCGCATGTTGGCCATGGAGCGGTAGCTCGCGGCGGACAGGCGGTAGAACAGGGCCTTGATGGTGATGGTCACGAAGATGACCGCCCAGCCCCAGTTGCCGAAGAAGGCGTGGAATTTTTCCAGCAGCCAGAAGATGGGCTTGGCGATCACGGTGAGCGCCCCGTAGTCGACGGTCAGCTCCAGGCCGGGAGCGATGCCTTCCAGCACGCGCTGCAGCTTGGGCCCGGCGAACAGGCGCGAAGTGAAGGTTCGCTCGCTGCCCGGGGCGATCTCGGCCTGCTGGGAAAACGCGCCGATGATGAAGTGTTCCTGCGGCAGGGCTTTGGTGTAGAAGGTGAGTTCTTCACCGGCCTGCGGCAACCACGCCGCCATGAAGTAGTGCTGGATCATGGCGACCCAGCCTTCCTGGCTCTTGCGGTTCAGGTTCTGCTCGGCCATGTCGTCGAAATCGATTTTCTCATACTTCTCCTCGTGGGTATGCAGCACACCGCCTATGTAGGCACGGTCGGCGGACGACGTGGAGAATGCGGAACCGGCTTTCTTGATGGGGCGTACGCGTTGCAACTGGGTGTACTGGCGGCCCTTCCAAACCCCGGAAGACTGGTTGGAAACCTGCTGCTCCATCTCGATCAGGTAGCTGCCCTTGTGCAGCACGTAGGTCTTGACCACCTTGACGCCCTGGTCGTTGGTCCAGGTGAGGGGTACCCGCAGGGTATCCTGGCCGTCCGCCAGGCGGTATTCGGCCGCTTCGGCGCGCCACTGGCTGAGGTGGGTGGGGCCGGCTTCGCCTTCGGCGAGGAGGCCGGATTGCGAGATGAAGAGATCCTGGGGCTGGTCGCTGAGCAGGCGCACCGGCTTGTCGGGCGCGTTCTTGTCGACCGGGTAGCCCTGCAGGTCGACGACGCGGATATCGCCGCCGGCGGTATCGACTTCCACCCGCAGCACGTCGGTGTACACCGTGATGCGCTGCGCCTGCTTGAGGCCTTCATCGGCGGCGGGCGAGGCCTGGGACACGGACGGCGCTGCGGACGGGCTGGACGTGCCGCCTGGCTGCCCCGCTTGTCCGCCGGCATCCTGGGCCTGCTGGATGGCCGGCTTGGGGCCGTAATCCAGTTGCCAGGCCTGCCACAGGGAATAGGTTAAAAATACAAAAAAGACGAACAGCACAAACCTTAGGTTATCCATGTTTGGCACCAAGTTTTTCCGGGACGGGATCGAGGCCGCCTTTATGCCAGGGGTGGCATTTGGACAGTCTTCTTAGCGTGAGGTAGACACCCCGCAAGGCGCCGAACCGCTCGATGGCGGTGATGGCATAGCTTGAGCAGGTGGGATGAAAGCGGCAATGATAGCCCAGCCAGGGGCTGATCAAATAGCGGTAGATTCGGATGAGTCGGAGCAGCGCGAATTGCATCGTTTAACCAGCTTATTCCAATGCCGTTCGAGCGAGCCTCGCAATTGCGCTCCCTCGGACTGCCGCGCCGCCGGCCTGGCCATCACCACGATGTCGAGGTTACCGAGCTCGGCGGCTTGCAGGCGAAAGCTTTCCCTAACGCACCGCTTGATGCGATTGCGGTCGACGGCATTGCGGATATTCCTTTTGGAAATGGCCAACCCCAAGCGGGGATGGCCGAGGGCGTTGGTGCGGGCCAGCACGGTGAGATAGCCGTCCGCCGACTTTTGCGCGTTCTCGAACACGCGGGCAAAGTCCGCCGGCTTGGTCAATCTCAGCGTGCGGGGGAAGCCGCAGCCGTCCGGCACCACGCTACTTGTCGGAGACGCTCAGACGCTTGCGGCCCTTGGCGCGGCGGGCGTTGATGACGGCGCGTCCGCCGCGGGTTTTCATGCGGGCACGGAAGCCGTGCGTACGAACACGCTTGATCTTGCTTGGTTGGTAAGTTCTTTTCATCGGTCACATACCTGAAAGGGCTGGCGGGGGAAAAATGACCGCGAATCCTAAGCCACAAGCTAATCGACTGTCAATGCTGTGGATAAACCAGGCTTGCTGTATAGTTGTTCGCCCTGGTCTTCCATCCCCCCGTCCATCTTGTTACACGTCCTTTCGTTCCGTCGCCGCGAGACTCCCTACCATGACTAAGCTGTGGAGCGCATGCTTAAGCAAATTGGAAGGCGAGTTGCCGCCCCAGCAGTTCAATACCTGGATCCGCCCCTTGCAAGCCGTGGAGGACGACAGCGAGCTCAAGCTGCTCGCGCCCAACCGCTTCGTGCTGGACTGGGTCAAGCAACATTTCTTCGAGAAGATCGAGGAGGTGGTCGCGCAGCAAAAGGCGCAGCCGCCGCTGCGGGTTCTGCTCGAAATCGGCACCCGCCCGGCGGAGGTTCCGCGGTCCGAAAGCAAACTGCCGACGGCGCGCAAAACGGCCGCCACGCGCAAGCAGCAGCCCAACAATCTCAACGCGGCGTTCACTTTCGACAATTTCGTCGAGGGCAAGTCCAACCAGCTGGCCAAAGCGGCTTCGCTGCAGGTCGCGCAAAACGTCGGCCGCGCCTATAACCCGCTGTTTATCTACGGCGGTTCGGGCCTGGGCAAGACCCATTTGATGCATGCCATCGGCAACGAGATCCTCAGGGGCAACCCCGGCAGCAACATCGTCTACTTGCACTCCGAGCGTTTCGTCTCGGACATGGTCAAGGCGCTGCAACACAATGCCATCAACGCGTTCAAGGAGTATTACCGGACTGTCGACGCGCTGCTGATCGACGACATCCAGTTCTTCGCCGGCAAGGAGCGCTCGCAGGAAGAGTTTTTCCACACCTTCAACACCTTGCTGGAGAACAAGCATCAGGTGGTGCTGACTTGCGACCGCTATCCCAAGGAAATCAAGGGACTGGAAGAGCGGTTGAAATCCCGTTTCGGTTGGGGCCTGCCCGTGGCGGTCGAACCGCCCGATCTGGAAACGCGCGTCGCCATTCTCATGAGCAAGGCGCAGCACGTCGGCGCGGAGCTGTCGCCGGAAGTCGCGTTCTTCATCGGCAAGCGCATACGTTCCAACATCCGCGAGTTGGAAGGCGCGCTGCGACGGGTCATCGCCAACGCCCATTTCACCGGCAAACCCATCACCCTGGAGTTCGCCAAGGAGTCGTTGCGCGACCTGATCGCCCTGCAGGACCGCATGATCAATGTCGACAACATCCAGAAGACGGTGTCGGAATATTTCAAGATCCGGGTCTCCGATCTGCTTTCCAACAAGCGCACCCGTACCGTGACCCGACCGCGCCAGATCGCCATGGCCTTGGCCAAGGAGTTGACCAGTCACAGCCTGCCGGAGATCGGCCAGATGTTCGGCGGGCGCGACCATACCACGGTGCTCCATGCGACCCGCAAGGTGCAGGAGCTCAAGGATAGCGACGCCAAGTTCCTGGAAGACTATTCCAACCTGATGCGCATCCTCGCCAACTGAACCGGACGCACGAACCCACACCCACGCAAGGCCGCTGCCGATGAAATTCGCGATCTCCCGAGAAAACCTCCTGACCCCGTTACAGCAAGTGATCGGCGTGATCGAAAAACGCCAGACCATGGCCATCCTGGCCAATGTCCTGGCGCGCCTCAACGGAGATCGCCTGGAGCTCGTCGGCACCGACCTGGAAGTCCAGCTCGTCACCCATACGCTCACGGAGTCCGGCGAGGAAGGCGAGTTCACCGCCCCGGCGCGCAAGCTGCTGGACATCTGCCGCACCCTGCCGGAAGGCGGCGTGCTCAAGATCGAAGTGGGAGACGACAAGCTGAGCTTGCAGTCCGGGCGCAGCCGGTTCAGCCTCGCCACCTTGCCGGCGGAAAACTACCCGGTATTCGATGCCGGGCAGGCCGAAGTGGAATTTACCCTGGCGGGCGGACTGTTGAAGCAGGCGATGGAGAAGACCCTGTTCGCCATGGCCCAGCAGGACGTGCGCTATTACCTCAATGGCCTGCTGCTGGACCTCGACGGCGACACCCTGCGCACCGTGGCTTCGGACGGCCATCGCCTGGCGCTGTTTGAGGAAAATGTGGCCGGCCTGGGCTTGCCGTCCCGCCAGGTCATCATTCCGCGCAAGGGCGTGCTGGAGCTTTACCGGCTGATTCGGGACGATGAGAGTCCGATTACCGTACAGATCTCCGCCAACAATATCCGGCTCACGCTGGCCGATCTCAGCTTCGCCGCCAAGTTGATCGAGGGACGCTTTCCCGACTACCGCCGCGTCATGCCCGCACAAATCGCGCGCGTGGTCACGGTCGAAAAAGATGCCCTCAAGGCTGCGCTCACCCGCGTATCCATTCTGGCTGCCGACAAGTTCCGCGGCGTCGCCCTGGATTTGAGCGCGGAAACCCTCAAGCTTTCGGCTCAGAACCCGGAGCACGATCAGGCCGAGGAGGAAATCGAAATCCGGCTTGAAGGCGAGCCCTTCGAGGTCGGTTTCAACGCGGCTTACCTGCTCGATGCGGCGAACAACATCGACTCCGACACCGTCAGGCTGTCTTTCACCGAAACCGCCAGCAGCTGCCTGATAGAAGACCCGCTCAATCCGCGCTACAAGTCCATCGTCATGCCCATGCGGCTCTAAGCCGCGCGGAAGCCGGCCGCCGCAACAGGCGAGCCCGGGCATAAAGGCCTTATGCCCGCGTTGAACTTTTACGCATCGCCCCTCTCTTAGCTTTCAAAATCTCGCGTATGTGATCTCCCGATACCGGGTGGGACGCGGATCCGGAACCGGAGTGTAAGCACAACCGGGAGGCTCAGGAGCATAGGCCATGAAACACTACGATCCCCGCTCACGGTTTTTCTTCGCCACTCGCCTCGCCGCCCTGGCGATTTTGCTGCTGGCAGGGCTGGCGGGATGCGCGGTCGTTCCCCGTGTGTACACCGAACACGACGCCGGCGTCGATCTGGTCCGCTACAAGACCTTCACGGTGCTGCCCCTGTCCACGGCCGGCGCGGGGATGGATCCCGGCGTCGTGATCCGGCTGGGCAAGCCCGCCGAACAGGCGGTGCGCGACGCGCTGATTGCCAGGGGTTACAAGGAGGGCACACGCGACAACGCGGATTTCGCCGTTCATGTGAAGGGCGAATCCTTGCCGCGCGTGGAGCCTTACAATTGGGGCTATTGGCCTTATCCTGCCTATGTTTCCCGCCACGGCTGGGTCTATTACGGAAATTATTATTACGGCTCCCCTTGGATGGGCGGCGCCCAGGTCTACGAAGAGCGCCGCCTGGTGGTGGAGATCTACGACGGCACCACGCACAAACCCGCCTGGGTCGGCTGGGTGGAACCGGGCGGCTACGGCCCTATGGACGTGCAGACGCTGCAGCGCAGCATCTTCGATATCCTGCGGAACTTCCCCTACGATCAGCCGCGGAAATAAGCTCTGGCCTCAGCCTGCGGCCCGCAACGGCTGTCCGACGGCCGAGTCGGGAACGGTCTTGATGTCCGTCCGCCCCTCGATGACGTCCTCGTCCACGATGCAGCGCTCGATCCCGGTCCGCGATGGGATCTCGAACATGGGCTTGCGCAATACCTGCTCCAGGATACTGCGCAGTCCGCGGGCACCGGTTTCCCGCGCGATGGCCTTGCGGGCGATGTGCTTGAGGGCGTCCTCGGTGAACTCCAGGTCCACGTTCTCGTAGGCGAACAGCTTCTGGTACTGGCGCACCAGCGCGTTCTTGGGCTCGGTGAGGATGCTGATCAGTGCCGCTTCGTCCAGGGGCTGTAGCGGCGCCAGCACGGGGAAGCGTCCGATGAACTCCGGTATCAGACCGAAATGGCGCAGGTCGTTGGGCTGGATTTCGTTGAGCAAGGCTTCCGGGGCCGGTTCCTGCTCGGCATCCACCGGGCTGACGTGGAATCCGATCCCGCTCCGGGCCGGTCCGATGCGTTTGGCGACGTGTTTTTCCAGCCCGGGAAAAGCGCCGCCGGCGAGGAACAGGATGTTGCGCGTGTCGAGCAGCACTTCCTCGGGGTTGCCGTCGCGGCGCTTGCCTTTCACGGAAACTTTCACCTGGGCGCCTTCCACCAGGCGTAACAAGGCCTGTTGCACGCCCTCGCCCGAAATGTCGCGTGACGAGTTGGCCATTTCCGGGCTGCGCGCCAGCTTGTCCACTTCATCCAGATAGACGATGCCCCACTCGGCGCGTTCGACCTGGCCGTCCGCCACGTCCAGCAAACGCGACAGTATGCTTTCCACGTCCTCCCCCACATAACCCGCCTGGGTCAAGGTGGTGGCGTCGGCGACGACGAAAGGCACGCCGACGATACGGGCCAGGGTGGAGGCCAGCAAGGTCTTGCCGGTGCCGGTGGGCCCCAGCAGCAGGATGTTGGACTTGCCCAGTTCCACGACGCCATCCTCGCCGTCCAGGCCCGCGGCGCCGCTTTCGTGCTTGAGCCGCTTGTAGTGGTTATATACGGCGACCGCCAGGATCTCCTTGGCCAGATTTTGCCCCACCACATAGCCGTCCAATATCTCCTTGATCCTGGCCGGCTTGGGCACCGTGCCCAGCATCTCGGTGAGCGCGCGCTTGCGTCCCCAGTTGGCGACGACCTGATCGGCCAGTTTCACGCATTCTTCGCAAATGGCGCCGCCGGCGCCGGCGATCAGAGGGGTGTCCGGGCTTTTCTCCGTGCCGCAGAACGAGCAATGGCTGGGGTCTTGTGTGCGGGTCATGGCTTAGAGCTTTGCTAGATTGACGACGTCAGGCCGGTAGTTTCCTACCCGGATCCCAAACGGCGCGGTACCCCGCGGGGCCGCTGTCCCTCGCGGACCCAGTATGTGGGGCCGGCCTGGCCGGGGGAGGTTTGCCCTCACCAGGGAACCACGCTCCAGGCGGTTTTTCCGGGCACCGGAGGACGCGGAACGATGTAATAGGGATAGGCTTCGGAGGCGGATTCCGGCTTGGCCAATTCCACGATTTCCGCTCCGCTGGAAGGCAAGTCGGCTTGCTCGGACGACAGGTCGCTGATGATTTCCGGATTCATGGGGGTACTCGCTGTGTGAAGGTTGTACGGATCGAACGATGGCCGCGCGGGCGACCGTGTCAGACCGGGCACGGGCAGGAACTCGTGGTTTCCGACCGGGATTCGGTACTGTCTTGACGTCTATCGGGGCAACCACCGTGCCATTTCAAGGGATAGGTCATAAGGCATTGAATCGAATGGATAAACTGTAGGCTTTGCACGGAGGTGCGGGCGCGGAATGCCGACAAAACGCGTTACGTTTGTAAGTTTTGCGACAAACCCGCCGAGAGTGCTGCGACGATGAAGGGAGTAAACCCGACACGCGGCCACGCGCTCCGGTTTTCACTGTATGGAATGGGAAAAACACCATTGCCTCCCCGCAGGACGGCGCGGCGATATGATGACGACAGTCCATATGCGCTTCGAGGCAGCCCATGAACAAGATCGGCATCTTTTTTGGCACGGAAACGGGTACCACCCGGCTGGTCGCCAAGAAAATCCACGGCAAGCTTGGCGACGAAATCGCCGCCAAGCCGGTGAACGTCAACCGCATCGCCCCTGACGACTTGCTGCAATACGACGCGCTGATACTGGGGACGCCGAGCTATGGTATCGGGGATATACCCGGACGCAGCGCGGGCTGCCTGGAATCCAATTGGGAAGAGTTTCTGGCGCAGTTGCAGGGCACCGATCTAGCCGGGAAGCGCATCGCCCTGTTCGGACTCGGCGCCCAGGAGCGTTACGCGGACCGCTTCGCCGCGTCCCTGGTGCGGGTGTATCAATCGTTCAAAGATTTGGGCGCGGAAATCGTCGGCGACTGGAGCACGGAGGGTTATGTTTTCGAGCATTCCCCGTCGGTCGTCGACGGACGCTTCGTCGGACTGGTGATCGACCAGCGTACTCAGGGCATGCTCACCGATGAGCGCATAGAGGCCTGGTTGACGCAGATTAAGCCCCTGCTGCTGGAAAAAATCGCGGCTCCCGCTTGAAGCCGGTTTGGATCGAAAATTCTAGAGGTTCGTTATCGACCTGAATTCGCCGGCGTGCCGGCGGAACCGGCTGACCGGCGCGCCGTTGTCAGCATCAGTCCCAGCCCGCGCGTAGCCTGTGTGCGATCCCGCTTTTAGCCCCGTAGGGCTAGAGGCGGGATCGCTATTAACCCGGCCATAAAATACCGTACGTTCTAAGCGGCGTACTTGATGGGGGCGGCTTTGAAGTAGGCGCGGATGCGGGCGGGCTGTTTCTGGATCGAACGCAGGTGCGAAGTCACCTTGCGCTTCAGGTGAGAGCCGTCGCGCACGGGTTCGGCGGCACTCATCCGTGCCTTGAGGTCGGCATTGAGGTATTCGTCCGGATTGAGTTCAGGGGAATAGCTGGGTAGGAAAAACAGCTCGATCTGGTCGGTTTTGTCTGCCAGCCATGCTTTGACCGTTTGGCTGTGATGAACCCGCAGGTTGTCGAGGACCAGAAACACCTTGCGCCCCGCCTCACGGACCAGGCGCTGGAGAAACTGGATGAAGACATCGGCGGTGAGCGTTTCTCGATACATCATGAAGCGCATCTTCCCTTGGTTGGTGATGGCGGAGATGAGGTTGATGCGCTCCCGCTTGGACTGGGACAACACCAGCACCGGCGTTTTGCCGCGCGGCGCGTAACCGCGCGGATAATGCTCGACCGAACTGACAGCGGTTTCATCGCCCCAGCAAATTTCCGCCCCTTCGGCCTTGGCCCGTTGGGCGATGGCTGGGTAGTCCTCTGTGAGCCACTTTTGCACCGCCGCCGGTCGTTGCTCGAAGGCGCGTTTGAGCGGGCGCTGCGGCGTGAATCCCCAGCGCTTCAGATAGTTTCTGACCGAGCGCACTGGCAGGTTCAGCCCAAAACACGCCTGGATATGCGCTCGCACCGCCTGCGCACTCCATAAGGCGAAGCGCAGTTTCACTTGATCCGGCGTTTTGTCCACCAGGTCTTTCTGGAGAACGCTTTCCTGAGCGGGCGTGAGACGGCGACCGTTGCCTGCGGGCCGACCACGCTGGGCCTCTTTCACGCCATGCCCGGCTTCGGCTTTAAGCAGCCAGAGCGTCACCGTGGGACGGCGCAAACCCAACTCCCGCGCAATCGCCGCCTGGCTATGCCCTCGCCGGTGCAAGCGGATGACCGTACGGCGCAATTGCTCTCGTGCCGCCGGCTCCAGTTTTCGAGTATCGATTCGTTCTGCTTCCATGCTCGAATTTTACCAGACTCAGTACGGTATTATTTGGCCGGGTTAATAAGACGGGATTGGATTTCAGCGTTGCCACTGAAAGATGGTGAGATAGCCGCCCCAGGGGGATTGGTAGACCGTTTCGAGTCCGGGAACGGGATTGGCCAGCGAACCGGTGAAGGGCAGCAGCTTGGCGAGCAGCGTGTTTTCCGTGGCGGCATCGGTGATGCGCCAGGCGCGGATGCCCTGGCCGGGTATCTGTTGCACCAGATAATTGCCGCTGCCTTTTTCGCCCGCCCAACGCTTAACGGCCGCGATCTGGCCGTGCATGTCGCCGGAGGCGGGGAATAGGGCGGCTTCGAAGCCCAGCTTTTTGCCGGAAAGTCTTTCGACCTCGCTCACGCGGGCCAGATCGTCCAGGCAGGCCAGAAAATAGACCGGCGTGTCGGCCGGCAGTGCCTTGGCCATCTCGGCCAGCGCTGCACCCGCATCCATGGCCAGCCAGTTGGCCAGTTGGCGCAGACGCGTTTCGTCCGCGGCGTATGGTCCCGTCACCGCTTCCCATAGACGCTTTTCCGGGTCGCCGCCGAAAGCCGCGGCGGTGGGAACCCGCGTCCAGGTGTTGCGGCCGGTGGAGAAGTCGATGCGCTGGGCGTCGTCCCACCAGCTTAGAAACAAGGCTTTTTCATCCGTGTGCTTGTTGACGGCTTCCATGGCGGAAGTCCACAGCTCTTGGCGTATCTTTTTGGAGTTCGGGGCAGACGAGGATGGCTCGTCGCCGAGATGAATAATCGCGCTGCGGGTGTCGCCATCCTTGCGGTAGCGCACCACGTCCAGGGTCAGCGAGGCCGTTTCACCCTGGGTTACGCGATAACGGCGGAGGCTCTCCGCCGGGTAGGATGCGTTCAAGGTCGGGAAGCCCGGATCGCCGGGCTTCAATTCCTCGACTTGTTTGAAGCTCAAATCGTGCTGGTAAGGCCAGGGCGGCACGCCGAACAGCGCGATGCCCAGGCCGGCCAGGATGAGGGCGGCGCCCAGGACGGTCTTGAGACCGAAGCCTGGGCGCCCGACTTTCGATGACTCCATGCGATCCTTTAGCGTCTGCGGCGGCGGATCACGATGATGCCTGCGCCGGCCAGGGCGGTTCCCAGCACGTAGCGGTTGCTCAAGTCGTCGATGAAGGCCTGGCGTATCGACTTGGCTTCCGGTTCGGCCTGGCTGGTGTGGCTCTTGCCTTCGCGCAGCTTGGTGTTCTCGTCCATGATCAGAGTGTAGTCCTTCATCAACTCGGACCAGCCTTCGGTGTAGGTGAACCCGCCCGGATTGGCGTGGAACAGGCCCTTGTACAGCTTGATCAGGTCGTGCTCCCACATGTCGGCATGCACGCGCTCGACCGCGCTCGGGTTATTGCCCTTGGCCCAGAACAACTGGAAGAAACCGCCGGCGGCGTCTTTTTCCGGTGCGGGCGGGGCAGGGCGGTTGGTTTTCTGGCCGGGCAACAGGCCGTCCTTATGTAGCGCTTCGACCACCTTCTTGGCTTCCTGCTCGACCTTGAGGCCGGAGATCGTGCCCTTGTCGGCCGTGGTCAGATAGGCCTCCGCGAAGCTGGCGGAATGGCAGTTCTCGCAGGTCTTCTGCCAGGCTTCCTTGCGGTCCTGGAACCAGGGGTGGTTCAGGTTGTCGGCGATGGCAGTCGTCGGGTTGAAGCCCCAGCGCACCTTGCGCACCAGGTTGTGGGAGAACTCGCCCTCGAATTCGAAGTGGCAGTACTGGCAGGTCGGCGCGGTATAGCCGCCCTTGGTCACGGCATCCTTCAACTGCGCTTCGAAATTCCACTTGGCCTTGCCCAGGGTCTGATAAATCGTGCCGTGCTTGGATAGCTGGAAGTTTTCGTATTCGTTGTGGTCGACGCCGTTGTGGCAGGTGGCGCAGGCTTCCGGCTGGCGGGCCTCGGCGACCGAGAAGCTGTGCCGGGTGTGGCAGCCGTCGCACTTGTTCTGCTGGTAATGGCACATGTCGCAGCCCTGGGCGATTTCGCGCTCCGGCATGCCGGCCCAGATGGCCGTTTCGACGTTGGCTTTCCAGTCCTGGGCATGCGAAGGGTGTCCCTTGGGCCATTGGCCTTGCGGCCATTCCTGCTTCTTCTCCGCTTCGGATTCCGCGAACTGGTCGACGTGGCAGGTGCCGCAGGCGGCGCGGTCCGGCATCACCAGCTTCTTGCCGTGGTCGACCGATTTGGCGCCGACGCCGCCGTGACAGTCGATACAGCCGACTTCCTTGAGCGGTTCGCCTTCGGCCAGCAGCCCCTGCTTGCGCAGGTTCTGCTCGACTTCTTCCAGCTTTTGTTTCTTGTAGTAGCGGGCGTCCGCGCCGTTGCTCAGGTTGCGGATGTTGTCCAGGTTGGCGTGCACGCTGGTCTTCCAGGCGTGGTAAGCGCCGGGAGTCAGTGCCTGATGACAGGTCGTACATTCCGCGCTGGTCTTTTCGCCCTGCACTGTAGCTGGCGGCTTATAGAAATCCTTGGGATTCCAGTATTTCTGGATCGGGATCGGTTCCCAGTACTGACCGTGTTTCCCCTTGCCGGGATGGTCCTTGTAGTAACTGCTCTTCAGGTCCTGAATGTCGGGCGTGGCCGCCCGGGCGATTGAGGCGAACGCCAGCGTGAGCGCCAGCGCCCAAAAAAATAGTCTGCTTATGGTTTTGTAATTCATGTTCTCCCCCTGGGATCGGCGTCCGATCGGCGGCCGCCATTATTCCCATGTTAACGTTTTGGGTCAATACAACCATCTCGAGAAAGAGGTTTCGCTCCCCAGCAGCCGATCCGAAATTCGCTAGGCCTGTAAATAATCTCTGTTATTTCAATCTGTTAGATCTTTCTCGTTGTTCTGCCTCGAAATCTTGGCCGACATGCGGCGCCCTAATTTTGATCACAGTATTGACGCGATACAAGATGGCGTGTAGGTTGTTTCGTCGCGATACCTTGGTCGGGCGCAAGGGCCGGCCGAGGCTTAGTTCAACCTCTAGCGGAGAAAAAAATGACGCAAGCCGTAGAGAACAACGCCTGGAAAAAGGCTTGGCCGGGTGAGGGGACGTATCGAGGAGATCGCTGTACCAAAAGCATGGACGGCGAGTCGGATTTACAGCGGGCGTACCGGCCCGGAACAGGGAGGGGCCTGCACGGGCGACCGGGCCTGCGCAATGTCGAGTCCGGAGAGTAACTCCGTCGGGCAAGGAGGCTGGGTGACGCGAGTTCGGGCGGGACCTCAGGTCCTGCAATTTCACGATAGAGCATTCCAAATAAAAACTACATCGAGGTGCCGATATGAGCGCAGAACACGTGCCGCAGGAGAGAGATTATTTTTGGTTATATGTTGCCGTCGTCACGATCGCCTTGGTGGGCGTGATCCTGATGGTCAAGCAAAGCGAAACCGAAAAATACGAGCCGATACAGCAGCAGCAAAATGAAGAATCGGCCAAGATGAATATTCGCATCTTGAAAGATTACTAGGCCGTATTAGCGGCTATCCATGTTTTATCGCCGAGGTATAAAAATGATTAAAACAAGAATTGCAACGATCGCGTTGTTCCTCGCCTGTCTCGGGTTTGCCGGGATTTCGTCCGCCGCAGACTATGTGTACAGGGATCTCGCCGCGAATACATTGCCGCCGCAGAAATGCGCCACTCAGGCCGAGTCCGCCGCTCAAGCCGAGGATGCGTACAACATCAAGAAACACACCAAGGTTTTTTGCGAGGTCCAGGGATACGGCTGGCATGTTTCCGAAACCAAGAGCACCGGAAAAGTGGTTTGCAATGAGTGCGGCGGCAATGACACCGGCAAATTCCAATGCCATCTGGAAGATGTCGTGGTGACGTGCAAACGGATCAAGCCGGGTTCGGTGGGCTTGTTCCCGGGTAAGGGCTAAATCACCCATTAGGAATGGGTTTCGCGTTAAGCTATGGCCTCAAGTCGGGAGGTTTCGGGGCCCATGGTGATACGTTGGCTTAAATCGTTTTGGCAGGGCTTGCGCCGAGTGAGCGGGGACGACGCTTACGAGCGCTACCTGGCTCATTGGCAGGTCCATCACCCTTCTGAAGGAGCGCCGCTTTCGCGAGCGGCATTCCAGCAGGCCGAGGTGGATCGCAAGTGGAGTGGCGTGAAACGTTGCTGCTGACGTGTAAGTCCGACGGGCCGGGGATGCCGGCCCGCTCGGAAGATGGATTCAAAGCTGTTTTTTGATGCGCTCGTAGGCGTTTTTGATTTCTTCGCCCAATGATTTCGCGCTTTCCCAGATATCTTCCGAGGCATCCTTGGCTTCGGCGCCAACACCTTCGACCTTATCGGCCAGTTGCTCCAGTTTCGCCTCCGCTTTCTCCCACTCTTCCCTCGCCTCCATCCGTGCCAGATTCAGTTGCACTTTGAGTTCGTCGCGCTGCTGCAGCAAGCCGTCTCTCAGTTTTGTTATCTCACTCGGGATGTTCATGGTCGTCTCCTCTGAATTGAATCGACAGGCGGGAGAATAATCCTAGCGCGTGTGAGGAAAAGCAAGGGCGGGCGTAGCCGTTTCCATCCGGCAACTGTCTCGTGCCGTCTCAGGGGGCGACGGGACGTGGGCGCACGCTGGCGAGCGAGATGCTTATGCCAGTCCGATCACGCCGCGCGCGTGCAAGTCACGCAACAAACCCTGGCCATGCTCGAGCAGCGCGTGGGGGTCGGACAGACCCGCTTCGTCCGCGAGGCGTGCGAAACAGTCCGCCGACGGGAGCGGGCCCTGTTCCTGCAGGAGTTGAAGCAAGCGGTAGGTGAGCGGAGCCAACTCAAGGAAGTGTACCCGGTCGCTGCGGTCGCGGTAGACCGCAAGGCAAGTGGATACGGCGGGCGGCTGTTGCGGTCGGTAGTCGCGGCCGATGCGCTGGACCGGAAAGCGGTAGGCGAGCGGCCAGGCGACGGGGGACAGCGCGATGACGGCGTTTAGCGGGTTCTCGGCCAATTCCGGTCGTTCCTCCGGCGCGTCGTCCGTGGCGATGGCCAGTGCTAGTTCCACCCATTCGTAATGCGCCAGTTCGAGCAGGTAGGGCGGATCGTCGACCTGGCCTTCCCGCTCGTCGTGCAGGTAGCGCAGGAATTCTTCCGGTATGCCGTAGAAATAAGGTGTGCGGCTGCGGTGGCGGGCGAAGAAGTCTTCCGCCAAAGCCTGCCATGACTCGGACTCCAACGTCTGATTCAGCACCGGGAAACCGCTTTCCAGGGCGCTTAATACATTATTGAGGAATAGCTCCCGGTAGAGTCCGATGCGCTCGGGAGCCACGTCCTCCGGCGGTGCTTGCCGCGCCGGGTTGCGTAGATAGGCGGTGAATGCCTGTTGGGTGTGCCGGAAACCGGTGTCAGCCATGGCGGCGAAGCGGTGTCATCGCGTTTTGCTGTATGGCGTGGATGGTGTCCACTTCGGCCAGCAGGTCGGCCAGCGGCGGAATGTTGAAGTCACGCTCCAGCAGGGTGGGGAATACACCGTGGAGGGCGTAGGCTTGCTCCAGCAAGGCCCAAACCGGGTCGATCACCGGCGCGCCGTGGGTGTCGACCAGTAAGTCGGGCGCCTGCACGTAGTGGCCGGCGATGTGGGCGTAGACGATGCGGTCGGCCGGTATGCGGGCGAGGAATCGTGCGGCGTCGTAAGCGTGGTTGACCGCGTTGACGTGGATGTTGTTGATGTCCAGCAACAGGTCGCAATCGGCCTCTTGCAGCACGGCGTTGAGGAAGTCGATCTCGGCCATTTCCTGGCCCGGTGCCGCGTAGTACGAGATATTTTCGATGGCGATGCGCCGCTCGAGTATTTCCTGAGTGTGGCGGATGCGGCGGGCCGTATGGATCACGGCTTCTTCGGTGAAAGGGATGGGCATGAGGTCGTAGAGCAGGCCGTCATCGCCGCAGTAGCTCAGGTGTTCGCTGTAGATCCCGATTCCATGGAGGATGAGGAAATCGCGCAGATCGCCTAGAAACTCTTCGTCCAGGGCCGCCGTGCCGCCCAGCGATAGCGACAAGCCATGGCAGACGATGGTGTGGGCCTCGGTCAGGGCGCGGAACTGCTTCCCCAACCGGCCGCCGACATGCATCCAGTTTTCCGGCGCGACTTCGTAGAAGTCGACCCGCGCGGGCGGGTGAGCGACGATTTCTGCCGCGAAAACACGGCGCAATCCCAAGCCCGCGCCGCGTATCGATGTCAGTCCCGGTTTCATGGCGGTAAAAGCAGGCCGGATAACCGGCCCGATCATCGCCTAACTCAGGGCGCTTTGGGAGGTTGAGCCGGCGCCTTGTCCGTAGTCATTCCGGCGCACTTGCTTTCGGTCGCTTTCTTGAGCGCGGCCTTATCGTCTTTCGCTCCCGTCATGCCGGCGCCGCATTTCATGTCGTGTTGCTTCATCATCTCGGCGCCGCACTTGCCTTCGCCGCAGGCGGTTTCCTTCTTTTCCTTGGCGGTTTCGGCGGCGGCGACCTGGTTGTAACCGGAGTTCAGTTCCTTCAGGGCGAAGGGATTTTCTGCCGCGGTGACCACGCCGGCCGACAAGGTGCCGACGAAGGTAGCGCCGACGAGGGCGGCCAGCGGTTTTTTGTCGAGTTTCTTCATGGGAGATTAACCTCTCGTGTGGTGAACTAAGGGGGTAGCGTCACGCTCCGGTTAGACACGGTCGCGGGGAAAAGTTGCGCGTTGCGGGCAGGCCGGGCAGAACGCGCGGTATTTTTACACAGCGCCGGCAAGTTGGCTAAGTTATAGTGGGGCGAGGCGGCTGGCCTACCGCAGTTGCATGGGGTAGTCGAGTCGACGCCGTTCGTTCGTCCGGTTCTAAACGCCGGCAAGGGAACATTGTTACCGGGATGTCTCATGAACAAACGTCGATATGAGCGCCATGCCACCGTGGCGCAAGCAACGCTATTCCTGCCCGGCGTCGCCAAACTGGCAGGCGAAATCCGAAATTTCTGCGAGGGCGGTGTGCTCCTGTGGCTGGCGGGCGGCGGACCGGCGCTCGAGACGGTGAGCGCCCTGTCCGTCCGCGAAGTAGAAATTCGCCTGACTGCCGATGCTCATAGCTTCCAACTGGCAGGCCTCATCTCCCATGTCAGCCCCCAAGGGGTCGGCTTGGCCTTCCGGGAACCCGTTTCGGCTGCGGCGGCCGTACGGGCCTTGCACCGGGATACTGCCGCTCGGAGTCGCGCCCAACACGCGTCCGGTCATGGTGAGGCGGAAGCCATCCGTCGACGCTGCGAACAAGACTTGCAGATGATCGTCCGGCCGGTGTTGGACGCGTTTTTCGCCGACATCCGGCAGCCCCTCATCAAGGCGGCGGATAAAGCGCCCTCCAATGCGGCTCAGGCCGAGTTTTTCGACGCCTTGACCTTGCTGGAGCAGAGCCGGGGCGATATCGAACGCCGTTTTCTCGGGCAGATCGACCATCCCGAGGCAGGCGCTCCCCAATACCTCGATGCGTCCGGGCGGGTTGCCGCGGAGCGGGGCGGATTGTCGCTGGTCGATAAGGTGTCTTTCGACGATTGGCTCAGCCTGGCCGAAGAGCAAACCCGGCTGGAACATCGCTACGAAAGCAGTCTGGTTACCTTGTCTGACCGGCTCGGCCTGGCATGGGACGCTTCGGTCCCCGGCCAGCGGCACCCGCTGGGGCCGGCCGTATTGCTGGAGGCGTTCCGCGTCGGCCTGAACGGCCTGGATTTTTCTGTCCCGGCCAGACGCGTCATCTATGCGGCTTTCGCCCGCGCCTTGGTCCCGCAGTTGGCCAACCTGTATGTCGGCCTGCTGGAGCGGACATCCGCGCTCGCCAGCACCATCCAGCCCAGAGCGGTCCATCGGGCATCCGCTCACGCGCCCGAGCAGCCGGCGGCGCCGGTCGTTCCGGAGCGCGTGGCCGAATCGCAGCACGAGAAGTCCACGCCCCAGCCTTACACCCCGGCGCCGGCCGTTCCCGCAAAGCACAATCCGGGGCCGCTGGATGCTGCCAGCCTGCTGATGACCCTGACCGCCCCGGCGCAGGGCGGCGTCGCTCCGCAGGCCGTTCAGCAGGCGCCGGCCGGCGCCGTCAGCCCGGCGGCTCTGCAGGCCGCCTTGCGCGAAATCCAGCACCGCAAACTCGCCCAGCAAGTCGACTATCTCGCTCCACATGTTCTGGAGACGGAGTTGTCGCAGGCTCTCGCGGCGTCCGGGCAGGCGGGTCTGCAGCCGAACGACGAAAACAAGCAGGCGATGGACGTACTCGGCGCTTTGCTGGACAACACGCTCAAGGAAGAGTCCCTGGCAGCGGACATCAAACGCTACCTACAGGTACTGCAAATCCCCTTGCTGGAAGGCGCACTGGCCACGCCCGGACTGATGCATATGGAAACGCATCCGGCCCGTGACGTGCTCAACGTACTGGATCATTTCTCCCTGGCGGCCGATGACCGCGGCGAGATCAAGTGGCCTCAGTTGAAACATGCATTGGATGAAATCACCCAGCGTATCGCCCGAGAATCCGCCGGTCGGCCGGATGTGTTGATTTCGGCTCGCGCCGAGTTGGAAAAGCTGGCGGAGCCCTTGATCAAGGCGCGCGATCTGCGTCTGGAACGGCTGCGGGAGACTTGCGCGGCGCGGCAACGCACGGAGGACTCGCATCGGGCGGTCGAGCGCGCGATCGACGCCCGCCTGGGCGGAAAATACGTGGCCCGGGTGTTGCCGGAGTTGCTCGAAGCCGGCTGGCGCCGGTGGCTGATACTGGCTGCCCTGCGTCACGGCGTGGAGAGCGGGGAATGGCGGCGAGCTATCCAGGTGGTGGATCAGCTGCAGATCTGGCTGGACCGTGATCACCCCCGGGAGCGGCTGCCTGCCAGCGACGTGCACCGGCTGCTCGACTATATCGACGAGCAACTCGTCTATGTCTGCCCCGATCAGGTGAAGCAAAACCATATCATCGAGGTGCTGGCCGACTTGTTGCTTGGAGTGGGAGAGGCCGGCGAGCGGGCGGAGCCCGAGTGGGTGTTCATTCCTGTGCCCCCGAAATCCGCTGAGCCCGAGCCGGAAGAGGATGCCATCGTGCGGCGGTTCCGCGTCGGCGACTGGTTCAAGTTCGCCCTTACTCCGGATTCCTGGACGCCGGCACAGTTGACCTGGATGGACGGTAACCCCAGGCGTTGCGTTTTCGTCAACCGCAGGGGCGCCAAGGTGCTCGAACTCACGGCGGGGGAGCTTTCCCGCTACTTGCAAGAAAACAAGGCCGTCGAATCCGATAGCCTGGATGCCCCCTTAATGGAACGTACGACTGGAGCTTTGATCCAGTCCATGCAGGACAAGCTGCGGTATCAGGCGACTCACGATCCCATCACCGGCCTGGCCAACCGCAAGGAGTTCATTCGCCGGCTGGAGCGAACCCAGATGGACGGGGCAGGAATGAATGCGCAGGCCACGTTGGGGCTGGTAGACATCGCCCAGTTTCGCGTCATCAACAATCTTTGCGGCATGGAGGCCGGCGACCGCCTGCTAAGAGAGACCGGCGAACTGATCGGTGCTCATCTGGGGGCGCATGTACCACTCGCGCGCATGGGCGATCACGCGTTCGGCTTTTGGTTGAGCGGGGTCGACCGGAGGGAAGGACAGGCGCAGGCGGAATCCTTGCTGGGCGTCTTGTCCGATTTCCATTTCCGCTGGGGCGAGCACAATTTCGCGCCGGGGGCTCATATCGGCCTGGCGGCGTTCGTGCCGCCCGGAAGTATCCATACCGTGCTGAAACAAGCCGACGCCGCTTTCGTAACCGCCAAGGAACAGGGGCATAACAACATCCATAGTTACGCCGAGGACGATGCGGCCTTGAAAGTACAGGCGCAGCAGTTGGATTGGGCCGGCCGTATCGACCGCCTGCTCGCCGAAGACTCCCTGTTCGTTCGCTGTCAACTCATCGCTCCCGTCTTTCCCGAGCGGGACAGCCACAGTCATTACGAAATATTGCTGGGCTTGCGTGACGAAGAGGGGAGGGTGGTTCCGCCCTACGATTTTGTCGTGGCCGCCGAACGGTGGAAACGCATGCCCGAAATCGACCGCTGGCAGGTGCACTCGGCTTTCGAGTGGATACGGCGGAACCGGGCGCAGTTCGACGCGGTCGGAGGATTCTCCATCAACCTTTCCGGGCAGTCCCTCACCAGCCTGTCGTTCCTGGAGTTTTTGCAGGGCGAGTTGCTCGCGGCCGACTGGCCACTGGGCAAAATCACCTTCGAAGTGACTGAAACCGCGGCGATCGGCGAGTTCGGCGAAGCGGTGAAGTTCATCCGCCAGATCCGCCGTTACGGCTGCAAATTCTCGCTCGACGACTTCGGCAGCGGGTCGTCGTCCTACGGCTACCTGAAAAACCTGCACGTGGACTATCTCAAGATCGACGGCTCCTTCGTGAAGGATTTGGCCGATAGCCCCATCGATTACGCCATGGTCAAATCCATGAACGAAATCGGCCATTCCCTGGGGATGAAGACCATCGCCGAATATGTGGAAAGCGAGGCGATACTGGAGAAACTGCGGGAAATCGGTGTCGACTACTCGCAGGGCTACCATACCGGCCAACCCAGGCCGCTCGCCGAGTTGACCGTGTCTTGACCGTTGCGGCGGTTGCGGGTTATACCGCCGCTCATCCGCTTGCCGAATACCTCACCCACAAGGAATCGATCGTGGCCGTCAACCCTAACGAACCCCTCACCGACGCCCCGGCCAACGGGAGCGATGCCTACGCCGCCTTCGCCGACTGCCTGATCCGCAAGGGCAAGGCGCGCGACAATGAAATCCACCGCGCCCGCAGGCTCTCTGCGCAGACCGACGACCAGCCCCTGCCGGCCCTGCTGGTCAAGCTTGGCGTGGTATCCGAACGCGACGCCGCGGATGCCCTGGCCGAGGTCAGCCAGCTGCCCCTGGTGGCGGCGACCGATTACCCGGAGGCCTCGCCCCTGCCCGAAACCGTCGCGACGCGCTTCCTGAAGGAAAACCGCGTGGTGGGGCTGGCGAGCAACGACGAGGCTTACGAGGTGGCGGTCGCCGACCCTTACGATGCGTTTACGCTCGAAGCGCTCGCCCTGGCCTGCGACAAGCCGGTGCGCGCCCGTTTGGGGCTGCCTTCCGAAATCGAAAAGGCCATCGAGCAGCAACACGGCTCCGGCAAATCGCTGATGGGGCAATTGGTCGACAACTTCGGCGGCGACGAGGACATCGACGAGGCCGATGTCGAGCATTTGAAGGATCTGGCCAGCGAGGCGCCGGTCATCCGCATGGTCAACCTCATCATGCAACGGGCGGTCGAAGCGCGTGCCTCGGACATCCACGTCGAACCGTTCGAGGAGCGCCTGAAAGTGCGCTTCCGCGTCGACGGTGTGCTGAAGGAAGTGGAAGCGCCGCCGGTGCGCTCCACCGCCGCCGTGATCTCGCGCATCAAGATCATGGCCAAGCTCAACATCGCCGAGCGCCGATTGCCGCAGGACGGACGCATCAAGCTGCAGGTGCAGGGCAAGGAACTGGATCTGCGCGTCTCCACCGTGCCGACCATGTACGGCGAGAGCGTGGTCATCCGTTTGCTGCACAAGGAGAGCATCTCCTTCGACTTCGGTTCGCTGGGATTCGAAGGCGAAGTCTTGCAACGCTTTCTCGACGTGCTGAATTTGCCGCACGGCATCATCCTCATCACCGGCCCCACCGGCTCGGGCAAGTCGACCACGCTTTACACGGCGCTGCACAAGATCAACACCCCCGAGCGTAAGATCATCACCGTGGAAGACCCGGTGGAATACCAGCTCGAAGGTGTCAACCAGATCCAGACCAAGAGCCAGATCGGTCTCACCTTCGCTACCGCCTTGCGCTCCATCGTGCGCCAGGACCCGGACGTCATCATGATCGGCGAAATGCGCGATCTGGAAACTGCCCGCATCGCCGTGCAATCCGCGCTGACCGGCCACTTGGTGTTGTCGACCTTGCACACCAACGACGCGGCGGGCGGCGTTACCCGTTTGATGGACATGGGTCTGGAAGACTATCTCATCACCTCCACCGTCAACGGCATCATCGGCCAGCGCCTGGTGCGCCGCCTCTGTCCGCATTGCAAGGAAAGTTACCCGGCCCTGCCGGAAATGGTGGATGAGCTGAAACTGCGCCGCTTTCAGCCGCAGGGCGAAGTCCGGCTGCATAAGCCGGGTGGCTGCGAACTGTGCGACGGCACCGGTTACAAAGGCCGGCTGGCTATCCTGGAGTTCCTGGTCATGAGCGACGACCTGCGTCGCTTAGTGATGACCCATGCCCAGGCCCGGCAGATCGAGGAGCAAGCGCTGAAGGAGGGCATGCACACCATGTACGAAGACGGATTGCGCAAGGCCGTGGCCGGGTTGACCACCATAGAGGAAGTGCTGAGAGTTACCTCAGATACATAATCAACGGCGGGTAACGAAGGAGCAACCATGTCCCAAGCGGACGCAAAAATAGCTTTGTTGATAGACGCCGATAATTCTCCTGCTACAAAAATTGACATTATCCTTGCCGAACTGGCGAAATATGGAGTGGCAAACATTCGACAGGCTTATGGTAATTGGAAAAATCCTAATCTAAAGCCTTGGGAGAATGTACTCCATGAATATGCCATCCGTCCTATACAACAGTTCGCTTATACCAAAGGTAAGAACGCTACAGACATCGCGTTAGTAATAGACGCAATGGATTTGTTATACAGTCAACGGCTCGATGCTTTCTGCATAGTATCCAGTGATAGCGACTTCACACCACTGATTATGAGGATACTCACCAACGGTCTGAAGGTTTATGGATTTGGTGAAAAAAAGACCCCCCTACCTTTTGTCAAAGCGTGTTCCCGATTCGTTTATCTTGAGGCTTTGACAGATATTGATGGGGAGCAAGACGTCAAACCGTCAATTATGCTCGGCACTGAGTCAGCGCGATTGTCGTGTCCTCCTCCAGAAACTCATTTCCTCGAAAAAAGTCCGTCTGTTGTACCGCCATCTGGCAAGCCATCTAGCAGAATAAACCTGCCTTCGGACAAAGGCCTGAAAAATGGCAAAATAGAGGGCGCTTTACCAGTTGTCTCGTCACTTAACAAGGTGGCGACCAACCTGAGTGTAGACAAACAATTGATCCATCTGCTGAAAACCGCAGTTGCGGCAACTGTGACCGACGATGGCTGGTCTCCATTGAGTGCAGTTGGTACCCACATCTCCAATCGGACATCTTTTGATTCGCGGAATTACGGCTTCAAAAAGCTGAGTGACTTGTTCCTAGCTTATGGGTCGTTTGATGTTAGAAAAACCTCGAAGGGAATAGCAGTAAGACCGGTCGCGAGTAGAAATAATAAGGGTCGAATGGCGGGCTTTGACGCCGTAAACTCTATTGCATCAAGCATGGATATGATAACTAGCGGAAATACTAAGGAAATTAAATCCCTAGTAGATAAATATATCGAGCTATTAAGAGAGAGCCAATGGACTATGGTATCCAAGTTTGCGTTGCTTAACTTTTATCGCGTTATGAAAGGCAAGGCTTTTTATGGCAAAGATGAATTAATAAATCATTCATTGCATGCCCGCCCGAGTTCCACGGGAGATGTTGCGAACAACGTATTCGACATTTTTTGGAAAGCCAAGCTCTTCGAAGTTAGCAAAGATTTGGATGGTCGCAAGAAAATCATGTTATTAGACTTCCCTGATGTTTTTGATCGAATCGACCGGGCTCTGCTTTCCAAGCTTGTCGTTGCTTGTAAAGAGAGAAGCGTCGTACTGGAACCAGTTTCTTTGCTTAGGATTCTGTATGGGGAGTATAATCAATCATGCCTTGTTAGTATGATTGAATCCCTTCGGGAGCCTGATTCCTCAGGGGTTTGAGGCCTTTCATAGGCCGAACCATGCGTTGCGGCACAGTTTAATGGTATTGGCTGGCGGATTGGTTGCACGAAATCACTTTGAGATTGCGCAAGTAGAAATCTATAACGGAAACCATAATCCCGTTCGTCGTGGTGGCATAATTCGCATATTCCGTACAGAAAAGTGCGGCTCCTAGCCGTAAGCTGTCGCGGCATCATTTTCGCCCGATTGCATCGATAAGAAGCCGTCCGGCGCCTCGCTGTCGATGATGCCGGACTAACTGTTCAGGTTTGCGCCAGCCCTGCAGGAGGATCTCATGCGACTCGGAAACTTTGCCTTATCCTTGGTTGCCGTACTCTGTATCGTGTCCAGCGGCCAATCGAGGGCGGTCAGCATCACCCAGCGTGCCGGAGACAACTTCCGCACCGCCGCGAATAACCACGAATTCTTGCTCGACAAGCAAAACGTCACCGCCAAGAAATTCGGCCTGCTGCGCACCTACGATTTCGACGCAAAAGTGGAAACCCAGCCCTTGGTGGTGGAAAACGGCGCCGGCTCGGATGACCTGGTCATCGTGACCACCATGCAGAACGAGGTCATCGGCATCAATGGCCGCACCAATGCCACCGTCTACAAGGTGAAGCTCGGTCCCGCCGCGGACACATCGGGCCGCGACGATATGGACATGTGGGGGCACACGCCGACGTGGGGCATCTCGGCGACGCCCATCATCGACCCGGCGAGCAACACGCTGTTCGTGGCTGCCTGGGTGCTCAAGACGCCGGGCGACAACCGTTTCCGGGATTATTATGTACACGTCCTGAATCCCTTGAACGGCACGCCCAAGGCCGCGCCGGTGCGCATCTTCGGCCAATCGCAGGAAGGCAATGGCTGCTGGTTCAACGACGCAAACGCGACATTCACCGACGGCAGTGGCCAGCAGAAACAATATGCCTATCCGAAACTGCGCGCCGGGCTGGCCCTGACGGGCAACGACGGCCTGGTGCTGGCCTTTGCCGCCAACGGCGAATCATTCAAGGGCGGGCGGGCCAATCCGCACGGTTTCGTCGTGGCCTACGACACCCGCGGCCTGCTTCAGCAGGCCGGCGTTTCGCGCGATCCGGCCATATTTTGCGCGACCGCCTTCAATTCCTGGGGCGGCGGCATCTGGCACGCGGGCGGCGCGCCGGTCACCGACGGCGACATGATCTACGTGGCCAGTTCCAACGGCACGTCCAACAACGGCGACACGGATCTGAGCGAGAGCATGGTCAAGCTCCAATTCGTTCCGGGCAGCGGCGGCTCGCGGCCGTCGCTCAACAGGATAGATTTCTACAAGGCTTTCATGGACGAACGGACTTCGGGCGCGGGTTGCTTGTGGAGCGGCAACGACACGGAAGTCTCCTGCGGCCGCGCGCCGGTGGGCAGCGCCGGCGCCGACTGGGATTTCGGCGCGGCGGGTCCTCTGATGATTCCGGGATCGAGCGTGCTGCTACAGGGCACCAAGGACGGCATTCTCTACGGTCTGGACAAGAACGATCTCGGCCGGCACGACAAGTTCGACCGCCTCTTGTTCAAGCCGCCGCTGGTGGCTTCCTACCACGGCGGCGGCGAGGCGGAGAACTGGGACCGGGCGAACCGCCTCAACCGCAGCCTGCCTTGTCCGTCGAATTCCGATCACGGCTGGTTCCAGCCTTGCGGCGATCCGGAAAACAACCGCATGCACCATATCCATTCCCTGGCGCTGGTGCTGCGCGACAACTCCGGCGGCATCGTGCATGTCTGGGGCGAAAACGCCAATCTCAAGTCCTACAACGTTTCCACCTCGGCCGGCGTGCGTCCGACCTTCCGGGCCGAGGGATCGGAGATCGCGTCTGGTAACGAGGACTCTCCGGGCGGCATGCCCGGCGGATTGCTGATGGTGTCGGGCAAGCCCTCGGCCATTTCCGGGCTGCCGGGCGCGGTCGATTTCGGTTCGGCCATATTGTGGGTGGTCTACGCCAAATACGGCGATGCCAACAAGCATTTCGCCGAAGGCCAGTTGGTCGCCTATGACGCCACCACCATCCTGCCCGGCGGCAAGCTGAAACGGCTGTTCCGCACGGGCGATGGATCGCGCGGCGGTCTCGGCAAGATGTCCCGCATGATACCGCCCGTGGTCGCCAATGGGCGCGTCTATGTGATGATCTACCGCGTCGCGGCGGACAACGAGACGGTCGTGGGCAGTCAGTTGAAGGTATACGGGCTCAAGCGGGCATCGAGTTAGCTCGATCAGATGACGCCGGTCTATCGTTCGGCGTCGTTCTCGAAGTGGCCGGCGGCCCGTCGCGGCTTTTACAGTATTGCGGCAAGGCTTATTCAATAGGCCGAGGCAGGTGGCACCGAAGCCTGAGACATCGATGGCCTCAGGAAGTTTGCTGCTGAATTTTGTAGGGTAAACGCTCCGCCATTTCCGCCTCGTAGTCCTGCACGGCCGTGTCTTCGCGGGCCAGGAAGTCGGCCACGGCGCGGCGCATGCGTGGATCCGCGATCCAGAATGCCGACCAGGTCGGTGCAGGTTCGAAGCCGCGGGCCAGTTTGTGCTCGCCTTGGGCTCCGGGCTCGAAGCGTCGCAGGCCGTGGGCGATGGCGTATTCGATGCCGCTGTAATAACACAGTTCGAAATGCAGGCCGGGGCTATCGATGTCCGTCCCCCAGTGACGGCCGAACAGGACGGCGCCGTTCCGGTAGCAAATGGCCGAAGCGACCGGTTGCTCGTCTCGCCAGGCGACGAACACCACCATCCGACGCGCCAGGGCTGCCCCAACGCGCTGGAAGAACTCCAGGGAGAATGCGGGGTGATTGCCGTAGCGGCTGAAGGTATCTCGGTAATGCCTGTGGATCGCCTTCCACAACGAGGCATCGATCTCGTCGCCATGCCGGACCTCGATGCGCAGCCCGGCATCGCTCACCTGGCGGCGCTCGCGCTTGACCTTCTTGCGTTTTTCGGCGTTGAAGGTTTCGAGGAAGTCTGTGAAATCGCGGTAACCCCGGTTGAACCAGTGGAACTGGACTCCGCGCCGGAGCAGCAGGCCGGCGGATTCCAGCAGACCGTGGTCCGCCTCGCGGGCAAACAGGCATTGCCAGGACGAAACCCCCAATTCCTGCACCAGGTCGAGCGCCGCGGCTATGAGGGTGGGCGCGGCGCTTACCTCCGGTTCTGCCCGCGTCAGCAGGCGCGGACCGGGCGAGGGCGTAAACGGAACGCCGGTCACCAGCTTGGGGTAATAGTCCAGCCCGGCCTGGCGCCAGGCCGAGGGCCAATGCCAATCCTGGGAGAAGTCCCCGAAGGAATGACTGCGCAGATAGAGCGGGAGCAGTGCGGTCAAGCGATCGTGGTCGTCGCGCAGAGTCAAATGCAGGGGGCGCCACCCGAGACCTTCATCGGCCGCGCCCGTCTGCTCGGCTATGCCCAGGAATGCGCGGTTGATGAAGGGGTCGTCGTCCGTGTCGAGTGCATTCCAATCGGCTTCGGGTAAATCGTGCGCATGTTCGAGTAGGATTGCACGCATAATTCAAGGCCTCACGAATTGCCAGATCAAGGCGCGGTTATTGGCAGGCATCGCTCGGTCTTCGAGCAATTCCAGGCCGATGCCGGTTGCCAAATCGGCCACCGCTTCGAAGTCGCGTATGCCTTGGCGCATATCCCTGGCCTTAAGCCAGGCGTCGAAGTCGGCGTTGCTCGGGCTGCTGTACCGGCCTTCGTAGTTGAAAGGGCCGTAGATCGCCAATTTGGCCCCGGAGGCCATGACGGATTTGAGCCCGGCAAAGAATCGCTCGACCTCGGTCCAGTGCATGATGTGCAGGGTGTTCGCACTGAAGATCGCATCGTAGGGTCCGCCGGGCCAGGCACCGCTTACGTCCAGTTCAATAGGGGGCGGCGTGTTGGGCAGGGCCGCTTCATCCAGCCATGTTCGAATGCCCGACAGATTTTCCGCGCGATCGGAGCATTGCCAAGCCAGATGGCTCAGGGCTTCGGCGAAGTAAACCGCGTGCTGCCCAGTGCCGCTTCCTATCTCCAGAACATGACCGCAGCGCGCGAAATATGTGCGTAGGATGTCCAATATCGGCTCCCTGTTACGTATGCAGGAAGGAGCATGAGGTTTGATGGAAGGTTCCACGCCGCATTGTCCGCTGAGAGGGAGGATATCTTTATACCGTGCCTGAACGTAAATTGGATGAATCAGACTGTTGCGATCCGCTCGCAGGCCGCCCCGCGCGACGGTGTGGAGCCGAGGAGACCGAGGTGAGCTCTGAGCCGATGCAAAATAGGTGTTGACAGGAAAGGGTGGGATGTCCATAATGCGCATTCTGTAGCGCGCCCGTAGCTCAGTTGGATAGAGTACCTGGCTACGAACTAGGTGGTCGGGAGTTCGAATCTCTCCGGGCGCGCCATTTTTTTTGCGCAGTAATCACAGGGCGGTTCCATCCTCCTGTGGTTGGTAAATTCTACGTTACTCCCCTGTAGCTCAGTCGGTAGAGCAAGTGACTGTTAATCACTGGGTCGGCGGTTCGAGCCCGTCCGGGGGAGCCAAATCGTAAAGAGCTTACATGCGTGTAAGCTCTTTTTTTTACACAACGTTCGCGGTTGACGTGGTGTGGCATTTGCTATAGATTTGCCCTCTTCACTGCGCGCGGCCGCGCTGCTTAGCGGGGCGCGGGTTGTGGCGTTTGTTTTTATTAATGTAGCTGCAGGGTTAGGCAATATACCGGAGTATCGGGAATGACCACTATCAATCAATTGGTTCGGAAGCCGCGAGTTAGTAAGAAAGAAAAAAGTAATGTGCCGGCGCTTGATAGTTGCCCGCAGCGCCGCGGCGTATGTACGAGGGTTTATACCACGACCCCGAAAAAGCCGAATTCCGCGCTTCGTAAGGTCGCTCGTGTGCGCTTGACGAATGGTGCCGAGGTCACGAGTTATATCGGCGGTGAGGGGCATAACCTCCAGGAACACTCTGTCGTACTGATTCGTGGCGGTCGTGTAAAGGACTTGCCGGGTGTGCGTTATCACATCGTGCGCGGCAGTCTCGATACTGCGGGTGTGGCGAAGCGCCGTCAGGGGCGTTCCAAGTACGGCGCTAAGCGTCCTAAGGCTTAATTAATTGCGGGTCTTATAGCAATGTCCAGAAGAAGAAATTCAGTTAAAAGAGAAGTCAATCCGGATCCGCGTTTTGGCAGCGAGACGCTGGCGCGCTTCGTCAATATGCTGATGGTCGATGGAAAGAAGTCTGTCGCCGAGAAGATCGTTTACGGCGCGCTGGATTATATCGAAGGCAAGACCGGTCAGAACTCCGTCGATGTTCTGACGAAGGCCTTGGAAAATGTGCAGCCGGTGGTCGAGGTGAAGTCGCGTCGCGTGGGCGGTGCCACTTATCAGGTACCGGTGGAGGTACGTCCCGCCAGACGATCCGCGCTCGCGATGCGTTGGCTGATCGATGCGGCCCGCAAGCGGGGCGAGAAAGGCATGGGCTTGAAATTGGCCGGTGAGGTCATTGACGCCCATGAGAATCGCGGTTCGGCCGTTAAGAAGCGCGAAGATACCCATAAGATGGCTGAGGCGAATAAGGCGTTCTCGCATTATCGCTGGTAAGTCCGCTGTAATTACTATAACGCCGGTAGGTTGAGGTCGTGGCCCGCACAACGCCCATTGAGCACTATAGAAATATAGGCATCATGGCTCATATCGATGCGGGCAAGACGACCACGACCGAGCGTGTGCTTTTTTATACCGGGGTTTCGCACAAGATTGGCGAAGTCCACGACGGTGCGGCCACCATGGATTGGATGGAGCAGGAGCAGGAGCGCGGAATCACGATCACGTCCGCGGCGACCACCTGTTTCTGGCGGGGTATGGATGGCGGGTTTCCGCAGCATCGGATCAACATTATCGATACGCCGGGACACGTCGATTTCACGATCGAGGTAGAGCGGTCCTTGCGTGTGCTGGACGGCGCCTGCGCTGTGTTTTGTGCGGTCGGCGGAGTTGAGCCGCAATCGGAGACCGTCTGGCGTCAAGCCGACAAGTACCGCGTTCCCCGTCTCGCGTTCATAAATAAGATGGATCGCACCGGGGCAGACTTTCTGCGGGTTGTCGGTCAGATCAAGAGCCGGCTGGGTGGCAATCCGGTGCCGCTGCAATTGCCAATAGGTGCCGAAGAGCATTTCAAGGGCGTGGTCGATCTCGTGAAGATGAGGGCCATCTACTGGGATGACGCGACTCAGGGCACTCGCTTCGAGGAAAGGGATATTCCGGCCGAAATGGCGGCGGATTGCGCGGGTTGGCGCGAGAAGTTGGTCGAGGCTGCGGCCGAGGCCAGCGAAGATCTGATGGTCCGCTATCTGGAGGGGGTCGCGCTCAGTCCTTCTGAGATCAAGAGCGCCATTCGCCAAAGGACCATCGCGGGCGAGATCGTGCCGGTGCTCTGCGGTTCGGCCTTCAAGAACAAGGGCGTGCAGGCGATGCTGGATGCCGTGATCGAGTATATGCCATCGCCGATAGACATTCCGCCGGTGTCGGGGCATCTCTCCGGCGAGAGCGAGGGGCATCGCAAGGCGGACGACCAAGAGCCTTTTTCCGCGCTGGCGTTCAAGATCGCGACCGACCCCTTCGTCGGGGCTTTGACATTCATCCGTGTTTATTCCGGGGTTCTTGCTTCGGGTGATACCGTTTACAACCCGGTGAAGAGTCGGCGTGAGCGTATCGGGCGCCTGGTCCAGATGCACGCGAACAATCGCGAAGAAATCAAAGAGGTCCGTGCGGGCGACATCGCCGCAGCGATCGGTCTGAAGGACGTCACGACGGGTGACACCCTTTGCGATCAGAAAGAGATGATCACCCTCGAACGTATGGAATTCCCGGAGCCGGTGATATCGGTCGCCGTGGAACCCAAGACGAAGTCGGATCAGGAAAAGATGGGCTTGGCGCTGAGTAAGCTTGCGCAGGAGGACCCTTCTTTCCGCGTGCATACCGACGAAGAGACGGGGCAGGTCATCATTTCAGGGATGGGTGAATTGCATCTAGAGATCATCGTCGATCGCATGAAGCGTGAGTTCGGGGTGGATGCCAATGTGGGCGCTCCGCAGGTGGCTTACCGCGAGACCATACGATCCGGCGTGGAGCAGGAAGGCAAGTACGTCCGCCAAACCGGTGGGCGGGGGCAGTACGGTCATGTCTGGCTGCGTATCGAGCCTCTGCCGCCGGGAACCGGGTACGAGTTCGTCAACGGGGTCGTCGGTGGGGTGGTTCCGAAGGAATACATCCCAGCGGTGGATAAGGGTATCCAGGAGCAGTTGCAGAATGGTATACTCGCTGGCTTCCCAGTCGTGGACGTAAAAGTGACGCTGTTTGACGGGTCCTACCACGACGTTGATTCGAACGAAATGGCCTTCAAGATCGCGGGCTCGATCGGATTTAAAGAAGGCGCGCGCAAAGCTAATCCGGTTTTGCTTGAGCCGATCATGAAGGTCGAGGTAGTAACGCCCGAAGACTACATGGGAGATGTGGTGGGCGATATTAACCGGCGCCGAGGGGTGATCCATGGAATGGAAGACATGCCTTCGGGTAAGGCGATCAGCTGCGAAGTCCCGCTGTCGGAGATGTTCGGGTACGCCACGGATCTACGCTCGGCGACCCAGGGGCGAGCGACGTACAGCATGCAATTCGAGAAGTACGTCGAAGCGCCTTCGAATGTCGCCGATGTGGTGATTAAAAGATTGACCACCTAGAGCAACCAGAATTCAAGATAGAACGAGGTAGTAAACCGTGTCCAAAGAGAAATTCACGCGCACCAAGCCGCACGTCAACGTGGGAACGATCGGTCACGTCGACCATGGCAAGACCACTCTGACGGCTGCTCTGACCAAGATCGGCGCCGAGCGTTTCGGTGGCGAATTTAAGGCCTACGATCAGATCGATGCGGCACCGGAAGAGCGCGAGCGCGGTATCACCATCGCCACCGCCCATGTCGAGTACGAATCGCCGACGCGCCACTACGCCCACGTGGATTGCCCCGGTCACGCCGACTACGTCAAGAACATGATCACCGGCGCCGCGCAGATGGACGGCGCGATCCTGGTCTGCTCCGCCGCTGACGGCCCCATGCCGCAGACCCGCGAGCACATCCTGCTGGCCCGCCAGGTCGGTGTGCCCTACATCGTCGTGTTCCTGAACAAGGCCGACATGGTCGACGATCCCGAGTTGCTCGAGCTGGTCGAAATGGAAATCCGCGAACTGCTCAGCACCTACAAGTTCCCGGGCGACGACACCCCCATCATCATCGGTTCCGCGCTCAAGGCGCTGGAAGGTGATCAGAGCGACATCGGCGTGCCGGCCATCCACAAGCTGGTGCAGGCGCTGGATGACTACATCCCGCTGCCCGAGCGTCCGGTGGACCTGCCCTTCCTGATGCCGATCGAAGACGTGTTCTCCATCTCCGGTCGTGGCACCGTGGTCACTGGCCGTATCGAGCGCGGCAAAGTCAAGGTTGGCGAAGAAGTCGAGATCGTCGGTATCAAGAACACGGTCAAGACCACCTGCACCGGCGTCGAAATGTTCCGCAAACTGCTGGACGAAGGTGTGGCGGGCGACAACGTCGGCGTGCTGCTGCGCGGCACCAAGCGTGAAGACGTCGAGCGCGGCCAGGTACTGGCCAAGCCGGGCACCATCACCCCGCACACCCACTTCGAAGCCGAGATCTACGTCTTGTCGAAGGAAGAAGGCGGTCGTCACACCCCGTTCTTCAACGGCTACCGTCCGCAGTTCTACTTCCGTACCACCGACGTCACCGGTGCGGCCGAACTGCCGGAAGGCGTGGAAATGGTCATGCCGGGCGACAACATCAAGATCACGGTCAAGCTGATCGCCCCGATCGCGATGGAAGAAGGTCTGCGTTTCGCCGTGCGCGAAGGCGGCCGCACCGTCGGTGCGGGTGTGGTTTCCAAGGTCATCGAGTGAGCAAAATGTCTAAGCAAAGAATACGCATCCGGCTGAAAGCGTTCGATCATCGCCTGATTGACCAATCGGCTTCTGAAATTGTCGAAACCGCAAAGCGCACCGGAGCTCAGGTCCTCGGTCCGATTCCTCTTCCGACGAAGAAAGAGCGCTTCACGGTTCTGGTGTCTCCGCACGTTAACAAGGATGCGCGCGACCAGTATGAATTACGGACGCATAAGCGATTGCTCGATATCATCGAGCCTACCGACAAAACGGTGGATGCGCTAATGAAGTTGGATTTGTCGGCCGGCGTGGACGTACAAATTAAGCTGAATTAATAAATAAAAAAGTTCTATTGGAGTTAAGAAATGGCGATTGGTTTGGTTGGGCGCAAATGCGGAATGACGCGCATCTATGCCGAGGATGGTTCGGTTATTCCTGTAACGGTGCTGCAGGTAGATCCAAATCGAATTGTCCAGGTTAAGACCGTCGACAATGACGGCTACCGCGCGGTTCAGGTAACAACCGGTGAGAAGAAGCGATCGCGTCTGTCGAAGCCACTCGCCGGCCATTATGCCAATGGGGGCGTCGAGGCCGGTCGCGGTCTGTGGGAATTCAGACTGAGCGACGCCGATACTACCGAATATGCCGTTGGAGCCGTCCTGGATGTCAATCAGTTCGAGGAAGGCCAATATGTCGACGTGCGCGGCTTCACTATCGGCAAAGGCTTTGCTGGCGTCATAAAGAGATACAACTTCCGGACTCAGGACGCGACGCACGGTAACTCCCTGTCTCATCGTGCTCCCGGTTCCATCGGCCAAAACCAGACGCCGGGACGTGTATTTAAGGGCAAGAAGATGGCCGGCCACTTGGGGGCCGAGTATAAGACGGCAGAAAACCTTAAGGTGGCGGCAATCGATCAGGCCAAGTCGCTGTTGTTGATCAAAGGGGCGGTGCCGGGTCCGCGCGGTGGCGACGTGGTCGTACGTCCGGCCGTCAAGAAATAATCAGGATACATCGAAATGAGCCTACAAATCCCGTTAATTAAAAACGGAAAGAGTGGAGAAGCTCTAGAAGTCTCAGAGCTTGTGTTTGGTCAGGACTTCAACGAGTCACTCGTGCATCAGTTGGTAGTGTCCTACCTGGCCGCCGCCCGGTCCGGGACCAAGGGTCAGAAAACCCGGGCCGACGTAAGCGGAGGCGGTGCGAAACCCTGGAAGCAAAAGGGGTCTGGTCGCGCCCGTGCCGGTACTACGAGAAGTCCGTTGTGGAGAACCGGTGGTGTTACCTTCGCGGCGCGTAACCGTTCCTACAAACAGAAGCTCAACAAGAAAATGTACCGGGCTGCGCTGCGGTCCATCTTTTCCGAATTGCTGAGACAGGATCGTTTGATCGTGACGGATGATATTTACCCATCCGCGCCCAAGACCAAAGAGCTGAACAGCACTCTGAAGAATCTGGGGCTGAGTAACGCACTGATTATTACGGACGCCGTAAACGTCGATCTCTACTTGGCCGCCCGGAATCTTCAGGCCGTTGAAGTCTCCACGACTAGCGCCCTGAGTCCGGTGTCGCTCGTACATAGCGACAAGGTGATATTGACCGCGCAAGCCGTTAAGAATCTTGAGGAAAACCTGGGATGAAAAAACAAGACTTGATACGAGTGCTGAAGGGCCCGGTAATTTCGGAAAAGAGCTCCAGTGCGGCCGAAAGTAATAATCAGGTAGTATTCCGGGTGAAAAGCGCCGCGAATAAGGCACAGATTAAAAAAGCCGTCGAGACATTGTTCGAGGTTAAAGTTGCGTCGGTCAACGTGCTTAATGTGAAAGGGAAAGACAAACGTTTCGGAAGATTTGTCGGACAGAAGTCGGACTGGAAGAAAGCCTACGTAAAACTTCAGCCCGGTTTCTCGATAGACCTGTCTGCGGCTTAAGCGAATCACCCCGGCTAGGCGGTATCAGTAAATACTGGAACAAGAAAATGGCTCTAATTAAATCAAAACCAACGTCGGCTGGCGCGCGCTTCGTAGTGCGGGTAAAAACTGAGGGGCTCTATAAGGGACGACCGTATGACGCCCTATTAGAGAAAAAGTCGAAGACGTCAGGACGTAATAATCAAGGCCGGGTGACGACGCGCCACAAGGGCGGTGGCCACAAGCAGCATTATCGCGTCATCGATTTCAAGCGCGACAAGCTCGAAATCGCGGGAATCGTGGAACGAATCGAATATGATCCGAACAGGACCGCGCATATCGCCCTGATTCTTTATCGCGATGGCGAGAGACGATATGTGATCGCTTCCAAGGGGCTTCAGGTGGGACAGGAAGTCATTTCGTCGGAGTTTGCGCCAATAAAAGTTGGAAACAGTCTTCCATTGAGGAATATCCCGCTGGGTTCGCAGATCCATTGCGTCGAGCTTAAGCCCGGTAAAGGGGCGCAGATCGCTCGCAGCGCCGGTGCCTCGGTACAACTCGTGGCCAAAGAAGGCGCATATGTGACCGTAAGGTTGCGCTCCGGCGAGATGCGCAAAATCCTGGCAAGCTGCAAAGCTGTGATCGGCGAAGTTTCCAACTCTGAACACAATTTGGTGTCGTTGGGAAAAGCGGGTGCCTCGCGATGGCGCGGTGTGCGGCCCACCGTTCGAGGCGTGGCCATGAACCCAGTCGACCATCCGCATGGCGGTGGTGAGGGTCGGACTTCAGGAGGCCGTCATCCAGTGTCTCCTTGGGGAACGCCGACGAAGGGCTACAAGACTCGCAATAACAAGCGAACAGATGAAATGGTCGTTCGCAGTCGCAAGCAAAGATAAAAGTTAGGAGTAAGTAAGCGTGCCGCGTTCTATTAGCAAAGGTCCATTTGTAGACCACCACATTCTGAAAAAGGTTCTGGAAGCCAGCCAAAGTGGGACGAAAAGACCCATCAAGACTTGGTCGAGAAGGTCGATGGTAATCCCGGAAATGATAGGGCTGACCCTGGCCATACATAACGGTAAGCAACATGTGCCCGTTCTTATTTCGGATAATATGGTTGGGCACAAATTGGGTGAGTTTGCTCCGACGCGAACTTACAAAGGCCATCAGGCCGATAAGAAATCGAAATAAGTGGTTTGGTGATAACGATGGAAACCTCAGCGAAGCTAAGCAATGCCCGCGTCTCTCCACAGAAAGCCCGATTGGTTGCCGATCAGATTCGGGGGCTGAGCGTTAGTAGCGCGATAGACCTGCTGAATTTCAGCAATAAGAAGTCGGCTCAGATTGTCAAGAAAGTGCTTGAATCGGCCATCGCCAATGCCGAGCACAATGATGGTGCCGACGTCGATGAGCTGAAAGTCTCTTCCATCTATGTAAATGAAGGACCAGTTCTGAAGCGTATGCAGCCTAGAGCCAAGGGGCGGGGTAATAGAATAGCTAAAAGAACCAGTCACATAACTGTTAAAGTTTCAGAAAATAACTAAGGGTCTTTATCATGGGGCAAAAAGTACATCCAACCGGCATTCGGTTGGGATATATTAAAGACTGGACCTCGCGCTGGTATGCCAGCAGCAAGAACTATCCGGAATTCCTGTATAAAGACATCAAGATTCGCGAGTTTCTGAAGGCCAAGCTGGGGCACGCGTCCATCAGCCGGATACAGATCAACCGCCCAGCTAACAACGCACACATAACCGTACACACGGCGCGCCCAGGCTTGGTGATCGGCAAGAAAGGCGAAGACATCGACGCGCTGCGCCGCGAGATCTCCCGAATCCTCGAGGTACCCGTTCAGCTGAACGTCGAAGAGATAAGAAAGCCGGAGCTCGACGCGCAATTGGTGGCCGAAGGCGTCGCGCAACAGCTCGAAAAACGCATCATGTTCCGTCGGGCCATGAAGCGCGCGGTGCAAAACACGCTGCGCCTTGGTGCGGAGGGCATAAAAATCAACGTTGCCGGTCGTCTGAACGGAGCAGAAATCGCGCGGACGGAATGGTACCGCGAAGGAAGAGTGCCGTTACACACCTTCCGGGCCGATATCGACTACGGCTTTGCGGAAGCTCACACGACGTATGGCGTCATTGGCGTCAAGGTGTGGATATTTAAGGGCGAAGTATTCCATGCGGCGAGCGACGCAAAATCAGCTGGCATAACCGAAGCGTAACTGAGGAATTCGAAGTATGTTGCAGCCGAAGAGAACAAAATATAGAAAGCAGATGAAAGGAGACAACCGGGGTCTTGCTCACAAGGGGAGCAAGGTTAGCTTCGGTGAGTTCGGGCTTAAGGCCGTTGACCGGGGCAGAATCACTGCCCGGCAGATCGAAGCGGCAAGACGGACAATCTCTCGTCATGTCAAGCGCGGTGGAAAAATCTGGATCCGGATTTTTCCGGACAAGCCGATTTCGAGAAAACCGCTAGAAGTTCGTATGGGAAGCGGCAAAGGTAGTGTAGAATACTGGATTGCTCAGGTGAAGCCGGGAACCATGCTCTATGAACTCGAAGGCGTGAGCGAGGAACTTGCGCGCGAGGCGTTTCGTCTGGCGGCTGCCAAGCTGCCGATCAAGACGACCTTTACGCATCGAACGGTGATGTGATGAAAGCAACAGAATTGAGACAGAAAACCGTGGAAGAACTGGATACAGTTCTGAGCGATTTATACAAAGAACAGTTTAACCTTCAAATGCAGAAAGCGACCGGTCAGTTGGGCAAGCCCGACCGGATCAAGAAGGTCCGCCGAGATATCGCCCGTGTGAACACGGTAAAAGCTGAAAGAGGTTTGGCCGTATGAGTGAAGCACAGCAAAGCCCGCGTACCGTTGCTGGCAAGGTCGTCAGTAACAAAATGGATAAGTCCATTTCGGTCGAAGTGCAACGGTTGGTTCCCCATCCGGTATACGGAAAATACATCAAGCGGACTACAAAGTTGATGGCGCACGATGAAAACAACGAGTGCCATGAAGGCGATATCGTGGAAATTGTGGCCAGCCGCCCGTTATCGAAAAACAAGACCTGGGTTCTTCATCGTATCGTAGAAAAAGCGAAGTAAGAACATAATTATTAATTAGGGCTTGAGGATCATACGATGATACAGATGCAGACGTGTCTGGACGTCGCCGACAACAGCGGCGCTCGCCAGGTTATGTGTATTAAAGTGCTGGGCGGTTCGCATCGACGCTACGCTAATATCGGCGATGTAATTAAGGTGAGTGTCAAAGACGCTATTCCCCGCGGGCGTGTTAAAAAAGGCGAGGTGTATAACGCCGTCGTCGTTCGTACTCGCAAGGGTGTGCGGAGATCGGACGGCTCCGTGATCCGTTTCGACGGAAATGCCGCAGTTTTGTTGAATAACCAGCATCAACCACTGGGAACGCGTATCTTCGGGCCGGTAACGCGTGAACTGCGGTCGGAGAAATTTATGAAGATCATTTCTCTGGCTCCAGAAGTGATTTGACGGTTCGGGGTAAAGAAATGCGCAAAATTAAAAAAGGTGATCGAGTTGTCGTGCTCGCCGGTAAGGATAAGGGCAAACAAGGCACGGTGCTCGAAATCGCAAACAACGATCGAATCCTGGTTGATGGCGTAAACCACGTCAAAAAGCATCAAAAACCCAATCCGACTCTGTCCAGAGCGGGGGGCATAGTCGAAAAAGCGTTGCCTGTGCACGTATCGAACGTCGCCCTACTTAACCCGGCGACTAACAAAGCCGACCGCGTAGGCTTCAGGTTATTGGCTGACGGGCGTAAAGTGCGCTATTTCAAGTCTACCAACGAAGTAGTCGACGCCTAATAGCGAACGAAGAGTTGATCATGGCCAGATTACAAAGTTTATACAAAGAAAAGATAGTCGCAGAGTTATTCGCGAAAAACCAGTATAGCTCCGTCATGCAGGTTCCCAGACTGCAAAAGATAACTCTCAACATGGGAGTCGGCGAGGCGGTGGCTGATAAGAAAATCCTGCAAAATGCCGTAGAGGATATGCAGAAGATTGCCGGGCAGAAACCGGTAATCACCTACGCGAGGAAGTCGATCGCGGGGTTCAAGATTCGCGAAGGCATGGCGGTAGGATGCAAGGTTACTCTCAGGCGCGAGAAAATGTATGAGTTTCTCGATCGTCTTATCAGTATTGCGATCCCTCGAATCCGGGATTTCCGCGGCTTGAGCCCGAAATCCTTTGACGGACGCGGCAGCTATTCGCTGGGAATTAGAGAGCAGATCATTTTTCCGGAGATCGATTACGACAAAATCGATGCGATTCGGGGTCTTGATATAACGATCACGACGAGTGCTCGCACCGACGAAGAGGCTCGTGTACTGCTTGAACAGTTCAAGTTTCCGTTTCGCACCTAATCGCGTACAAGACAATGGCAAAAAAATCCATGATCGCTCGGGAAGTCAAGCGTAAGGCACTGGCTTCGAAACACTATCAGAAACGCCAGCAACTGAAGGGAATCATAAAGAGCGCCAACTTGACGGATGACGAGCGCTTTGATGCGCAATTGAAACTACAAAAGCTCCCGCGTGATTCGTCTCCGTCCAGGGTCCGGAATCGTTGCAATCTTACCGGCCGTCCCCACGGGTATTATAGAAAGTTCGGTCTAGGCAGAAACAAACTGCGCGAGTCGGTTATGCGCGGTGACGTTCCGGGCGTAGTCAAGGCCAGCTGGTAAAGAACTGCAGAGCTCGGCGACTATAAAGACACGAAGGCAAGACAATTAACTTAAGGTAATAGCGACTATGAGTATGACCGATCCCTTGGCGGATATGTTTACCCGCATCATGAATGGACAAACAGCCGGTAAGTCAGAGGTGACGGTTCCATCTTCTAAGTTGAAGCAGGCTATTTGTTCTGTTCTGAAAGAAGAAGGTTATATCGAGAGTTTCTCGGCGAGCGATAGCGATGCGAAGCCGGAGTTGACTATTTCCTTGAAGTATTACAAGGGTGCTCCTGTTATAGAGTCGTACAAGCGGGTCAGTAGACCCGGTCGCCGGGTATACAAGTCGAAAGACGAGCTGCCAAGCGTACTAGGCGGATTGGGCATAGCCATCGTTTCGACCTCCAAAGGTGTGATGGCGGGAAACCGCGCGAGCCACCTGGGTCAGGGGGGCGAAGTCCTTTGCGTCGTGTCATAAGCGATACGCTTCTTCAGTCCAGGAATTAAACATGTCAAGAGTAGCCAAAAATCCCGTTGCATTGCCAAAAGGCGTAGAAGCGACTTTGAACGGGACACTGCTTCACGTCAAGGGTGCCAAAGGAGCATTGACCGCCCGACTGCATCCTTCGGTCGGCGTCGGCATCGGTGACGGCGCCATCACCGTAGATAACTCCAAAACGGATAAGGTTGCAAACGCCTTGGCCGGAACCACCCGCGCAAATATTAATAACATGGTGGTCGGAGTCAGCGCTGGATACGAAAAGAAATTGACTTTGGTCGGTGTCGGGTATCGTGCGCAGGCGAAGGGCAATGTATTGAGCCTTTCCTTGGGGTATTCCCACCCCGTCGAATATGAAGTGCCGGAAGGTATCGTAGTCGAAACGCCCGTCCAAACGGAAATAGTCGTAAAAGGTTGCGACCGCCAGTTGGTCGGCCAAGTCGCTGCCAATATCAGAGCCTACCGGCCGCCGGAGCCTTACAAAGGGAAAGGCGTGCGATACTCGGATGAAGTGATTATTAAGAAAGAAGCCAAGAAGAAATAAGGTGCGCTGTGGATAAGAAAGAATCTAGATTGAAGCGAGCTGCGAAGACCAGGCACATTATTCGCTCCCTCGGCGCCAACCGCCTTACCGTACACAGGACGCCAAAGCATATTTACGCGCAGGTGTTTTCCGCCGACGGATCACAAGTGGTGGTAAGTGCATCTACGTTGCAAGCGGATGTCAAATCCAAGCTCGAAAGCTACACGGGGAACGTGGCTGCAGCAAAAGTAGTCGGGTCCGTGCTGGCTCAGAAGGCGTTGTCCGCAGGCATTACTCATGTGGCTTTCGATCGCTCGGGTTTCAAATATCATGGCCGCGTCAAAGCATTGGCCGATGCCGCCCGTGAAGCCGGTTTAAGTTTGTAGAGAAAGAAAATGGCAAATACATCGAGTCAAGCGAGCTCCGCAGATGGTCTTCAGGAAAAGCTCGTCGCAGTCAGGCGAGTGGCGAAAGTTGTAAAAGGCGGGCGACAATTCGGTTTTACGGCGTTGACGGTAGTCGGCGATGGCAACGGCCGCGTTGGATACGGGCTATGCAAGGCCAGGGAAGTCCCGGTTGCAATACAGAAGTCTATGGAACAGGCGCGGAAAAACCTGCGCAAAGTTGCCCTAAACGGCGACACCTTGCAGTATCCGATCGTTGCTAGTACTGGAGCCGCGAAAGTGTTCATGCAACCGGCCTCGGAGGGTACAGGTATCATCGCCGGCGGCGCGATGCGCGCAGTTTTCGAAGTGGTGGGTGTCCATAACGTTCTCGCAAAATGCATCGGCACGAATAACCCAATCAATGTCGTTCGCGCAACGATAAAGGGCCTGTCCGAGATGCGGGATCCTAAACATGTCGCGGCTAAGCGTGGGCTTACACTGTCAGAACTCAGGGGACAGGAGAAATGAGTCAGAAACTGCTCAAAGTAACGCAGATCAAAAGCAAGAATGGCCGGCTGGAAGCTCACAAGGCGTGCCTGCGAGGGCTAGGGATACGCCGTATTCATCAGACCGTCTCCGTGTCGGACACGCCTGAAAACCGGGGCATGATTGCGAAAGTATCCTACATGCTAAAAGTCGAGGCTCAGTAACATGTTTCTAAATACAATTGCGCCTGCGCCGGGAAGCCGGAAGAAAAACAAGAGACTTGGCCGCGGCATCGGGTCTACGCTCGGTAAAACAGCCGGTAGGGGTCATAAGGGCCAACATGCCCGGGCTGGTGGCTTCCACAAGGTCGGTTTCGAAGGCGGTCAGATGCCGTTACAGCGCCGTCTGCCTAAGGTGGGTTTCAAATCTCATCTCAAAGCTTCTGTCGCTCAAGTTCGGCTTAGCGAGCTAAACGGTTTCCCGGAAGGGGTGACCATAGACATCGCTGCGCTTATCGCGGCCAATGTCGTGCCGGCTAGAACAAAACGGGTGAGAGTATTCGACTCTGGAGAGTTGAACGGTTCCGTGACTCTCAGGGGAGTATCGGTTACCCGCGGAGCGCGGGCGCTGATTGAGTCCAAGGGCGGCAAAGTAGAGGCCTAAGTGAATACCTTGAATCCAGCGCTGACAGAGAGATTTGGTCGTTTAACCGAGTTGCGCCAGCGTTTGCTGTTTGTTCTCGGCGCGTTGGTTGTTTATAGGATAGGCGCACACATACCGATACCTGGGGTGGACCCTAGGGCACTGGCTGCGATGTTTCAGCAGCAGGGCGGGTCGATTCTCGACATGGTCAACATGTTTTCCGGTGGCGCGCTCAAGAGGCTCAGTATCTTTGCCTTGGGCATCATGCCCTATATATCGGCGTCCATCATCCTCCAATTGATGGCGGTGGTAATCCCGCAACTGGAGCAGATCAAGAAAGAAGGCGAGTCCGGGCGAAAAAAAATAAATCAGTACACCCGGTACGCGACGGTGGTTTTGGCCAGCTTCCAGGCTGTGGGTATCGCATTGGCGCTACAAAACCAAGTAGCCTCCGGCGTTCCGGTCGTAATCAGTCCAGGATGGCAATTTGTTTTCATCACGGCTGTTTCCTTGGTGTCTGGAACCGTTTTTCTGATGTGGCTCGGTGAGCAGGTTACCGAGCGCGGTATCGGCAACGGTATTTCGATTATCATTTTTTCCGGTATCGTGGCGGGTCTACCCTCCGCTGTCGGGGGTACGCTCGAATTGGCTAGAACCGGGGAAATGGGGCCTCTCGCCGTGATAGCGTTGTTTGCGATCGCATTCGCGGTTACCGCTCTGGTGGTGTTCGTAGAGCGCGGGCAGAGACGCATCACCATCAATTATGCTAAGAGGCAGGAAGGCCGCAAGATGTATGCGGCGCACAAGAGTTTTCTTCCTCTGAAGCTCAATATGTCGGGCGTTATCCCACCGATTTTCGCCTCGAGTATTATCCTGTTCCCGGCGACGTTAGCCGGTTGGTTTGGTAACTCGGCTAATATGGGTTGGCTGCAAGACGTGGCGACGACGCTCTCGCCCGGACAGCCTCTTTATGTGATCTTTTACGCGGCAGCCATAGTGTTCTTCTGCTTTTTCTACGCGGCACTGGTGTTTAATTCTACCGAGACCGCCGAGAACTTGAAGAAGTCTGGTGCCTTCATACCTGGTGTGCGTCCGGGCCAGAATACCGCAAGTTACATCGACGGGGTAATGACGCGTCTGACTTTGGCCGGTGCAATCTACATCACGTTGGTGTGCCTGTTGCCGGAATTCCTGATTGTGTATTGGAACGTGCCTTTCTATTTTGGTGGTACGTCATTGCTTATTATCGTCGTGGTCGTTATGGACTTCATGACCCAAATGCAGACTTATATCATCTCTCATCAGTATGAAGGATTGATGAAGAAATCCCATATAAGCATCAATTGAATCAAGTTTATCAGTGAGTAATTGAAATGAAAGTAAGAGCATCGGTAAAAAAGATTTGCAGAAATTGTAAGATCTTGAAGCGAAGTGGCACGGTGCGTGTGATTTGTAAAGACGCCCGCCATAAGCAAAGGCAGGGTTGAGATTGTCTTAACGCGCGCGATGCGATAAAATTCTCTTTTTTGCCGAGGCGCCTAATGAGTTCTGGAGACTTTTGAGATGGCACGTATTTCTGGGGTCAATATACCCGACAACAAGCACCTAGTGATTTCTTTGACTGCGATATACGGGATCGGGCGATCTCGCGCGGCCGATATTTGTAAGGAAGTGGGTGTTGAGCCGTCGGTAAAAGTTAAGAGCCTCGCAGAAGATCAAATCGAAAAAATTCGCGATGCCGTGTCAAGATACCTGGTTGAAGGTGATCTCAGGCGTGAAGTGTCCATGAATATCAAGCGTTTGATGGATCTGGGCTGCTATCGCGGGCTGCGTCACCGCAGAGGGTTGCCGGTAAGAGGGCAAAGAACTAGAACGAATGCTAGAACAAGAAAAGGCCCCCGGCGTCCTATTCGTAAATAATCAGGGTATCTAGAGGAATATAAATGGCTGGTGCAAACCGCTCGACCAAGCGCATTAGAAAAGATATCTCAGACGGTATCGCATACATTAGCGCGTCCTTCAATAACACTATTATCACCATCACCGATCGCAAGGGCAACGCGCTATCCTGGGCCACCGCGGGAGCATCTGGGTTTCGCGGGTCGCGCAAGAGCACTCCTTTCGCAGCGCAGGTCGCGGCAGAAAAGGCCGGTCTGGTGGCTAAGGAATACGGAATTAAAAATCTTGACGTTCGCATAAAGGGCCCTGGCCCGGGCAGGGAATCTGCCGTGCGATCCCTTAATAATTTGGGTTTCAAGATCTCTAATATCATCGACGGGACGCCTATTCCGCATAACGGTTGCCGGCCGCCTAAAAGGCGTCGTGTGTAAGGGGTTGGGAGTATAAAGTAATGGCAAGATATCTTGGACCTAAGTGTAAACTCGCGCGCAGAGAAGGAACGGATCTGTTCCTGAAGTCCAGGGGGAAATCCCTGGAGGGTAAGTGCAAGCTCGATCAGCAGCCAGGCCAGCACGGGTCGAAGCGTCCGCGCATGAGCAACTACGCAACTCAGTTGCGTGAAAAGCAGAAGCTGAGACGAATCTACGGGGTGCTGGAGCGCCAGTTCCGTAAATATTATTTCGCAGCCGCGCAGGGCAAGGGCTCTACCGGCGAAAACCTGTTGGATATATTGGAATCCCGCTTGGATAACGTGGTTTATCGCATGGGATTCGCCTCCACGCGCGCAGAAGCGCGGCAATTGGTCAGCCACAAGTCTGTCCTTGTGAACGGTAGTGTACTGAATATACCGTCGTATCAAGTTCGGGCGGGAGATGTGGTTGCTATCAAGGAGTCGTCTAAGAATCAGCAGCGCATTAAAGATGCGTTACAGGTTAGCGAGCAATACGGTTTCCCTGTGTGGGTCGACGTCGACGCGCAGAAGATGCAAGGCGTATTCAAATCCGCGCCTGATCGTAGCGAGCTGGGCTCCGATATAAACGAGCAACTGGTTGTAGAGTTATACTCGAAGTAAGTATAGGGTTACTTAATGCATAGCGATATTGCTGACCTCATCAAGCCGCGTCTGGTGGACGTAAGTCCTATAGATAGAAATAGCGCGCGAATTGTAATCGAACCCTTGGAGCGTGGCTTTGGTCATACTCTGGGTAATGCGCTCAGACGCGTACTGCTCTCCGCCATTCCTGGTTGCGCGGTTACCGAGGTGACAATCGAAGGCGTCCTGCATGAGTATTCTACGCTGGAGGGTGTGCATGAAGATGTTATCGATATACTGCTGAATATTAAGAATTTGGCGATACGGAACAGCGCAGGCCGCCCGGCTTATTTGAAGCTTGCTAAATCCGGAGCGGGCCAGGTTGTCGCTGCGGATATTGAGCTGACCAGTGATATCGAGATAGTCAATCCGGGGTTGGTGATTGCCAATCTAACCGACGCGGGCGAATTGAATGCAACCTTGAAGGTTGAGACGGGTCGTGGGTACCGGCCTGTGGCGCAAAGGAGCGCGCTTGGGGAGGAGGCTCCCATAGGTTCATTACAGATCGATGCGTCATTTAGCCCCATTAGGAAGGTGTCTTATACGGTCGAGAGTGCGCGCGTAGAGCAGCGTACAGACCTGGATAGGCTGATTATCGAGATGGAAACGAACGGCACCGTCGATCCCGAGCAGGTGGTCAGGCATGCGGCTTCGATACTCAATGATCATTTGTCGGTATTCGTCGATCTGAAAGGCCCGGTCGCGGGTGGTCGTTCGGAATCCAAGCCGTCTTTCGATCCTTTGCTGCTGAGGCTGGTCGATGATCTGGAGTTGACGGTCCGCTCAGCTAATTGCCTGAAGGCAGAGAATATTTTCTATATCGGGGATTTGATTCAACGGACGGAAGTCGATTTGTTAAAAACTCCGAATTTAGGCAAGAAGTCCCTCACTGAGATCAAAGACGTTCTCGCCAATAAGGGACTTTCTCTCGGGATGCGCTTGGAAAACTGGCCTCCTGAAGGTTTGAAAAACGACTAAAGAGCTTTAATTAAATTGTCTGGGAACACATATGCGGCATCGCAAGTCGGGTAAAAAGCTTAATATCACCAGCAGCCATAAAAAAGCGCTGTTTCGCAACATGGCGGTTTCGCTTTTTGAGAACGAAATCATCAAGACAACGTTGCCTAAGGCGAAGGAAATTAGACGGTTTGCTGAGCCTTTAATCACGTTATCGAAGACCGATAGCTTCGCAGCCAAGCGGCTTGCATTCGATCGCTTGCGGAGCCGCGATGCGGTGGCCAAGTTGTTTAATGTATTGGGGCCCCGTTACGCCGGCCGTCCAGGCGGGTATCTGCGCATTTTGAAGTGCGGCTTTAGGCCGGGCGACTCCGCGCCGATGGCGTATGTGGAGTTGGTCGATCGAAGCCAGGGCAGCTCTGATTGATGTGATTCAATCCGATTACTCGTTACGGCGAGTTCGGGATAGAACGCGGCGACTTAAATGGCGCCGCGTTTTTTTTGCTCAGGATTGATTGCTCGAACGTCATATCAACCCCAGGGCCAATCCAAGGAAGAGCAAAAGGACTGCGACGACTAAGAATTTCAGTGTGAAGTCGGCAATGGTTTTTAGTATCCGATCTCGAAACTCGGCCAGCCGTGCAATTGCGTCGAGGTCGATTTTTCCGACGTCTTCGTCTTCAAGCGTACTGGTGGGAACAAATCCCAGACGTTCGAATTGGTAGCCTTGACTCAGTGCAGCGATTCTTTCTTGGGCTTGTCCGCAACGAAAGGCGAAGTCGGCCAGGGCGTCTGGATCAGAAGCTGATTGCGCTAACTCATGGGCGAGCCGATCCAGTGCCAGGAGTTCGCTTGCTAGTTCCTTCGGCAATTCCCCGTCGATATCGGCGACCAAGTCTGTCAAATTTTCTCCTTTAGCATCGAAGGATGTTCTCAGTAACCGCGTGGACGTCTGCAGATAGTCGTTCATGGTATTGGGGACTTGCCGTTAAGTTAAGGAGTTGTGCAGAGATATGGGGCTATTCGTTTGAATTAAAAGCATAAAGTCATGAGAGTCGCTTGGGTGGACCCATGCCGCCATTCTCTCCGACGGCGTCTCCCCTTTGATCCAGCATTCGTTGCCGCGCACCGGATCCACGAAATCGCCTTTTCCGTCGTATCCGCATTCCTGCCCGGCGCCTTCGAAGACGGCCTGCAATTCTTTGCCGGACGCGTAGTTCGTCAGCCTCAGACTTCTTGGCTCCGCGTGGCGGGCTAACGCGCCGCTTCGCAAGTCAGATAAATTGATCGTCGCTACATTCGAGGCTTTGAACGAGTGTCTGACCCTCGTCGGAGCGCGCGAGCGCGTATTCGGTGTCGCCAGTGGCGGCCGGCCCTGTTGCGTGGCGCACGCCTTTGGTCTGTCCGCAACCACCTTCTTCTATCCGGCGGGAGTACGAATAGGGAGGCTTAAGCTTAAGTGCATTGGGGCGAGTTTATTCGAAGTCTTCGATAACGAAGTCGGCCGGGTCGGTGTCCGGTGTTTCGGCAATGCCGAATTCCCGGACGGAGATACCGGCAAGATGTACGGACGCGGGGTCGCCGGTGCGTAACGGGTGCCAGGCAGGCAAATCCTTGTTCTCTGCCAGCAGGCGATAAGCGCAACTGGATGGCAGCCACGAGAGTAGATAATTGGCGTGCCGCAGGCTCAGGCAGTTGCTTACGAGATGGAAGCGCTCGGAATATTGCGTGCATCGCGCGCTATCAATATCGAGCAGTCTGCAGGCGACGCGGGTGAAGAATATTTCTCCGCTATCTTCGTCCTCAATTTTGTGCAGGCAACACTTACCACAGCCGTCGCAGAGGGATTCCCATTCGTCGTCCGTCATTTCGTTCAGGGTTTTGGTTCGCCAAAAATCCATGCTCATGAGCGACGGGTGGACAGTTTGAGGCGTCCCACACCTATGAGGGTGAGTCCAATGAAGATAATGGCTCCGAAGCCAACTGCGGCATGAGCCGCATCGACCCCATGATCTATGGAAAATGTGTATAAGCCAACCATGAAGAGCATGGCGAGATTCTCGAATAGATTTTGGATGGCTATAGCATGGCCGGCACCGACCGTGTGATGTCCGCGCTCTTGTAACAGGGCGTTCAGTGGTACAACGAACATTCCGCCGCTGAGTCCGATCGTGACCAGGAATACAACTGCCAGCACCAAGTCGTGCGCCGGCGCGAGCATCATGATGACAGGCCCTATCAACAGACCCGGCCATAACGCGCGGTTGACGGTGTCAAGACGTATCCAGGCCGATGCCAATGCGGCGCCGCCAGCGATGCCGATGGCGACCGCCCCGTTTAGATTGGCGGGTGTGCTCGTGTCGTGGATGTCCAGCGCGAGCGGGACCCAGGCCACCAATAGAAGGCGCAGCGTTGCCCCGCTGCCCCAAAAAAGGCTGGTACAGCCTAGAGAAAAGCGCGCGTCCCGATCTTTAAGCATGAGTGCGCTGCTTGTTATGAATCCCCGGAGAAGTTCAGACGGGCTAAAGCGCTCCCCAGTATGGGCGGCGGGGATATTGGGGATGAACAGATTGGCCAGCATAGCGCCCGCGTAGCAGGCGAGGACGGTCCATAGGGCCAGAGGAACGGCGATGTCGGCGAGCCAACCGCCGGCAGCGACGCCTAGCAGGATAGCCACGATCGTCGAGCCTTCCATCAGGCCGTTGGCGGCAACCAATCGGTCGGCGCTTACCATCTCGGAAAGTATCCCATATTTGGCCGGCGAATAAGCCGCGGCACCTACGCCTACCAAACCGTACGCCCATAAGGGGTGGATACCCCCCAGCATGGCGACTCCCCCCGCCAGTTTAAGCGAATTGGCCAGCAGCATTACCCGTCCTTTGGCGAACGCATCGGCGAGCGGGCCGGCGAAAGGTGCGAGCAGGATAAATGCGACGACAAAAAATTCCTGCAGAAGGGGAATCCAGGACTCCGGCCGTTGTTGCGACTTGATCAGCGCAATGGCGGCGAACAACAAGGCATTGTCGGCCAAGGCGGAGAGAAACTGGGCGATCAGCACCGCCGTCAGTGCGTTAGGCAGAGTGGCTTGAGCGGTGGGAGTGGCCTTCATGGCGGCAATTTATTCGGAATCGAGACGGTCGGCAAGGCGGGAAATCGTTCAAGGGCGACGCGCAGTCGCTCCAGCTCAGGGTGTGGATGGCGGCTAGTCTGGCTTGGGCCGAGTGCGGTTTTTTGCCGATTGATTACTGGCAACTACATGTAAATAAAAGAAATAGAAGGTCTGTCTGAGCGCCTGGCGGCGGTCGGCGATCCGCTTGACTTAATCACGGTTGGTTTCTATATTGCCCCAAAAGTGGAGTGAAGTGGGTAAAAATGGAGATTAATGGGGTTAGGGGGGGGCATTGTTTCGGGGCGTCAATCCAATCAACCTTGATGAAAAAGGCCGTTTGGCCATACCGACTCGCTATCGGCCGGAGTTGAAGGATTGTTGCGACCATCAATTGGTGCTGACGGTCGGTCTCGATAAGTGCCTCATGCTTTATCCATTACCCGAATGGGAGGACATCGAACGCAAGCTGGTCAAGCTTCCCAGCCTCGATAAGCGTACGAAACGCCTGCAACGACTGCTGATCGGCCACGCCACCGAGTGCGAGATGGACGGTCAGGGGCGGGTATTGATCTCGGAACCCTTGCGCAAGTTTGCCGGCCTCGAAAAACGAGTGGTCTTGATCGGCCAGGGCAACAAGTTCGAATTGTGGGATGAGGAGGTGTGGAACCGCAGCCGCGACGAGTGGATGGACGAGGAGGGATTGGACGATTTGACCGATCTGTCCCCGGAACTGGGCTCCTTGTCTTTCTAATGACCGAGCCTCAGCACGCACACACGCCGGTGATGCTGGCCGAATCTCTGGCCGGGCTTGCGATACGTCCAGATGGATTTTATGTGGACTGCACCTTCGGCCGGGGTGGGCACGCGCGTGCCATCCTGGATCGCTTGGGGCCCGAAGGCCGATTGTTGGCGTTGGACAAAGATCCGCATGCCGTCGCGGCGGGGGAAGCTCTAAGCCGGGACGATGCGCGTTTCACTATCGAACACGCCAGCTATGCGGAACTGAGGTCGCGGCTCGAGTCTCACGGGGCCTTGGGTCGTGTAGCAGGGGTCCTGATGGATTTGGGTGTGTCTTCGCCGCAACTGGACGACACCGACAGGGGATTCAGCTTCTTGCGCGAGGGGCCTTTGGATATGCGCATGGATATCACTCGAGGTCCGACCGCTGCGGAATGGCTGGCTACGATCGGCGAGCGGGAGTTGGTCCGTGTGTTACGGGAGTACGGCGAGGAGCGTTATGCCGGGCGCATCGCGCGCGCCATAGTCGCGGCACGGCCGCTGGCCACTACCCGTGAGTTGGCCGAGGTGATCGAGAAAGCCGCTCCGTCCAGGGAAAAGAACAAGCATCCCGCGACCCGTGCATTCCAGGCGATACGCATCGCGGTCAATCGGGAACTGGACGACCTGGACGCGGCGCTGGCGCAGACCCTCGATGTGCTGCAGCCTGGGGGAAGACTGGTCGTTATCGCATTCCATTCGCTCGAGGATCGCATCGTGAAGCGTTTTATCCGTGAACAAGAGCGAGGCAAGCCCCAGCCGAGCCACCTCCCCTGGGTGGATCAGCCACCGTCGCGCCTCAAGCGCATCGGCAAGGCGCAACTACCGGGGCGGGAGGAAACCGAAATCAATGTTCGCGCCCGGAGCGCAGTCCTGCGCGTAGCGGAGCGAGTTGCGGAATGAGAGGGCTATTGCTGTTGTTGACATTGGTTCTGGCCTCGGCGTTGGCGGTCGTCTACACCAAATACCGCTCGCGCATGCTGTTCGCTGAAATTCAAAGGCTCGAACAGGAGCTGGAGGCCTATGAAGTGGAATGGGGGCAGCTCCAGTTGGAGCAGAACACCTGGGCCGAGCGCAGTCGTATAGAAAGGCTGGCCCGCACCCGCTTGGGCATGGTGCTGCCGCAGCGGGAATCCATTATTTACATCAAACCCTGACGAACCGCCATGATGCTGATACACCGACCGAAAGCAAAGGAGGAGGCAGACTATGTCGGCCGCTGGCGTTTCCTCTTGCTGGGCATTTTGACGGGGATGCTCGTGCTGGTGGGGAGGGCGGTCGATCTGCAGGTACTGGATCACCAGTTTCTTCAGCACCAGGGCGATATGCGTCATGTCGGCCTCATGCCCGTGCCTGCCCATCGCGGTCGCATCATCGATCGCAACGGAGAACTGCTGGCGATCAGCACGCCGGTCAAGTCCGTGTGGGTCAATCCCAAGGAGTTCGATGCCAGTCCGCGTAACCTGAAGGTCCTGGGCGATACCCTTGGTGTGCCCGTGGCGGAACTGCGTAAACGGGTAGCGGATACGGAGCGGGGTTTCGTCTATTTGAAGCGACGCATCAGCCCCGAGTTGGCCGATCAGGCCATGGCGCTGGACCTGCCCGGCTTATACGCCGAGCGCGAGTTTCGACGCTACTACCCCGCCGGCGAAGTCACCTCGCATCTACTGGGTTTCAACAATATCGACGACCATGGCCAGGAAGGCCTGGAACTGGCGTACGACGATTGGCTGAAAGGCGTGCCCGGCGCTCATCGCATCATCCGCGACGGCAAGCGCCGCATCATCGAGGATCTGGAAACCGTCAGGCAGCCCACGCCCGGTAAGGATTTGACCGTCAGTGTGGATCAACGCCTTCAATACCTCGCCTACCGCGAGTTGAAGAAGGCCGTGTTGCAGCACAAGGCGAAATCGGGGTCCCTGGTGTTGCTTGATGCGACCAATGGTGAAGTCTTGGCCATGGTCAACCAGCCGTCGTTCAATCCGAACAGCCGGGGCAAGCTGAGTGGCAGCGTCACGCGCAACCGCGCGATCACCGACGTGTTCGAGCCCGGATCCACCATCAAGCCTTTCCTGGTGGCTTGCGCTCTCGAACTGGGCAAGGTCAGGCCGGATACTCCCATCGACACCGCGCCGGGACAGATGCACGTCGGCCACAACATCGTGAAGGACGTGCACAACTACGGCAGGCTGGACGTCGCCGGTGTCCTGCAGAAATCCAGCAACGTCGGGGTCACCAAGATCGCGCTCGGCCTGCCTTCGAACAAATTCTGGGCCTTTTACAATAACCTCGGATTCGGCCAGCCGCTGGATACCGGTTTCCCCGGCGAGTCCAGCGGCCGTTTGAGCGAACACCAGAGTTGGCGCCAGTTCGAGCAGGCGACGCTGTCGTTCGGCTATGGCCTGTCCACTTCCCTGTTGCAACTGGGGCGCGCCTACCTGGCCTTGGCCAACGAGGGCGTGATGCCCATGGTTGGCTTGCTCAAACGCGATAAACAGGTCGAAACCCATCGCATCATGTCGGCGCAAACCGCAGGCAGCGTGGTGAGCATGCTGGAGCGTGTGGTGACGCGCGAAGGCACGGCCCTCAAGGCCAGCATTCCCGGTTATCGGGTCGCCGGGAAAACCGGTACGGTCAAGAAGACTTCCGGCCACGGCTATACGGAATCCAGTCATTTGTCCCTGTTCGCGGGCATGGCACCCGCCAGCGATCCCAAACTGGTCATGGTGGTGATGATCGATGAGCCGGCGGCGGGGGAATACTACGGCGGGGCGGTGGCCGCGCCGGTGTTTTCCAGTGTGATGGAAGGCGCATTGCGCCAGTTGAACGTCCCGCCGGATCAGGCCGAAAACGTCCAGACCGCCGCCGTCGGCGGAGCGGGAGAGTTATGAGCCCCGGCCGGGATCAGGCCTCCGTGATTACCCTGGATCGTCTGCTGGCCGGTATAGCCGATGGCCAGGCTGCGCCGGCGTTGCCGGTGGGTGGCCTGTGCCACGACAGCCGGGCGCTGAAAGCGGGCGATGTGTTTTGCGCCCTGGCCGGCACGCGCGTCCACGGCATGGCGCATGCCGCCCAGGCCTTGGCGGCGGGTGCGTCGGCCGTCTTGTACGACCCGGCCCAGGGCGGCCGCGGGCTGGCCTGGGGCATCGATGCGGTACCTTGTGTGCCGGTCGAGTTTCTCGATCAGCGCCTGGGACTTTTGGCCGGCCGGTTTTACGGAGAACCGTCGCATCTGCTGGAAGCCATCGCCGTCACCGGCACCAACGGCAAAACCTCGTGCAGCCATTTCCTGGCCGATGCCCTGGCGGCGGAGCATACGTCCGCCGTCATCGGTACCCTGGGCTGGGGCCGGCCGGGCGCCTTGCGCGCCACCCGCCATACCACGCCCGATGCCATCGAAATCCACGCCTTGCTCGCCCGTTTGCATGCGGAAGGCGTCGACAGTGTGATCATGGAGGCCTCGTCTCACGGCTTGGTGCAAGGACGTCTGAACGGCGTGCGCTTTCGTGGCGCGCTATTCACCAATCTCAGCCGCGATCATCTGGATTTCCACGGCAACATGGAAGCTTATCTGGAAGCCAAGCTGAAATTGGTGGAGTGGCCTGGCTTGGAGTATCTCGCGTTCAATCTGGACGATGCCAGCGCGGGCTCGATCCTGGCGCGTGCGCCGAATGCGCTGCGCAAGATAGGATTCGGCCTGTCCGTCGAGCACCGCGCGGCCGACGAAGTGCTTTCGGCCGAGGACGTGAGCCACGAACCGATCGGGCTGAGTTTTCGCGCCCGTTTCGCTGGACGCAGTGTGGAGGTACAGGCGCCGGTATACGGTGACTACAACGTACAAAATCTGCTCGGCGCGATGGCCGTGCTGCTGGGGCGTGGATTGACCCTGGATGAGGCCGCTCTGCGCTTGGCGCGGGTGCGTCCGGTTCCGGGGCGCATGGAGCGCTTTCAACAAGGCAACAGCCCCGCCGTGGTGGTCGATTATGCGCACACGCCAGATGCGCTGGAAAAAACCCTGAGCGGCCTGCGGCGCCACAGCCCGGGACGCTTGTGGGTGGTGTTCGGCTGCGGCGGCGATCGCGACCGCGGCAAGCGGCCGCAAATGGGTTATATCGCCGCACGCGGGGCCGATCGGGTCATCGTGACGGACGACAATCCGCGCTACGAGGATGGCGATGCCATCGTTGCCGAAATTTTGGCCGGCGCCGCAGGGGAGGAAACCGAAGTCGCGGTCATGCGCGACCGGCACCTCGCCATCCAGGCGGCCATCGAGGAGGCCCAAGCGGGCGACATCGTGCTGGTGGCCGGCAAGGGGCATGAAATCTACCAGGAGATCGCGGGCGTGAAATATCCGTTCAGCGACCGGGAGGTTGTGGAGGAATCGCTGCGGGCCCGGGGGGAGGCTTCATGCGCCTGAGCCAACTGGCAGCCCTAACCGGCGGCGAACTGCGCGGCGCCGACCGCGAATTCGCCACGGTCGGAATCGATTCCCGCACCCTGGCGCCGAGAGACTTGTTTTTCGCACTGACCGGGCCGCGCTTCGACGGCCATGCCTACATCGCGGATGCGTTCGATCGCGGCGCGTGCGGGGCCGTGGTCGAACGCTGGGTCGACGGTGATTTGCCGCAGATTCGGGTCGCCGATACCCGGCTGGCCCTGGGGCAGTTGGGTAAGTCCTGGCGGCTGAGCCGGCGGGCCCGGGTGGTCGGCCTGACCGGCAGCAACGGCAAGACCACGGTCAAGGAAATGATTGCCGCCATTCTCGGGGTAGGCGCGTCCGTGCTGAGCACGCGCGGTAACCTCAACAACGATCTCGGGGTACCGTTGACCTTGCTCGGCCTGCGCCCCGAACACCGTTACGCGGTTATCGAGATGGGTGCCAATCACCCAGGCGAAATCGCATATGTCGCCGGCCTGGCCCAGCCCGAGATTGCCGTGATCACCAATGCCGGTTCCGCCCATCTGGAAGGGTTCGGCAGCCGCGAGGGTGTGGCCCGAGCCAAAGGCGAGATCGTCGCCGCCCTGGGCACAGAAGGCATCGCCGTGCTGAACGCCGACGATCCGTTCTTCAGCCTGTGGCGGGAAATCGCCGGTCGGCGCCGCGTGCAGAGTTTCGGATTCGGCGCCGGCGCCGATGTGCGCGGCTTGGCCGAAACGATCGGTCAGGCCTGCGGCGAGGACGGTTTCGAGACCCGCTTCGAATATGAGCAGGCCGGCCGGTGTCAGAGCATACGGCTGGGCTTGGCGGGGCGGCACAACGTCGCCAACGCGTTGGCTGCGATCGCAGTCGCGGACGCGCTGGGCATAGGCCCGGAGCAGATCGCCGAAGGCCTGTCGCGCGTGAAGCCGGTGCCCGGCCGCCTGCAACTCCTGCACACCGGCCATGGCGCCTCGATCGTCAACGATACCTACAACGCCAATCCGTCCTCCTTCGCGGCCGCCCTGGACGTGCTGCTGGATCTGCCCGGCGAGCCCTGGATCGCCCTGGGCGCGTTCGGCGAGTTGGGCGCAGACAGCGCCGGATTACACGCCGAATTGGGGCGGGAGGCCAAGCGGCGCGGAGTGGCGCGCCTGTATGCCACAGGCTCCCTCGCCGAAAAGGCGGTGGAGACCTTCGGCGAGGGAGCCGAATATTTCGCCGATCAGGATGATCTGATCGGCCATCTCGAACAAGCCGTGCGGCCGGGCGTCGTCGTCCTGGTCAAGGGATCGCGCAGCCAGCGCATGGAGCGCGTCGTACAAGCCCTGAGCGTGGGCCGAGAGTCCAAGACATGCTGCTGAAACTTGCCCTATTGCTGGAAGGCTATTTCAACGTCTTCCGCGTATTCCATTATTTGACCTTCCGGGCGATCCTGGGCGTGCTGACCGCGCTCATCATCTCCTTCATCATCGGTCCGGCCATGATACGCCAGCTCAGCCGCTACAAGATCGGCCAGAGCGTGCGCGACGACGGGCCGCAGTCGCATTTTTCCAAGGCCGGGACGCCGACGATGGGCGGTGCGCTGATCCTGGTTTCCATCGGCATCACCACGCTGCTGTGGGCGGATTTGAGCAATCGCTATGTCTGGGTGACTCTGCTGGTGACCCTGGGTTTCGGCATCGTCGGATTCGTCGACGATTACAAGAAACTGGTGCTGCGCAACAGCAAGGGATTGGCTGCCCGGTATAAATATCTCTGGCAGTCGGTGTTCGGCTTCGCCGCGGCGATTTTCCTCTACTCAACCGCCGTGCTGCCCGCCGAGACCACCCTGATCGTGCCCTTTTTTAAGCAGATCATGCTCAATATAGGCTGGGTGTATGTGCTGCTGACCTATTTCGTCATCGTGGGTACGAGCAATGCCGTGAACCTCACGGACGGCCTCGACGGCCTGGCCATCATGCCGACGGTGCTGGTGGGCGGCGCCCTGGGGATCTTCGCCTATGCATCGGGCAACATTAAATTCGCCGAATACTTGGGCATCCCGTTCTTGCCTCTGGCGGGCGAGCTGATCGTCTATTGCGGTGCCTTGGTGGGCGCGGGGCTGGGTTTCCTGTGGTTCAACGCCTATCCGGCGCAGGTTTTCATGGGCGACGTCGGCGCCCTGGCGCTGGGGGCTGGGCTGGGGGTGATCGCGGTGCTCGTGCGTCAGGAAATCGTGCTGATGATCATGGGCGGCGTGTTCGTCATGGAAACCGTATCGGTGATGCTGCAGGTCCTGTCGTTCAAGCTGACCGGCAAGCGCATCTTCCGCATGGCCCCCATACATCATCATTTCGAACTCAAAGGTTGGCCCGAGCCCCGCGTCATCGTGCGGTTCTGGATCATCACCGTCATCCTGGTCCTCTGCGGCCTGGCGACCTTGAAACTGCGCTGACGATGAGCATGAAAAATCCAAATCATCCCTTGTCGCGACTCGGTTTTCGGCCGGATTCCCGCGTATTGGTCGTGGGGCTGGGCAAAACCGGTCTGTCGGTCGCCCGGTTCCTGGCGGGGCAGGGCATCGCGGTGGCGGTCGCGGACAGCCGCGAGCGGCCGCCCGCCCTGGCCGAATTGCGCGAGTGCCTGCCGGACATCGCAATATTCCTGGGCGGCTTCGATGCCGTGGCCTTCGCCGCCGCCACCCATCTGGTGGTGAGTCCGGGCGTGGCCCTGGACAATCCGGCCGTCGCCGCGGCACGGCAGGCCGGGGTGCCCGTGCTGGGGGACCTGGATTTGTTCGCCTGCATGGCGCAAGCGCCGGTCGTGGCCATCACAGGCGCCAACGGCAAGAGCACGGTCACATCCCTGGCGGGCCTGATGGCCGAAGCGGATGGTCGGCGGGTCAGGGTGGGCGGCAATCTGGGGACGCCCATGCTCGATCTGCTGGACGAGCAGGCCGATCTCTATGTGCTCGAATTGTCCAGCTTCCAGCTCGAACGCTCGGTATTGCTGGAGCCCGCGGCTGCCACCGTGCTTAACATCAGCCCCGATCATATGGATCGTTACGCGAGCATCGAGGCCTATGCCGAAGCCAAGCGCCGCATTTTTCGCGGCCAGGGCGTGATGGTGTTGAACGCGGATGATCCGTTGGTCGCGGCCATGGCCGAAGACGGAAGGCGGCAGGCTTGGTTCGGCCTGGGGGAAGGCGAGCAACACGATTGCTCGCCGCTCACCGTGGCGGGCGAGGAATGGCTGATGTACCGCGGCGAGCCGGTGCTCAGGACCCGCGAGTTGCGCATCAAGGGCCGGCACAATCTTGCCAACGCGCTGGCGGCGGTGGCGCTCGCCGACGCGGTGGGCATCTCCCATGCTTCGATGGCGCACGCCCTGCGAGCATTTCCCGGCCTCGACCACCGCATGCAGTGGGTGGCCGATATCGCCGGCGTGTCGTACATCAACGATTCCAAGGCGACCAATGTCGGCGCCTGCATGGCGGCGCTCGAGGGCCTGGACGGCCAAGCGGTGCTGATCGCCGGAGGCGACGGCAAGGGCGCCGATTTTTCGGTGCTGCGTCCGGTGGTGGCGCGCAAGGTACGGGCCGCCGTACTGATCGGGCGCGATGCGCCGCTGCTGGAGCAGGCCTTGAAGGACGTGGTGCCTACCGTACGCGTCGACACGCTCAAACAGGCGGTCCCTGCCGCCCGTTCCCAGGCCCGGACCGGCGATACCGTGCTGCTGGCGCCGGCCTGCGCCAGCCTGGATCAGTTCACCGATTACCAGGAGCGGGGGCGCGTGTTCGCCGATGCCGTGAAGGAGTTGACTGCATGAAGGCGCGGGTGGCCGGAAGAAGCCGGGGCTTGGTCCTGCAATGGGGGCCCAGCCGTTTTTACCTCGACACCGTTCTGCTGGGCGCCTCGATGGCGCTGCTGCTTTTCGGCTACATCATGGTAGCATCCGCCTCCCTGCATCTGGGTGAGAAATTGGCGGACGACAGCTTTTATTTCCCTAAACACCAGCTGGTGCATATCGGCATGGGCTTGTTCACGGCCTTGCTGGCCGCCTCCCGGCCCCTGGAGTTTTGGGAGAAAAACGCCCGTCACCTCCTGTTGTTCGGTATGTTCATGCTGGTCCTGGTGCTGATACCGGGGCTGGGCAAGACGGTAAACGGCAGCGCCCGCTGGCTGAGCATCGCGGGCGTGCGCATCCAGGTTTCCGAGGTGTTCAAGCTGATCGCCACGATTTATATGGCCAGCTTCATCACGCGCAGGCTGGATCTGGTCCGCGGGTCGGTGTTCGGCATGTTGCTGCCCTTGGGATTGCTCTCCGTGGCGGCGGTTCTGCTGCTCCTGGAGCCGGATTTCGGCGCCACCGCCGTCATCATGGCCACCGCCTTGGGGATGCTGTTTCTTGCCGGCGCTCGCCTGTGGCAGTTCGGCATACTGCTGGGGGTGGTCGGTTCCGCCGGCGCGGTGCTGATTTATTCATCCTCCTATCGCTTAAAGCGCGTGCTCAGTTTCATCGATCCCTGGGCCGATCCCCTGAACACCGGATTCCAGCTGACCCAGGCCCTGATCGCGTTCGGCCGTGGCGAATGGGTGGGCGTGGGGCTCGGATCCAGCGTGCAGAAGCTGTTCTATCTGCCCGAGGCCCACACCGACTTCCTGTTTTCCGTCGTCGGTGAGGAATTGGGGCTGATGGGGGCCTGCGCCGTGATCTTCCTCTTTTCCGTCATCGTCTGGCGTGCCTTCGTCATCGGCCAGTTGGCCGAGCGCGCCGGGCACCGGTTCGGCTCCTACCTGGCTTACGGCTTAGGCATCTGGTTCGGTCTGCAGGCCTTCATCAACATGGGAGTCAACATGGGGCTGTTGCCTACCAAGGGCTTGACGCTGCCCTTGATGAGCTACGGCGGAGGCAGCATGATGGTGATGTGCTCGGCCCTGGCGCTTTTGTTCAGAGTGCGCAGCGAAGTGGTGGATGGCCATGCGGTGGGCGCGCCGCGAGAGAGGGCGGTGTGGCAGCGCGCGTTATGATCCTGGCCGGCGGTACCGGCGGCCATGTTTATCCCGCCCTAGCGGTCGCGCAGGAACTGATCGCCCGTGGATGCGAGGTGAGCTGGATGGGCACGCGCGGCGGTCTGGAAGCCCGTGTCGTGCCGGCGGCCGGTATCGCTATCGAATGGTTGTCGGTCTCGGGGTTCCGCGGCAAGGGTTGGGCGGGGCGGATCGCAGCGCCCGTGCGCCTGATGCTGGCCTGCGTACAGGCCGGACGCATCTTGCGGCGTTTCCGGCCCGACGTGGTGCTCGGGATGGGCGGCTTCGCGGCGGCGCCCGGCGGCATCATGGCCCGCCTGATGGGCCTGCCGCTGGTGGTGCACGAGCAGAACCGGGTGCCGGGTACGACCAATCGAATCTTGATAAAATGGGCGCGGAAAGTGCTGGAAGCTTTCCCGGGGAGCTTCCCCGAGCGGGTCGGGGCCGTCGGTGTGGGCAATCCCTTGCGCCGCGACATCGTGGCCGCGGTGGATTTGATCAGGCCGCCCCATGAGGTGCCCGTACGCCTGTTGATCGTCGGCGGCAGCCAAGGGGCGCAGGTCCTGAATGGCGTGGTGCCGGAGGTCCTGGCCCAAGTCGGGGAAAAACTGGCGGTTTTGCACCAGACTGGAGCGGCCACGCAGACCGAAACCGAGGCTCGATACCGGGAACTGGGACTGGAGGTCCGGGTTCAGGCTTTCATCGAAGACATGGCCGAGGCCTACCGCTGGGCCGATCTGGCGATATGTCGGGCGGGGGCCATGACCATCAGTGAATTGACCGCGATGGGCGTGCCGGCCGTCCTCGTCCCTTATCCCTATGCCATAGACGATCACCAGACACAAAACGCACACGTGATGACCGATGCCGGCGCCGCCGTATTATTGCCGCAATCCGAATTGAATCCGACCGTTCTGACGGCCGTCCTGCGCGACTTGCTCGTCCCTGGCCGGCTGGCCGAGATGTCCGGCAAGGCCCGCGCGCTGGCGCGGGTCGATGCGACGCGCACCGTGGCCGACATCTGTCTGCGGGAGGCCGCGCGATGAGCCCGTCACCTTCCGCTTCCGGCATGAACCGCATACGCCGCGTGCACTTCGTCGGCATAGGCGGGGCCGGCATGAGCGGCATCGCCGAGGTGCTGCTCAACCTGGGTTACGAAGTATCCGGGTCCGATCTGGCCCTGAACGCCAATGCCCGCCGTTTGGCCGATCTGGGAGCGCGGGTGCTGATCGGCCACGATGCCGAACATGTCGCTCAGGCCGAGGTCGTGGTGATATCCAGCGCGGTCGATGCCTCCAATCCGGAGGTTAGTGCGGCGCGCGCAGGAAAGATCCCCGTCATTTCGCGGGCGGAGATGCTGTCCGAGCTGATGCGTTTCCGCTACGGCATCGCCGTGGCCGGGACGCATGGCAAGACCACCACCACCAGCCTGGCCGCCAGCGTGCTGGCCGAGGCGGGGTTGGATCCCACCTTCGTCATCGGCGGCCGGCTCAACAGCGTGGGTGCCAATGCCCAGCTCGGCAAGGGCGAATACCTGGTGGCCGAAGCCGACGAGAGCGATGCCTCCTTTCTGCACCTGCAGCCCATGATCGCCATCGTCACGAATATCGACGCCGACCACATGGATACCTACGGCGGCGATCTGCGCCGGCTCAAGGACGCCTTCGTCGAGTTCCTGCACCATGTGCCTTTTTACGGCTTGACCGTGCTGTGCCTGGACGATCCCGGCGTGCGCGACGTGTTGCCGCGCATACACAAACCGGTGCGCACCTATGGCCTGGATCGTGACGCCGACGTCCGTGCGGTGGAGGTCGAGCGTCAGGGCTTGCAGACGCGGTTTACCGTGCTGCGCCACGGCCGCGAGACCGGTTTGGCGATCACCCTCAACCTGCCCGGCCGCCATAACATCCTCAACGCCCTGGCGGTGATCGCCGTGGCCACCGAGCTGGGCGTGCCCGATGCCGTCATCCAGACCGCCCTCGCCGGATTCAAGGGCATAGGCCGGCGCTTCCAGATCAACGGCGAATGGGCTTGGGGCGGGCGCAGCCTCACCCTGGTGGACGATTACGGCCATCATCCGCGCGAGGTGGCCGCAACGCTCGACTCGGCTCGTCAGGCTTGGCCGGAGCGGCGCCTGGTGGTGGTGTTCCAGCCCCATCGCTACACCCGCACGCGCGATTTGTTCGAAGATTTCGTTCAGATTCTGTCCAAGGTCGACGTGCTGGTGTTGTTGGACGTGTATCCGGCCGGCGAGGCGCCGCTGGCGGGCGCCGACGGACGCTCCCTTTCGCGGGCGATACGTCTGCGCGGGCAGGTGGATCCCATCTTCGTCGCCAAGACGGAAGAGTTGTTCGAGGTCCTGCCGTCCTTGCTCGAACCCGGCGACGTCCTGCTGACGCTGGGCGCCGGCAATATCGGCGCCCTGGCGGCGGAGCTGCCGCAGCGCTTGCCGGCCTTGCTCAAGAAGATCGAGGCTTAGCGCTATGGTTGCAGAGCTTCCCGTTTCCAGCGTTCCCTCGTCGGGCCCTCGGTGGCGCGGCGAATTGCGCCATGACGAGCCCTTGTCCGAGCACACCTCGTGGCGAGTCGGCGGCCCCGCGGATCATTTGTATTGGCCGGCCGACCGTCAGGATCTCCTGGATTATCTGCAGGCCTTGCCGGTAGACGAGCCGCTCTTCTGGCTGGGTCTGGGCAGCAACCTGCTGGTGCGCGACGGCGGCCTGCGCGGTACGGTCATCTGCACCCGCGGATGTTTGCGCATCATGTACCGGGCGGACGAGAGTCACATCTACGTGGAGGCCGGTGTGGCGTGCGCGCAGGTGGCCCGCTATTGCGCCGAGCAAAACCTGGGCGGCGCGGAATTTCTGGCTGGTATACCCGGGACCCTGGGCGGAGCGCTGGTCATGAATGCGGGTGCATTCGGAGGCGAAACCTGGACTCTGGTCGAGAAGGTGCATACCACCGACCGGTTCGGAACGGTCCATGAACGCCGGCCGGAGGAATACCAGGTGGGTTATCGCCACGTCGTGGGGCCCCCCGAATATTTCCTGGCGGCCGAATTGAAACTGCAGACCGGCGATACGGCGGAGAGCCGCGAGCGCATCCGCGAGTTGCTGGCCAGGCGCTCGGCCACCCAGCCCACTCATCAGCCGAGTTGCGGTTCGGTGTTCCGCAATCCGCCGGGCGATCACGCGGCGCGTCTGATCGAAGCCTGCGGCCTCAAGGGATTCCATATCGGAGGGGCCTGCGTGTCGGAAAAACATGCCAATTTCATCGTCAACCTGGGCTATGCCAGTGCCGACGACATCGAACGTCTGATCGAGCATGTCCGGAACGAAGTGGAGCGCCATCGCGGCATTCGCTTGGAAACCGAAGTCCGCATCGTCGGAGAACCAGCGCCGGAGTCGGCGGGAGAAATCGAGTGAGCCTAAAGGTGCAAGACCCGGCCGAGTTCGGGCGTGTTGCGGTGCTGATGGGCGGCGCCGCGGCGGAGCGAGAAGTATCCCTGAAAAGCGGAAGCGCCGTTCTGGCTGCCCTGGTGGCGCGTGGGGTAGATGCCGTGGGCCTGGAGGTCGGCGCAAACCCGATCGAGCCGCTGCTGCAGGCAAAGTTCGACCGGGTCTTCAACATCATACACGGACGCGGCGGTGAGGATGGCGTCTTGCAGGGCGCGCTGGACGCCTTGGGTATCCCTTATACCGGCAGCGGCGTGCTGGCGTCCGCGCTGGCTATGGACAAGCTGCGCACCAAGCTCTGTTGGCTGGGCGCCGGTCTGCCGACGCCGCGCTGGCTGTTGATCGAGAAGGAGGAGGACCTGGATCGGTGTGCTGCCGAGTTGGGTTTCCCGGTCATCGTCAAGCCGGCCGAAGAGGGATCCAGCATAGGCATGAGCCGGGCCGAGAGCCGGGCGGAATTGGAGGAGGCATGGCGCCGCGCTTCCCTTTATAATTCCCCGGTTTTCGCAGAGGTTTGGATCAGCGGGCACGAATATACGGCCGGCATGCTGGGCGGAGAGGCCTTGCCTTTGATACGCCTGGAGACGCCCCGGGTGTTCTACGATTTCGACGCCAAATACCGTTCCGATACCACGCGCTATCACTGTCCCAGCGGTCTGGACGCGGCCCGGGAGTCCGAGCTGCGAGCCCTCGCGCTGCAGGCCTGCCGGGTCGTCGGCGTGAGCGGCTGGGGGCGCGTGGACCTGATGGTCGACGGCCAGGGGCGTCCCTGGTTGATCGAAGTGAATACCGTGCCGGGCATGACCGATCACAGCCTGGTGCCCATGGCGGCCAAGGCGGTGGGGATCGATTTCGAGGAACTGGTCTGGCGTATTCTGGAAACCAGTCTGGAAGCGCAATGAAGCGCGTGATTGGCGTGCGGGGCGGTAGGCGGACCGGGGCGCGAGCGGCGGGTGGCCCGTGGTGGTTTCGGGCGGGTGCCGTCCTGACCCTGGTGCTGCTGTCCTGGTCGGCCTGGCAATGGCGACCGCGTCCCGAGGCGCCATGGTTTCCCCTGCGCTATGTGCGGGTGGAGGGGGGGCTGCAGTATCTCGACGTGGAAAAGCTGCATGCGGCGTTGGCTAGCGCCGCGCGGGGCGGCTATTTCTCGCTGGATCTGGCCGAGGTGGAAGGTGCGGTGCGCGCTTTCGCCTGGGTCGATACGGTGAGCGTGGCCCGGGTCTGGCCGGACACGCTGGTGGTTTCCGTGAGCGAGCATACACCGGTCGCGCGTTGGGGCGACAAGGCCTTGCTCAACGAACGCGGGGAGCGCTTCAACCCGCCCGACGTGAGCGGCTTCGCCGCATTGCCCGCGATTTACGGACCCGAGGGCATGGAACGCGTTCTCCTGGACGAATTGAAGAGCTTGAACAAAAGACTGGAAAATAAAGGCTTGAGCGTCGCCATGCTGGAACTCAGCAAGCGTCGCGCTTACAGCATCAAATTGAACAACGAACTGGATATCCTTTTTGGCAGGCAGGACCCGGCGTCGGCACTGGATCGCCTGTTGGACCTCGCGCCTCGCCTGGGCGAGAACCGCCTGCCCCAGTTGCAACGCGTGGATTTGCGCTATCCCAACGGTTTTGCCGTGGTGTGGAAGCCCGCGCAGGAAGCGATAGACCGCCCGCCCGTGCCCGCTGGCGCGGAGTTTCATCCCAATGGCAATGCCAGCCCTATGGCGCGAGAGACCCTATAAAACATGGCCAGAAAATCGGATCGTAACCTGATAGTCGGACTCGACATCGGAACCTCGAAAGTAGCGGCTATCGTCGGCGAAATGACCGAGGACGGCGAAATCGAAGTCATCGGCATCGGCACCCATCCCTCGCGCGGCCTGAAGAAAGGCGTGGTGGTCAACCTGGAAACGACGGTTCAGTCGATCCAGCGGGCCATCGAAGAAGCCGAGTTGATGGCCGGTTGCCGCATCCATTCGGTGTATGCGGGCATCGCCGGCAGCCACATCAGCAGCATGAATTCCCACGGCATCGTGGCCATCAAGGACAAGGAAGTCTCGCAAAGCGACGTCGACCGGGTGATCGATTCCGCCCGCGCCGTGGCGATACCGGCGGATCAGAAGATCCTGCATATCCTGCCGCAGGAATTCGTGATAGACCGGCAGGAAGGCATCAAGGAGCCCATAGGCATGTCGGGCATACGGCTCGAGGCCCGGGTCCACATCGTCACCGGGGCGGTCAGCGCGGCGCAGAACATCATCAAGTGCATACGCCGCTGCGGCCTGGAAGTGGAAGACATCATCCTCGAACAACTGGCCTCCTGCGCGGCGGTGCTGACCGAGGATGAAAAGGATCTGGGTGTCTGCCTGGTGGACATCGGTGGCGGCACCACCGATATCGCGGTCTTCACCGACGGTGCCATCCGCCACACGGCGGTGATACCCATCGCCGGCGACCAGGTTACCAACGACATCGCGGTGGCCTTGCGGACCCCGACTCAGCATGCCGAAGAGATCAAGATCAAACATGCCTGCGCGCTGACCCAGCTGGCCAAGCTGGACGATACCATCGACGTGCCCAGCATAGGCGACCGGCCGTCGCGGCAGATTTCCAAGCTGAATCTGGCCGAGATCGTGGAGCCGCGCTACGAGGAATTGTTGCTGCTGGTGCAGGCCGAGCTGCGCCGCAGCGGGTTCGAAGACTTGATCGCCGCCGGCATCGTGTTGAGCGGCGGAAGCGCGCGGGTGGATGGCCTGACCGAGTTGGCCGAAGAAATTTTCCACATGCCGGTGCGTCTGGGCATACCGCAGTATGTGTCCGGCATGAGCGATGTGGTGCGCAACCCCGTCTACGCCACCGGCATAGGTTTGCTGCTGTTCGGCCGTCAGCACGGCCCCGTAGTCGATCGGGGAGCCCTCATCGGGAGCGGCTTCAAGGGGGTATGGGCGAAGATGAAGAGTTGGTTTCAGGGCAATTTTTGAGTACGTATTCAATTCAATCGAGAACAAACGGGACGGGCAACATGAAATTCGAAATAGCGGATTCTTATAGTCAAAAAGCGGTCATCAAGGTTGTGGGTATCGGCGGCGGCGGCGGCAATGCCGTCAACCACATGGTCACCAGCCATATCGAAGGCGTGGATTTCATCTGTGCCAACACGGACGCGCAGGCACTGAAGAACATCAATTCCCGCTCGGTGATTCAACTGGGTAACTCCCTGACCAAGGGCCTCGGCGCCGGCGCCAACCCGGAAATCGGCCGACAGGCGGCGCTGGACGATAGGGACCGCATCCTGGAGGTGCTGGAAGGATCCGACATGGTCTTTATCACCGCGGGCATGGGCGGCGGCACAGGTACCGGCGCGGCTCCGGTCATCGCGGAGATCGCCAAGGAAGCGGGGATACTGACCGTGGCCGTGGTCACCAAGCCTTTCCCCTTCGAAGGCAAGAAGCGCCGCGCGGTTGCCGAGAAAGGCATCGAGGAACTGAGCCAGTTCGTCGATTCGCTGATCACCATTCCCAATGAAAAGCTGCTGCCCGTGCTGGGCAAGGACGTCAGCCTGGTGGCCGCCTTCGCCGCCGCTAACGACGTGTTGCTGGGCGCTGTGCAGGGTATCGCCGATCTGATCACCCGCCCGGGTCTGATCAACGTCGACTTCGCCGACGTGCGCACGGTCATGTCCGAGATGGGCATGGCCATGATGGGTACCGGCGTGGCCAGCGGTGCCAACCGTGCTCGCGAGGCGGCCGAAAAGGCCATCGCAAGCCCGCTGCTGGACGACATCAACCTGCAGGGCGCGCGCGGCATCCTCATCAACATCGCCGGCAGCCACGACCTGACCCTGAGCGAGTTCGACGAGGTGGGCAACGTGGTGCATGAGTTTGCCTCCGAAGACGCCGTCGTCGTGGCGGGCGTTTCCATCGATCCGGATCTGCACGACGAACTGCGCGTCACCGTGGTCGCCACCGGTCTGGCCAACCAGCAGCAACGCTTGAGCGAAGCGCCCATCCGTCTGGTGCACAAGCGCAACACCGGCGAAATCGACTACGGCGAGCTCGAAAAACCCACCAGCATCCGCAATCGGCCGAAAGCCGATGCTCGTGCGGAAGCCAAGAAAGACATGGACATGGAATACCTGGATATCCCGGCTTTCCTGCGTCGTCAGGCCGATTAGGCACACGCCGAATAGCGCGCTGGAAGCAGCCCTGCGACAATTGCGCGCTTGTCGGCGTTTGATGGCGCGAGTTATGCTTGCCCAAACCGCATGATCTGCGGTGGGTTTCTTGAGCGAATGAGGAGCGAGGATGATTAGGCAAAGAACGCTGAAAAACGTTATGAGAGCCACGGGTGTAGGCCTGCATACGGGGGAGAAGGTCTACCTGACCCTCAGGCCCGCGGCACCCGATACCGGCATCAAATTTCGCCGGGTGGATTTGCCCGAGCCCGTGGTGATCGATGCCAAACCGGAGAACGTGGGCGAAACCATATTGTCCACCACGCTGGTGAACGGGTCGGTCAAGATTTCCACCGTGGAGCACTTGTTATCGGCCTTCGCCGGTTTGGGGATCGATAATGCCTATGTGGATGTCAGCGCGGCGGAAGTCCCGATCATGGACGGTAGCGCCGGCCCCTTCGTTTTTTTGCTGCAGTCCGCCGGCATCGAGGAGCAGAACGCGCCCAAGCGCTTCATTCGCATCAAGAAGGCCATCCGGGTGGAGGATGGCGACAAATGGGCCAGCTTCGAGCCCTATGAAGGTTTCAAGGTGACGTTCACCATCGATTTCGATCATCCGGCCTTCCTCAAGGACAATCAGACGGCCAGTATCGATTTTTCCTCCACCTCCTTCGTCAAGGAAGTCAGCCGCGCGCGCACTTTCGGCTTCATGCGGGACATCGAGGCCTTGCGCAAGAACAAGCTGGCGCTCGGCGGCAGCATGGACAACGCCATCGTGGTGGACAATTACCGCATCCTCAACGAGGACGGCTTGCGCTATGCCGACGAATTCGTCAAGCACAAGATACTCGATGCCATCGGTGACCTGTATCTGCTGGGCCATAGCCTGATCGGCTCCTTCGAGGGCTACAAGGCCGGCCATGGTCTCAACAACCGCCTGCTGAGAGAATTGTTGAAGCAGGAAGATGCCTGGGAGGAGGTCACGTTTAGGGAAGACGATAACCTGCCCATTTCCTACGTGCGGACCGCCACCACGGCTGCCGCACTCTGAAGGGTTTCATAAGGCTTCCTGGGCGAGGGTCGGCGTGAGTCCGGCCCTTTTTTATGCCCCCGTTTGGGTCGGTGGATTACGTAGCGTGGCGGCCAGCCGCGACAAGGCCAGGCGCAGTTCCTCGGAGGTGGAGTCCTGGCTGTAACGTTCGACGAGGGCGGCGGTTTCGGGTTTTGCTTCGTCGGACAAGGCTCTAGGTCGCGGTTCCTGCCTCTCGATGGGTAGCCCGCGTGCGCGCAGCGAGCGGAAGGAAACGCCACGCGCCGCCTTGAGCCGGGCCAGCAGGTCGCCGGCGAGAAAACGGAGTTGGAATGCCCAGTTCTGTCCGTCGGTGTAGACGATCAAATGCCCGTCGTCGACGGCGCAGTCCCGGCAATGTTCGGCCAGGGGCGCCGGCAGAATCGTCCGGATGTCGGCGAGCAGTCGCTTGTGTATCTCGACGCGCTGCAGCAGGTTGCGTAGGCTGCTGGCGGCGAGCCACTCGCCGGTCGGTCGCGGCTTTCTTTCAGTCATGAGTTTTCCGAGTCGTGGTGGGCCCGTCGGACGCGGTCGGGCGAACCGTTGTCATTATTAAAACACGGGGTTTTACGGTATCATCGCCGGATCGTATTTTCTGCTTGGAATTAGAACAAGATGCTGGGCAAGCTGGTCAAGAGTGTATTCGGCAGTCGAAATGACCGAATCGTCAAAAAGAAAAGAAAGATCGTCAAGAAGATCAATCTCCTGGAGCCGGAACTCGAGAAGCTCAGCGATGAAGAGCTGAGGGGCAAGACCACCGAGTTCCGCGCCCGCCTGGAACAGGGCGAAGACCTGCAATCCCTGCTGCCGGAGGCCTTCGCCACCTGCCGAGAGGCGTCGCGCCGAGTGATGAACATGCGCCATTTCGATGTCCAGCTCATCGGCGGCATGATACTCAACGACGGCAAGATCGCCGAAATGAAGACCGGCGAAGGCAAGACCCTGGTCGCGACCCTGGCCGCCTACCTGAACGCCTTGCCCGGTAAGGGCGTGCATGTGGTTACCGTGAACGATTACCTGGCCCGCCGCGACTCGGAGTGGATGGGCAAGCTCTACGGCTTCCTGGGCCTGAGCACCGGGGTCATCGTCAGCGGCCTGGACAACGAGCAGCGCCGGCAGGCCTACGCGGCCGACATCACTTACGGCACCAACAACGAATTCGGCTTCGATTACCTGCGCGACAACATGGCCTTCAGCCCCGAACAGCGGGTGCAGCGCCAGCGTCATTTCGCCATCGTCGACGAGGTCGACTCCATCCTGATCGACGAGGCACGCACGCCGCTGATCATCTCCGGGCCGACCGAGGACCGCAGCGATTTGTACCACAAGGTCAACGTGCTGATTCCCAACCTGAAAAAGCAGGAGAAGGAGAACGGTCCCGGCGATTACAGCGTGGACGAGAAGGCCCGCCAAGTCTACCTGACTGAAGAAGGGCACGAGCGTATCGAAAACCTGATGGAACAGCACGGACTGATCGGTGCCGGCCAGAGCCTGTACGACGCGGTCAACATCCGTCTGATGCATTACATCAACGCCTCGCTCCGCGCGCACGTGCTGTTCCAGAAGGACGTCGATTACATCGTGCGCGAAGGCCAGATCATCATCGTTGACGAGTTCACCGGCCGCGCCATGCCCGGCCGGCGCTGGTCAGAAGGCTTGCACCAGGCGGTCGAGGCCAAGGAGGGCGTGCAGGTCCAGAACGAAAACCAGACCCTGGCCTCGATCACCTTCCAGAACTATTTCCGCCTGTACGACAAGCTTTCCGGCATGACCGGCACGGCCGACACCGAGGCCTTCGAATTCCAGCAGATCTACGGCCTGGAAGTGGTCGTCATTCCCAGCAACCGCCCCATGGTACGCAAGGATAACGGCGACGTGGTCTATTTGTCGGTGCGGGAGAAATACAACGCCATCCTCGAAGACATCCGCCGCTGCGCGGAGCGCGGGCAACCCGTCCTGGTCGGTACCACCTCCATCGAAAATTCCGAATATCTGTCGGGCCTGCTCAACAAGGCCGGCGTCGAGCATCAGGTACTGAATGCCAAACAGCACGAGAGGGAAGCTCACATCATAGCCGAGGCCGGCCGTCCAAAAGCGGTGACCATCGCCACCAACATGGCCGGCCGCGGTACCGACATCATGCTGGGCGGCAACGTCGAGGAGGAGATCGCTCGCCTGGGCTTGACCGATCCGGCCGATATCGCCGCCGCCAGGGCCGCCTGGAAAGAGCGCCACGAGGCCGTGGTGGCCAGCGGCGGTCTGCATGTGATCGGTTCCGAGCGCCACGAATCCCGCCGTATCGACAACCAGCTGCGCGGACGCTCCGGACGCCAGGGCGATCCCGGTTCGACGCGCTTCTACCTGTCGCTGGAAGACAATCTGATGCGCATCTTCGCATCCGACCGTGTCGCTTCCCTGATGCAGCGCTTAGGCATGCAGGAAGGGGAAGCCATCGAACACCCCTGGGTCACCAAGGCGATCGAAAACGCCCAGCGCAAGGTCGAGGCGCGCAATTTCGACATCCGCAAGCAATTGCTCGAATACGACAACGTGGCCAACGACCAACGCCGCGTCATCTACCACCAGCGCGACCAGTTGATGGCCGCGGACGATATCAGCACCACCATCGCCGCCATGCGGGGCGACGTGATCGAGCAGATTTTCGAGCAGCATATCCCGCCGCACACTATGGAAGAGCAATGGGATGTGAAAGGCCTGGAGGAAACGCTGGAACACGAACTGGGCACGGCCGTTCCGGTCCAGCATTGGCTGGAGACCGATCATTATCTGCATGAGGAGAAGCTCAGGCAGCAGATACAGGATGCGGTCGCCAAGGTTTACGATGACAAGGTGGCCATCATCGGTCCCCAGGTCATGCATCATTTCGAGAAGTCGGTGATGCTGCAGGTCTTGGACAACGCCTGGAAGGAGCATCTCGCCGCCATGGACCACCTGCGCTTGGGTATCCATCTGCGTGGCTACGCCCAGAAAGACCCCAAGCAGGAATACAAGCGCGAAGCCTTCGAAATGTTCACTTCGATGCTGGATAACGTGAAACACGAAGTCATCGGCATCGTATCCAAGGTGCAGGTCCGCACGGAGGAAGAAATCGCCGTCATGGAAGAGCAGAACCGCTCGCCTGTGGAGATGCAATATCATCACGCCGAAGCCAGCGCCCTGGATACCACGGCCGATGAGCCTGCCGATCCCAGGGCCGAGCCCTCCCGGGAAGCCGCCAACCCCTACGTGCGCGATGCTAACAAGGTCGGGCGCAATGATCCCTGTCCCTGCGGATCCGGCAAGAAATACAAGCAATGTCACGGCAGACTGGACTGATCCGTCCGGCGTGAAGATCGAGTGATGAGCGATATACCCCAGATTAGAGGCGTGCGCTTGGGCGCCGCCGGCGCCGGCATCAAAAGAGCCAACCGCGACGACATCCTGCTGATAGAAATGGCTCCCGGTTCGTCGTGCGCCGCCGTGTTCACCCGCAATGCGTTCTGCGCCGCCCCGGTCACGGTGGCCCGCGCTCATTTGCCGCGGGAGCCGCGCTGGCTGCTGATCAACTCCGGTAATGCCAATGCCGGCACCGGCGCGCGCGGCCTGGACGATGCCTTGCGCACCTGCGGTGCCGTGGCGGCACTCACCGGAGGCGCGCCCGAACAGGTCTTGCCCTTTTCCACGGGGGTCATAGGCGAATACCTGCCGGTCGACAAGATCGAAGCGGCGCTCCCGGCCGCCTTGACGGCCCTCGCCGAGGATGGCTGGGAGCGGGCGGCCCGGGCCATCATGACCACGGATACCCGTCACAAGATTGCATATCGCACGATTACCTTGGAAGGCCATGCCGTCAACATCGTGGGCATCGCCAAAGGTGCCGGTATGATACAGCCGAACATGGCGACCATGTTGTCCTTCATCGCCACCGACGCATATGTGTCGCCCGCGGATCTTCAGGCCTGGCTCTCCCTGGCGGCTGACGTTTCATTCAACTGTATTACCGTCGACGGCGACACATCGACCAACGATGCCTGCGTCTTGATCGCCAGCGGCCACTCGGATGCTCCCGCGGTTAAGGCGGATACCCCGCATTTTCCCGTTTTTTTCCAGGCTTTGCAGGCGGTCTGCGACGAATTGGCCGAGGCCATCGTTCGCGACGGCGAAGGCGCCACCAAGCTGATGCGTATCGTGATCGAGCAGGCCGAAAGCGATGCCGAGGCCCGTTCCGTGGCCAAGACCATCGCTCATTCGCCCCTGGTCAAGACGGCCTTTTTCGCCAGCGACCCGAATTGGGGGCGCATACTGGCGGCCGTAGGCCGTTCTGGCTGCGTCAATCTGGATATCGACAAGGTTTCCATCTGGCTGGGCGACACCTGCATCGTCGAAAACGGCGGGCGCGCGCCCGGTTACACCGAGGCGGCCGGACAGGCCGAAATGGCTTTGAGCGACATCACCGTGCGGGTCGCCTTGGGGCGCGGGGAAGCCAGGCAGCGCGTGTTGACCTGCGATCTGTCCTACGACTACGTGCGCATCAACGCTGAATACCGTACCTGAGCCGGCTTATGCTCCGGCGGACATGCCGACCGAGCTGCATGTCGCGGTTGGCGTGATCGAGAGCCCGGCCGGCGAGATCTTGATCGCGCGTAGAGCGGAGCATTCGCATCAAGGCGGCTTGTGGGAATTTCCCGGCGGCAAGCTCGAGCCGGGTGAAAGCGTGATCGAGGCCTTGCGTCGCGAGTTGCGCGAGGAATTGGCGATCGAGGTGGAGCTTGCCGCCCCCTTGCTGCAGGTCCGGCATAGCTACCCGGATCGCCGCGTGCTGTTGGACGTATGGAAAGTTCAGGGGTTTACGGGCCAAGCTCGCGGGGCCGAAGACCAGCCGGTACGCTGGGTCCCGCCGGGTGAGTTGGGAAATTACCCGTTCCCCGCCGCCAATCGGCCCATCATCGCGGCGGCTCGCTTGCCAGACCGATATGCCATTCTCGACCTGGCGGACGAGGATGAAGCCCTCATGATGGCGCGACTGCAGGCTCTTGCGGCCAGTGGTCTGCGTATGATCCAGTTGCGCGCCAACGCGTTGACCGATGCGGCGCTCTTGCGCTTGGCCAGGCCGGCCGTGACGTTTTGCCGCGGATGCGGTATCAGTCTCCTGCTCAATGCCGCACCGGAGCTTGCGCACCAATTAGGTGCGGACGGCATCCATCTGACGGCTAGGCGCGGCTTGTCGTTGAACAGGCGGCCCTTGGGCGCCGAAGCCTGGGTGGCGATGTCCTGCCATAATGCCGAGGAATTGCGGCATGCCGAGCTGATCGGTGCGGATTTCGCCGTGCTGGGGCCGGTGGAACCTACCGCGACGCACCCCGGTGTGCGTCCCTTGGGATGGCGAGCCTTTCGTGCCTGGGTTGCCGGGGTCAATCTACCCGTCTACGCGCTGGGGGGCATGGTCCCGGCACATATCCCGAAGGCGCTGGAGCACGGCGCGCAAGGGATAGCCGGCATCCGCGGGATCGCGGACGATAGGGTAGGTGTTATTTGACTCATATTGGTGCGTAACGCACCAATATGAGTCGTAATTGGGGCGCATTGCGCCAGACGAATGGAAAAAGTCCCATGCCGAGCGCGAGATAGAAACGCCGGCTGTATGGTACGATTTCTGCTAATGTAAGCGATTGAAGCTATCTTAACAAAGCCCTAATTTTAAGAGGAGAGACGCATGACATCCCCCGCCGACGTACTTAAATTGATCAAGGATAAGGAAGTTCGCTATGTCGATTTCCGATTTGCGGACACCCGCGGCAAGGAACAGCATGTGACCGTTCCCGCCAGCACCGTGGACGCAGACCTGTTCGAAGAAGGCAAGATGTTCGACGGGTCGTCCATCGCCGGTTGGAAAGGGATCAACGAGTCCGACATGATATTGTTGCCGGATGCCGAGTCCGCCGTCATCGATCCGTTCTTTGACGACACAACCCTGATTCTGCGCTGCGACATCCTGGAACCCACCACCGGTCAGGGTTATGAGCGCGACCCGCGTTCGATCGCCAAGCGCGCCGAGGCCTACCTGAAGTCCACCGGCATTGCCGACACCGCGCTGTTCGGACCGGAGAACGAGTTCTTCGTGTTCGACGACGTGCGTTGGGGCACCACCATGCAGGGCGCATTCTTCAAAATCGATTCCGAGGAAGCCGGCTGGAACTCCGAGAAGGTTTATGAGGACGGCAACATCGGCCATCGTCCGGGCATCAAGGGCGGCTACTTCCCGGTTCCGCCTGTCGATTCCCTGCAGGATCTGCGCTCCGCCATGTGCAACACCCTGGAAGAGTTCGGCCAGACCGTCGAAGTACACCACCACGAAGTGGCTACCGCCGGTCAGTGCGAAATCGGCGTCAAGTTCAACACCCTGGTGAAGAAAGCCGACGAAGTCCTGATCCTCAAGTACGTGGTGCAGAACGTCGCCCACGCCTTCGGCAAGACCGCCACCTTCATGCCCAAGCCCCTGGTTGGCGACAACGGTTCCGGCATGCACGTGCACCAGTCCCTGTCCAAGGACGGCAAGAACCTGTTCAGCGGCGACCTGTACGGCGGCCTGTCGGAAACCGCCCTGTACTACATCGGCGGCATCATCAAGCACGCCAAGGCTCTGAACGCGCTGACCAATGCTTCCACCAACAGCTACAAGCGTCTGGTGCCGGGCTTCGAAGCGCCGGTGATGCTGGCCTACTCGGCACGCAACCGTTCCGCGTCCATCCGTATCCCCTATGTGACCAACCCCAAGGCGCGTCGCATCGAAGTGCGTTTCCCGGACTCGACCGCCAATCCCTATCTGGCGTTCTCCGCCATGCTGCTGGCCGGCCTGGACGGCATCCAGAACAAGATCCACCCCGGCGACGCGATGGACAAGGACTTGTACGACCTGCCGGCCGAAGAAGCCAAGAACATCCCGCAGGTTTCGCACTCCTTCGACCTGTCGCTGGAAGCCTTGGATCAGGACCGCGAATTCCTCAAGAAGGGCGGCGTGTTCACCGACGACGTGATCGATGCCTACATTGACCTGAAGCTGCAGGAAGTTACCCGCTTCCGCCAGAGCACCCATCCGGTCGAGTTCGACCTGTACTACTCGCTGTAAGATAGAGCGGCCCGTCGAGTACGGGTTCGCATCGATCCCAAAACCCGTTCAGGCCGTGGCCTGCGCGGGTTTTTTTATGCCGTCTGCTTTCCCGCGCTTCCTGCGGACATCGGGAGCGTACGCGTACAAAACGCAGAAAATTACGTCTTTCCTGTGAAGTACTTCATAGGTGGCACGGGCGAAATCATGCACCATAGCGCTGCGGCACATAGCACGAGGTGCAGACTATGTCAGTGTTAGGTTTCGATTATCAAGTTTCATCCCATCGGTTTTTGCGACAGGAGTCGGGTGGCGTCAGCAGTATCGCAACGTATCGGGAAATCGAAGCGAGTAATGACGAGACGTTTGAGCCAAGCGGGGAGGGCGATTGGTCTGAAGACGATCGGGATGTGAGCGGCGATTATGTGATCTTGATTTGGTAGGGGCCTCGGAAATTCGAACGGTATTTTTCATGATGCGGGGGTACGGGATAGGAAACCCTGCCCCCGCGCGGCAACGGTGATGCCTGCATCCGGGTGTTGCCATGCTCAGCCCCGGTGGAGTGCGGGCGAAATCCGAATTTTCACACTCTCGGGTCGCTGCCGCGTTAAGCCGGCGCGACTGTAGTCCCCCAACACGCTGCCGCTGGCAGCGACCTCCAGTGTTCCTGTTTGAACGGGCCCCGTGAACGGATCGGCGTGGAGCTCTGGCGTCGATGGAGCTCCGGGAACTCGGGTTCTCCTTGTGTTCGGTTCTGCAAGCGGTTTCGTGTCGGTCATCGAGACGATGCGGGGCGGCGAGATGCACCTGGCTCCACCCGGCAGAGCTCGTGCAGACTGGGCCCATCATCCGATGATAAGGTCTCGCCATGCGCTCTGCTAAAATCTCCGCTCCATTCCCTCTTTGCGGAGACACCCGTCTTGACCAATTTTGCTCCCGGCCAGCGCTGGATTAGCGAAACCGAGCCCGAACTGGGGCTTGGCACACTGATAGAAGCCGCCCACAATCGCCTTACCGTGCTTTTCATCGCCAGTAGCGAGCGTCGAACCTATGCGGCCGACAATGCGCCGCTCACCCGCGTCCGCTTTACGCCCGGCGACCGGGTGGAAAGCGTGGACGGCTGGGCCATGGAGGTGGAGTCCGTCGAAGAGAAGGAGGGCCTGCTCTGCTATCTGGGTCTGGATGAAGATGGTGGCGTGCGCCGCCTGGAAGAGATGGACCTCAATCATTTTCTGCAATTCAACAAGCCCCAGGACCGGCTGTTCACCGGCCAGATCGACTCGTCGGCGCTGTTTGGCCTGCGCGTGCGTACGCTGAAGAAATTAGGCGAGCTGGCGCAGTCTCCGGTGCGGGGCCTGATCGGTCCACGGACCAGTCTGATCCCTCATCAGCTCTATATCGCCCACGAAGTGGCTGGCCGCCAGGCGCCGCGGGTGCTGCTCGCCGACGAGGTGGGGCTGGGCAAGACCATCGAGGCCGGGTTGATCATACACCACCAGTTGTTGACCGGCCGCGCCGAGCGGGTTCTTATCCTGACGCCCGAACCCCTGGTGCATCAATGGCTGCTGGAAATGCGGCGGCGCTTCAACCTGAACTTCAGTTTGTTCAACGACGAGCGCTATTGGCAGGGCGAAGACCAGAATAATCCTTTCCAGGACGAGCAACTGGTGTTGTGCGGGCTGGACTTTTTCCGTGACGAGCCGGAGCGCCAAGCTCGCGTGCTGGAAGCCGGCTGGGATCTGTGCGTAGTCGACGAGGCTCACCACTTGGAATGGTCGGAAGAGGCTCCCAGCGCGGACTATCGCCTGGTGGAGTCCCTGGCCCACGACGTGGCTGGCTTGCTGCTGTTGACCGCGACGCCGGAGCAACTGGGCAAGCACAGCCACTTTGCGCGACTGCGCCTGCTCGATCCCGACCGTTTTTATGATTATCAACGCTTCCTCGCCGAGGAGGCGGAGTACGAGAGCTACGCCAATCTGCTGGAGCCCTTGTTGGGTGAGGCGCCCCTCGATGATGCAACCATCGAGGGGCTGGCGGGCGTGTTGGCCCTGGACCGCGCCGAAGATTTGCTGGCCCAGGCCAACGACGGGGTGAACGGTCCTGCCGTCCGGCAACAATTGATACGGCTTATATTGGATAGGCACGGAACTGGCCGTATCCTGTTCCGCAATACCCGCGCAACGGTCCAGGGTTTCCCGGAACGGAGCGTGCGAGCCCATCCGTTGCCCTTGCCCGAGGTCTATCGGGTGTCGGCGGACGCTCCGCTGGAACAGCTCCTCTGTCCGGAATTGTCCTATCCCCGCGATCAGGAAACGCCCTGGTGGCGGTTCGATCCGCGCGTGACCTGGCTGACCGATACGCTACGTGGCCTTCGCCCGGCCAAGGTTCTGGTCATCTGCGCCCGGGCGCAGACCGCCATCGATCTGGAGGATGCGCTGCGGGTGCTCGGCGGCATCAATGCGGCGGTGTTTCACGAGGGTCTGAGCATCGTCGCCCGTGACCGCGCCGCCGCCTGGTTCGCTGACGAGGACGAGGGCGCCCAGGCGCTGGTCTGCTCGGAAATCGGTAGCGAGGGGCGCAACTTCCAGTTCGCTCATCATCTGGTGCTGTTCGATCTGCCGCTCAATCCGGATTTGCTGGAACAACGCATCGGCCGTTTGGACCGCATAGGGCAAAGCGCCACCATACAGATCCATGTGCCCTATCTGGCCGGTGCCCAATCCATCCTCTTCGACTGGTATCGACACGGCCTGGATGCGTTCGGCCAACCGTGCCCCGCCGGGCAGGCGGTTTATTTACGGCTGGGCGACAAATTGCGGACCTTGCTGCGGCAGCCCGACGCAGCCTTGCAAGCCGAGTTGATCGATCAGGCCCGACGGTTGAACGCCAATTTGCTGGCCGATCTGCACAACGGTCGGGATCGGCTGCTCGAACTGAACTCCTGCCGCAAAGACGAGGCCGATGAACTCGCCGGCTTGATACGCGTGGCGGAAGGCGAAGATGAGCTATGGCCTTATCTGGAAGACGTGTTCGACGCTTACGGAGTCACCAGCGAGGAGCATTCCAGTCACTGCCACATCCTGTTGCCGGGCGATCACATGCGGGTGTCGCATTTTCCTGAGCTGCCCGAAGATGGCGTCACCGTCACGCTGGATCGCGGCATCGGTCTGGCGCGTGAAGACATGCTGTTCTTGACCTGGGAGCACCCTCTGGTGCGCGGCGCCATGGACTTGATCCTCAACAGCGAGCATGGCAATGCCGCATTCGCCATGGTACGCCATGAAGCGCTCCGTCCCGGCCAATTGTTTCTGGAGGCGGTCTACCAGATGGAATGTCCGGCCCCCCGCCGGCTCAACGCCGCGCGTTATCTGCCGCAGACCCTGCTCCGCTTGCTCATCAACCAGGATCACGAGGATTTCAGTCACTTGCCGGCCGAACACCTGGTCGACCTGCCGCGACCGGCCGACCGCACCGAGGTGACACCTTTGCTGCGCCGTCAGCGCAAGCTGATCGAGCGCATGCTGGCTTACACCGGCAAAGTGGCGGAAAAGCGGCTGCCAGGAATGGTGTCCGTCGCCACCAAAGAAATGTTGGATACCGCAACCGCCGAGCTGAAACGCTTGTCGGCGTTACGCAAGGTGAATCCTTCCGTGCGCCAGGAGGAACTGGACGTGCTCAAGCAAAACGCCGTCGAATTGCATGGCCATCTGCAGGCCGCGCGTTTGCGGCTGGATGCGTTGCGAGTAATAGTCACAGCCTGATAATCCCGGCTCACTCGCGGTAGCGCGTCGGGTCGGCCACGCCGGCGGCTCGAAAACCCGCCGCGCGCAGCCGGCAGGAGTCGCACACCCCGCAGGCCAGACCCTGGGCATCGGCCGAGTAACAGGACACGGTATGGGCGTAGTCGACGCCCAGATCCAAGCCGGTCCGGATGATCTCGGCCTTGCTGAGGGTCAGGAGCGGCGTATGGATGTGCAAGGCGTGGCCTTCCACGCCCGCCTTGGTGGCCAGTTGGGCCAGTTGCTCGAATGCGCGGATGAATTCAGGACGGCAGTCGGGATAGCCGGAATAATCGACCGCGTTGACGCCGATGAAAATGTCATGGGCGCCCAGCACTTCCGCCCAGCCCAGGGCAAAGGCCAGAAACACCGTATTGCGGGCCGGCACATAGGTGACTGGGATGCCCTCCTGGGGATGGTCAGGCACGGCGATGCGCCGATCGGTCAGGGCCGATCCTCCGATCGAGTCCAGGCCTATGCGCACCAGCTTGTGCTCCGCCACCCGCGCTTTTTCGGCGATGCGTCGCGCGGCGTTCAATTCCGCTCCGTGGCGCTGTCCGTAGTCGAAGCTCAAGGCATGGCAGATATATCCCTGGTCTTCGGCGATCGCCAGGACCGTCGCGGAATCGAGTCCTCCGGATAGGAGTATTACGGCTTTTTTCATGTATTTGAGTCTCTGATGCTGACTATTTCTTGCTATTCTGCGGGTACTTGGTTAAATATCGGTATGAAACTGGCAGTTTTAGGGCGCTTCCTTATTGAAAACCCGGTGTAACGAGGCCTAGATGAATTTGAGACACATGTGGTGGAAAATCGCGGCGCTGAGAACCCCCGGGGACGTACTGGAGGCCGTCGATTCCGCAATTAAGCCTTACTACTATCCCTGGGCGCAAAGATGGAATAAAGGCGTTTTTGCCATCGAGTTTCATAACCCAAAAATGGGTTTCTTTGCCAAACTCAACTGGTGTTTATTCATACTTCATTACTGCGAGCGGAATGGCCTTGTTCCCTATTTGGAACTGACTTCCGAAAACTACGTCTCGCATCAGCGGGGGAGGGATTGGTTCAAATACTACTTTAACAACCTGGCGCTCCGCAATAAAGGCTACGATGAATCGTTCCGGCCGAAACATGTCACCAGAGTTCGTAATATCAGCGAGTTACGATTGCCGGGGTGGTGTTACCATGAGTTGAGCCTGGAACATGCCGCCGAGTTGTTCAGGCATAACATAGGCGTGCGTCCGGAGATATCCGCTGAAGTCGACGATTATTGCGAAAAATATTTTTCAAGCCGCACCGTCCTGGGTGTTCATTTTCGAGGCACCGACAAAGCCATAGAGGCTCCGCGAGTAACTTGGGGATATTGCCGGGAGACCATACTCAATTATCTGCACGCTCATCCTGACATTGATGCCTTATTCGTGACGAGCGATGAGGCGGCCTTCATTCACTATATCAGGGAACATTTCACAGACATTACCGTTCTGTCTCGCGACGATCATTTTAGAAGCGACGGAACGGCGCCGCTGCACGTTCTCGGATCCGGGGGCGATAACTATCTTAAAGGGGTCGATGCCCTGGTTAATTCCCTGTTGCTTTCCAGATGTTCGACCATAGTCCGATCGTCGTCATTTTTATCCGCCTGGGCGTCCATATTCAATCCGGCAGTTCCTGTTATCTTGTTGAACAAGCCGCACGAGAGCGCTATGTGGTTTCCGGAGGTTAGAATCATGGAGAGGTCTCTGGATAAATATCTTCCGGACGCTGGCTGAGCGCTCCATTCCTCGAAAACTACCTTGGTCTGACGATGGTTGCAAAAGTCCAAAACGCGCCGACCATCTTCTGCATTGGCACCGACCCCGGATGACATTCCATGAATACCGGATTAGTAAAACATATTAAAGACATCGGCAAGAAGATAGGACTGGACGTGATCGTCAATATGGTCCAGAAAAAGGCGCCGATTTGGTTCTTTTACACAAAAAATCTGTTTCAGTCGTCGTACGGCGATAGGCGGGAAATAAGGCTTAATGGACGCCCCGCCATTTATGACATTTTTTCGTGTCGAGACAACCAATATATAGGCATCGTCGGCCGCTATGACAGCGTATCGGATCCAGCACTACTGCGGTGCATTTTTCCTTCCGGGCAAGTTTCCAGTGGCATCCTGATCGACGATGAAGCTCACGAAATCGAGGGGCAGCAGGTTCTGCTGCTGCTTTTTCCCGTGCCGGAAGAGGAAAAAAACAAAGCCCAGACTTCGATAAACTTGAAAATCGAGTCTTTGACCTTGGTGTCCGACTTCAGGGTATTCCTCGGCCAGCCAGGCAGGAAGGAACTGCTGTCGGTGAGTACCTTGATGAAGGATGAGGATCGTTTTTTGCCGGAATGGATAGCCTACTATAAGCTGCTCGGAGCTACCCATTTCTATATTTACGACAACCGGAGCATCAAGAGAGGCAAAATCCGCCGCTTGTTACGCCCGTTCATAGAGGAGGGCTCTGTGACGCTCATCGATTGGGACTATCCCTACGAGTCGGGTGCCATAGACAATAGTTGGCGATTTTGTCAGCGAGGACAGATGCACCATTGCCTTTACAAATATGGCGACCGGACCAATTGGATGCTGTTTATAGATGTGGATGAGTTCATATTTCCTGTCGCAGGGGGCGAGAGTTTAAAACCTATACTTGATCAGTATGGTGACGACCCAAGCGTCGCCGGGCTTCAATTCAAAATGATCTGGTTCGGCAATTCGGGCTTTCAAACGGTGCCCGCTGGTTTGGTTATTGAAAACTATACCCGGCGAGCTCCCCGTGTCTTGGAAGCCGGCAGGGAAAAGTGCGCGGTTAAGCCAGGTTTGACCGAGTTGCTGTTCATCCACGATGTGAAGTCGTCCTTGCCCGGGACGCGAGTCGTTTCGGTATCTCCGGAGGAGTACCGCATCAATCATTACTTCGCCACGAGTTCAAAGCGGCAACGTCGCGGCAATACGGATCATAACGAAGTCGCGGATCTCGGGATGGAGCGATTTTGCCGGCCCATCAAGAAAAGCCTAGCCCTAGAGTAATCCTGTCGTTGCGTCTCAAACGGTATGTTTGGTATTCCACCTTTGCGTAAGTCCGGCTTCCAGCTTGCTCATGCGATTGAAAAGTCTACCCTTGAGGATTTCGATTTTCTGCCCGACCCGAAGGGCGATATCGGGATTTGAGCATTCCAACAGTGGATCGCTGTTCCACGGGTCGAACGATGTGAGCCGCTTTTCAATACAGTTGGGCCTGGCAAACAGTCTGCCGCTCCCGTTCAACATGGCGGCCGAAAACGAGAATGTGCTGTTCGAGATAGCCAGGGCGTCGCACTGGCTCAGGATGAAGAAATCCGGATAAAACTCGGCCCTTTCCATATGAGCTCCGATGTCTTCGGCGGTGACGGGATTATATTTCCGAAAATCCCGGATGACTTTGACCGGCTCATCGCTTGCGATAAACAGCACCGGGTTGAGCTCACGCTCCCATAATTCGGATAACCACTTCTTGTACCATTTGTTCGGCGGTATGAAGTAATTGCCGTAGCCGAAATCGCCCCTTCTCAAGTGCATTCCGATCAATGTGCCGTATTCTCGCCTCAACTTTCCCAGGCTGTTTTCGAGCTCGGTTTTGATGTCGGGGACCGGCCTGAATAAACTCGTGAACAAGCTCTTATAGGGTCTGTAATGCGAAGTGTGGAATAAGAAATACCCCCATAAATCGATATCGTGGGGCGCATCAGCCATGGGTTCCCTTAGGCTTCCCAGGAAGTCATGCTCGGCTTCTTTGACCTGTTTGTGCGCGACTGCCGGCTCCGGTTCGGAGTGGCCGAATAAAACTTGTCCGATCCAGTCCGGGGTTTGCAGGTTTAAACCGTACTTTTCGGCATATATCCGCAGGAAAGCGTACTGGAATACCTGGTTTCCGAATCGACCGTTGCGCCCCAACGTCGACATCGAAATAAGTTTTTTTGCGGGTGCCTCATGACTGTGCATGGCGATGTCTTCCTGATTAAGTCCGGTCCGGTTGCTTGCGTGCGGGTTATGTAATTGCACGGTACTCTGCACGCTCGCTATCGCTTTATGTCCACCCATTCGAATCCTTCGCGGTTGGGCATTTGCACCTTGGCCAGGTTTTGGGGTCCGATCTCGGCATTTTCTTCGATCAAACCGTTGATGTGCAGCAGGTAGGCGGTGACCGCGTAGATCTGGTCGGTGGTCAGCGAACCCGGCGCATCGAGCGGCATGGAGCGGCGGACGAAGTCGAATACGGTCGTGGCGTAAGGCCAGTAGGCGCCTATGGTCTTGTCGGGATGAGGTCCTTTGAGATTTTCCGTCGTTCCCCCCGCCAGTTCTTCGGCGCTGCCGCCTGCCCCTTTGGGGCCATGGCAAGATCCGCAATGGTGTTCATAGATGGTCTTGCCGTCGGCCGCTTTTCCCCGGCCCGGCGGCAAACCCTGGCCATCCGGATAAACGGTCATGTTCCAGGCGGCGATGTCGGAAGGGCTGGCCGGTATTCCCAGGTGCGGGCCTTCCGGCGCCTGGCCTTGGGCCCCGGCGGTGAGGGCCAGTCCGCCCAGTACCAGCAGAACGCGTGGCTTAGGCGTAGACATGGTGCACGCTCCCGTCGGGTTCTACGGCCCAACTGACGATGGCGTTGTAATGAAAATAACCGTGCCGGCCGCGTTGAGCGATCAAGTCGGACCTTGCCGGCTGCACATAACCGGTCTCGTCGGTTGCCCGGCTTTGCAATATCTGCGCTCCTCCGGACCAGTGCCAAGGAATTTGGAAACGGGTGAAGGCGCAGGACAGGATAGGGTCCTGCAGTTGCGCTTCGGCCCAGGTCTTGCCCCCATCGGCCGAGACGTCGACCTTGCGGATCTTGCCGCGCCCGCTCCAGGCCAGGCCGGAAATTTGGTACAGACCGGGTTCCTGCAAGCGGTAGCCGTAGGAGGGGTGTGTGATGAGTGACTTGGCATCCATGTGGAAGGTGAACTGCCGCGCCTTGCCGTCCGCTTGCAGTTCGGTGTACTTGGCGGTCTCGTTGCGAGCCATGGTGGGCCGATCGGTGACTTCCAGCCGGCGCAGCCACTTTATCTGCGTAACGCCCTCCCAGCCGGGCAGTATGAGGCGCAGGGGGTAGCCGTTTTCCGGGCGGATGGGTTCGCCGTTTTGATAAAGCGCCAGCAGCGCATCGTCCAAGGCTTTTTCCAGAGGAATGCTGGCATTGATGGCGGCCGCATCAGCACCTTCAGCGATGATCCAGCGCGCTTCGGGTTTCACGCCAGCCTCCTCCAGCACGGTGGCGAGCGGCACACCGGTCCACTCGCTGTGGGAGACCAGGCCATGCATGTTGCCGGCCAAAGCCTGCATGGGCTCCTCATGCCAGCCGGCGTTGCTGTTGCCGCCGCATTCGACGAAACAGACGCGCGAGCGCATGGGATAACGGTGCAAGCGTGCGGGGTCGAGGAATATGGGCTTCCGAACCAAGCCATGGACCAGCAGACGGTGCTGCGCCGGGTCTATCTGCGGAACCCCGTTGTGATGACGCTCGAAATGCAGGCCCGATGGCGTGATCGTGCCGGCCAGCTTGTGCAGGGGGGTCCAGGAAATGCCGTTGCCGGGCGCTTGGGCATTGGCGGAAATCCAGCGTATGACGTCCTTCTCGTGGGGCGACGGCTGGCCGTAATTGGATAAGGGCTGGCCTGGTCTGGACATCCAGACCGGCCTGTCCAAGGCGTCGGCCATTCCGGTTTCGGCGGTCAGGGCGGCGACGCCGAACACCATGCCTCGCTTGAGGAACAAACGCCGGTCCAGCAGGCCGCCCCCGGCGACGGCAGGCATTTCGGTGAGGGTGGGAGGCGGCGTGTCGGGCATGATGGCGGCTCCGGTTCGAAACGGTAAGCTGAGTGTAATGCCCGCACTCCCTTCGGGAAAACCGAGTTTTAGGGCTTAAGCTCGTAGGGCCAAAAAATTTCCGCCGGAAGCTTCTCCGCTTTGCCGATCAACTCGGCGCCGCCAGTCTGGCGCAGCAGCGCATAGAGCTTCGCCACATCGCGCTTTTCCGCTTCGCCCCAACTCTTCACCTTGCCGGCGCAATACTCGCGGCGCAACACGCCCTGCAATTTCACGTCGGGCTCATCGGTCAGCGGCAGGATCTTTTGCCAGGCGGAATCCGATTCGCACAGCAGGTTTCTCGCTTCGCCCGCCGCTTTCAGAAAGGCATCCAGCGCCGGAGCGTGGCTGCCGGCCCAGGATTGCTTGAACACGTAACCCAGATTCGGCAAGGGTTCGGAAATGCCCAAGCCCTGCAAAGCCTCCCGTCCGTCCAGCACGCGCCGGTAACCCTGCGCCTCCAGCTTGGCGGCGTAATGCCACAAATCCAGCAGGGCATCCAGTTTGCCGTCACGGAGTTGCTGATTGAGCAGGGGGGGCGCTCCGAAAACCTTGTCGACCGCCTGATTCAAGTCGAGCTTGGCGTCTTTTTGTGCCAGAGCCCTGAGCATCGCCCAGTTCTTGTCGAGCGCTCCACCCGCGATGCCCAGGCGTTTGCCGGCCAAGTCCGCGACGCCTTTGATTGGCGAACCGGCCGGAGCCATCAATGCGCCGGCGTGGGTGGAATAGGGTATGAACCGGTAATCTGCGCCGGTTTGCTGCTGCTGGGCCACCCAGATCCAGTCGGTGGCGATCACGTCGACGCTACCCGCCCGCAGGCCGATCTTGCCTGCCTCGGGGCTGGCCAGGGTTTTGACTTCCAGGTCCAGGCCGTATTTCCGGTCCAGCCCTTCGTTGTGGATGGCGGCCAACTCCCAATTCACCGTGCCGAATGCCAGCACGCCGATCGTAAGGTGATGCGCGCCGGAGTCGGCGTTCGCCATCCAGGGCATGAAAACGAGCCACAATGCGAAGAAACGGGGCAACATGAGCCGATACTCCAAAGTGAGATGGGGCGAGAATACACGATAACGGGGCGAAATTTGGCGCGCGCAGTTTACGCCACCCATCCCGGCTGCTTGTAGTCCTCGAGCGCGGATGATTAACGTTTGAAGGCGGGGGGCGCGGTCCATCGACGATGCCCATGCCGCACTTGCCGGCAGCGGGGTTGTCGCGTCCTCGACCCGGCGGGTGGTTTCCTCGTTCGCTCCCGCCCGAGTCATGAGCGCGCCATGAGGATGCGGCCGTATGCAGGGCGTACCGACGATATCGCAGCGTCCCGATGCCGATACTTGGAAACAAGGTGTTGACGATACGTGCCGGAAATCGGCCGCTATCCAGCCGGGTTTCGGATTGTCCGGGCATGGGCTTTATGGTGTAATGCGACCCCGATTTATCATTGACTTAGTGCGTCCGCCGGGATCGATTGCCTGCTGTGCAACGGCCGTTCGGCGAGGCTCGCTGGGTTGGCACCCTATCTATCCCTCCCTGGTATTCACACCGCTGATGCAGGAATGCGAGGGGGTTGGTTTGGCCGTTTTTTTGTCTGATAAACAGGCTCTATTATGTCAATTAAAATTACGAAAGGCTTGGATCTGCCGATCACGGGGGCGCCCGAGCAGACGATATTTGGCGACGGGGGTGTCGCCAAGTCGGTTGCCCTGATAGGCTTGGATCATGTGGGGCTCAAGCCCTCCATGAATGTCGCCGAGGGTGATAAGGTCAAGCTCGGCGACGTGCTGTTCTCCGACAAGCAGCACCCGAGCGTGGTCTTCACCTCCCCTGGCGCGGGCACCGTCAAGGCCATCAATCGTGGTCACAAGCGCGTGCTGCAGTCGGTGGTCATCGACCTGGACGGCTCCGACGATCAGGTGACCTTCCAGTCCTATCCGCAAGCCGATCTGGCGAATCTGAGCGCCGAGCAGGTCAAGCAGAACCTGCTGGCTTCGGGGCTGTGGACCACCCTGCGCACCCGCCCCTACAGCAAGATTCCCAACCCGGAAACCTCCCCCCGTTCGATCTTCGTCAGCGCCATCGACACCAATCCGCTGGCGGCGGACCCGGCCGTGGTCATCAAGGACCGGGCGCAGGATTTCGCCAATGGCCTGACGGTGATTTCCAGGCTGACGGAAGGCAAGGTCTACCTGAGCAAGGCTCCCGGTGTGGCCATCGCCGCCAGTGCGCCCAGGGTCGAGACGGCCGAATTCGAAGGACCGCATCCGGCCGGCCTGGTGGGCACCCATATCCATTTTCTGGACCCGGTCAGCGCGGCCAAGACCGTCTGGCATCTGGACTATCAGGCCGTCATCGCCATCGGTGCCTTGTTCACCACCGGCAAGCTGAATGTCGAGCGCGTGGTGTCCTTGGCCGGTCCTGCGGTCGGCAAACCCCGTTTGGTGCGCACCCGCGTCGGCGCCAACCTCAGCGACCTGGTCACCGGCCAGATCGCGACCGACAAGGAGACCCGCGTCATTTCCGGTTCCATTCTGAACGGCCGCAAGGCGGAAGATTGGGGAGCCTATCTGGGACAGTACCACTTGCAGGTTTCCGTGCTGGAAGAGGGCAGGGAACGCGAGTTCATGGGCTGGATCATACCCAGTCGCGAGAAGTTCTCCTTCCTCAACGTGCTGCTCTCCAGCCTGCCCAAGGAACGTGGCCGCAAGTTCCCGCTGCACACCAGCAAGTTCGGCAGCCCGCGCGCCATCGTGCCGGTCGGCGTTTACGAGGACGTTATCCCGTTGGACATCCTGCCGACCCAGTTGCTCAAGGCGCTGGTGATAGGCGACACCGACCAGGCCCAGTCCTTGGGTGCCCTGGAACTCGATGAGGAAGATCTGGCCCTGGCCACCTTCGTCGATCCGGGCAAGCACGATTTCGGTATCGCGCTGCGACAGAATCTTACCCAAATCGAGAAGGAAGGCTAATGTCTGCTACCCGAGCATTTTTAGACAAGCTGCACCCGCACTTCGCCAAGGGCGGCCGCTTCGAAAAGCTGTACCCCGTCTATGAAATGGTGGATACGTTTTTGTATTCGCCGGCCGACGTGACTGCGGGCGCCACCCATGTGCGCGACGCGATCGACCTCAAGCGCGTCATGACCTATGTCTGGATCGCCGCGCTGCCCTGCATGCTGGTGGCCCTGTTCAACACCGGCTATCAGGCCAATCATGCCATGGAGGCGCTGGGCGTGGCCTCGGCTCCGGGCTGGCGCGGTGCGATCCTGGATGTCTTCGGCTACAACCCGGCCAATCCGATCTCCGATCTGCTGCACGGCGCGCTTTATTTCTTCCCGGTCTACATCGTCACCCTGGTGGCGGGCGGCATCTGGGAAGTCTTGTTCGCCACCGTACGCCGTCACGACGTCAACGAAGGTTTCTTCGTGTCGTCCATCCTCTTCGCCCTGACCCTGCCGCCGGATATTCCGCTGTGGCAGGTGGCTTTGGGCATCTCCTTCGGCGTGGTGATCGGCAAGGAAGTGTTCGGCGGTACCGGCAAGAACTTCATGAATCCCGCGCTGACCGGCCGTGCCTTCCTTTATTTTGCCTACCCGGCATCCATGTCCGGCGATTCCATCTGGACCGCCGTGGACGGATTCAGCGGCGCGACCACCCTGGGCCTGGCCGCTCTGGGCGGTCTGGACGGAGTTCATGCCGCCGGCATTTCCTGGTGGAGCACCTTCTTCGGCATCGAACAGGGCTCCATGGGCGAGACTTCCACCCTGGCCATCATCGTGGGCGCCGCCTTCCTGATCTACACCCGCATCGCCAACTGGCGCATCATCGCCGGCACCGTGCTGGGCCTGGTCGTCACCTCGATCCTGTTGAACATCATCGGCAGCAACGACAACCCGATGTTCGCCTTCCCCTGGTACTGGCATCTGACCGCCGGCGGCTTCGCCTTCGGCGCCGTCTATATGGCCACCGATCCGGTGTCCGCCGCTCAGACCCAGGTGGGCCGCTGGATCTTCGGCTTCCTGGTCGGCTTCATGACCGTACTGATCCGCGTGGTCAATCCGGCATTCCCGGAAGGCATCATGCTGGCGATCTTGTTCTCCAACATTTTTGCGCCGTTGATCGACTACTTCGTAGTGCAGGCGAATATCAAGAGAAGGGTGAAACGTCATGCCTAATAGCAATCAAACAGCGCAGTTCTCCGACAAGTTCGCCGGCTGGGTGGAGCGAGCAAACGTCTACGCGCAGCGCATCCTGTCGCTGCCCAATGACAGCTTCGAAAAAACCATCGCGGTGGCCTTCGCCCTGTGCCTGGTCGGCGCGGTGCTGGTGTCCGGTTCCGCGGTCATCCTGAAGCCCTTGCAGGTCGCCAACAAGGAAGCCGACGAGAAGGTCAACATCCTGGAAGTGGTCGGTCTGCTGGAAAAAGACACCAACGTCGACGAAGCCTTCAAGAAGTTTGAGGCCAAGATCGTGGACCTGGAAACCGGCGACTACATCGACGCCGTCAACCCGGCCACCTACAACCAGCGCAAGGCCGCCAAGGATCCGGGCTCCAGCTACGAGATTCCGGCCGACAAGGACATCGCCAAGATCGGCCGCAAGCCGCGCTACGCCAAGGTCTATCTGGTGAAGGAAGAGGGCAAGACCAAGGCGGTGATCCTGCCGGTCAACGGCTACGGCTTGTGGTCGACCATGTACGGCTACCTCGCCCTGGAAGCCGATGGCCAGACGGTCATCGGGCTGAATCTGTTCGACCAGGCGGAAACCCCCGGCCTGGGTGGCGAAGTGGTCAATCCGAAGTGGAAGGCCTTGTGGAAAGGCAAGAAGGTCTACAAGGAGTCCGGCGAGGCTGGCAAGGAATTCTTTGCCAAGGACCATACCGAAGTCGGTGAACCGGTGCTGGGTCTGGTGAAGGGCTCGGTCGATCCGAGCAAACCCGGTTCCGAGCATCAGGTCGACGGATTGGCGGGCGCCACCCTCACCAGCAACGGCGTGACCAATCTGGTTCGCTACTGGCTGAGTTCCGAAGGCTTCGCCCCCTACTTGGCCAAATTCAGATCACAAAGAGGTTAAGACGATGGAAGCTGAAACCAAGAAAGTTCTCCTAGACCCGTTAGTCGACAACAACCCCATCACCCTGCAGGTGCTGGGCATTTGCTCGGCGCTGGCGGTGACGTCGCAGTTGTCCACGGCGCTGATCATGAGTCTGGCGCTCACCGCCGTGACCGCCTGTTCCAGCGCGGGCATCGCTTTCATCCGCAACCACGTGCCCAGCAGCATCCGCATCATCGCGCAGATGGTCGTTATCGCCTCGCTGGTGATCGTGGTCGACCAGCTCCTCAAGGCTTTCGCCTACGACATCAGCAAGCAGTTGTCGGTATTCGTCGGCCTCATCATCACCAACTGCATCGTGATGGGCCGAGCCGAAGCCTATGCCATGAAGAACCCGCCGCTGGAAAGCTTTTGGGACGGCGTCGGCAACGGCCTGGGCTATTCGCTGGTCCTGATCACCGTGGCCATCGTTCGCGAGTTGTTCGGTTCGGGCAAGCTGTTGGGTATCGACATCCTCACCCTGGTGAAAGACGGCGGCTCCTATGTGCCGAACGGCCTGCTGCTGCTGCCTCCGAGCGCGTTCTTCCTGATCGGCCTGCTGATCTGGGCGGTGCGCACCTGGAAGCCGGTACAAGTTGAGAAGGCCGACTTCGCCATCAGTCATGCCGCTCACGGGGAGGCACACTAATGGAAGCCTTGATCAGTCTTGCCGTTAAATCGATCTTCATCGAGAACCTGGCGCTGTCCTTCTTCCTGGGGATGTGCACCTTCATCGCGGTATCCAAGAAGATCAGCACCGCCGTAGGTCTGGGCATCGCGGTCATGATCGTGCAAACCCTGACCGTCCCGGCCAACAACCTGATCTACGGCTATTTGCTGAAGGAAGGCGCCTTGTCCTGGGCCGGTCTGAACGACACCGATCTCAGCTTCCTGGCTTTGATGAGCTGTATCGGCGTCATCGCCGCCCTGGTGCAGATCCTGGAAATGACCCTGGACCGCTTCTTTCCGGCCTTGTACAACGCGTTGGGCATCTTCCTGCCCCTGATCACGGTGAACTGCGCCATCCTGGCCGGCTCGCTGTTCATGATCGAGCGCGACTACAACTTCCAGGAAAGCGTGGTCTACGGTGTGTCTTCCGGCTTCGGCTGGGCCCTGGCGATCACCGCCATGGCTGGCGTGCGCGAGAAGCTGAAATACAGCGACGTGCCGCCGGGTCTGCGCGGTTTGGGCATCACTTTCATCACCGCCGGTTTGATGGCCCTGGGTTTCATGGCCTTCTCCGGCATCCAGCTCTGAAGGATAAAACGCGATGTTGGAAATTATTCTAGGAGTTACCTTTTTCACGGTGATCGTGATTGCCTTGGTGTTCGTCATTCTGGGCGCCAAGTCCAAGCTGGTGGCCGAGGGTAACGTCGAAATCGAGATCAACCACGAAAAGAAGATCCACGTTCCGATCGGCTCCAAGCTGCTGACGGCGTTGGCCGACAACAATCTGTTCGTCTCCTCGGCCTGCGGCGGCGGCGGCACCTGCGCGCAATGCCGGGTGCAGGTGCTGGAAGGCGGCGGCGACATTTTGCCGACCGAGCTTTCGCACATCACCAAGCGCGAAGCGGCGGCCGGCGATCGTCTGGCCTGCCAGGTGACCGTCAAGCAGGACATGAAGATCCATGTCCACGACGAAGTCTTCGGCGTGAAGAAGTGGGAAGCCACCGTGCGTTCCAACCACAATGTGGCGACCTTCATCAAGGAGCTGGTGCTGGAACTGCCCAAGGGCGACCTCATCGACTTCCGCGCCGGCGGCTACATCCAGATCGAGTGTCCGCCTTACCACGCCAAGTACGCCGATTTCGCCGTCGAGGAACGCTTCCGCGACGAGTGGGACAAGTACAACCTGTGGAAGTACGAGTCTGTCGTCAAGGAGTCGGCCATCCGCGCCTACTCCATGGCCAGCTATCCGGAAGAGAAGGACATCGTCATGCTCAACGTGCGCATCGCCACGCCTCCGCCGGGGCGTGACGATGTACCGCCGGGCATCATGTCGTCCTACATCTTCAGCCTGAAGCCGGGCGACAAGGTCACCATTTCCGGTCCGTTCGGCGAGTTCTTCGCCCGCGACACCGACAACGAGATGGTCTTCGTCGGCGGCGGCGCCGGCATGGCGCCGATGCGTTCGCACATCTTCGACCAGCTCCGCCGTTTGAAGAGCAAGCGCAAGATGACCTTCTGGTACGGCGCCCGCTCCTTCCGCGAAATGTTCTACGTGGACGATTTCAACACGCTGCAAGCCGAAAACCCGAACTTCACTTGGCACATCGGCTTGTCCGAGCCCAAGCCGGAAGACAACTGGACCGGCTACACGGGCTTCATCCACAACGTGCTGTACGAGAACTATCTGAAGGACCATCCGGCGCCGGAGGACTGCGAGTACTACCTTTGCGGTCCGCCCATGATGAACTCCGCGGTCATCAAGATGCTGCTGGACATCGGCGTCGAACGCGAAAACATCCTGCTGGACGACTTCGGCGGCTAATCAGGTCAAAGTCGAACAACAAGGGGAGCCTTCGGGCTCCCCTTTTTTTGTGCCTGTGCGGTCGGTCTTAATCTGTTCTTAATGTAGGGCTCATCTGGGCTTAAGCTGGCCTCATTAGACTTTCCCACGTCTGAAACGCATGCCTAAAGGAGGCGGCTATGTTTAATCTGATCAAAGCGATCTTCATCAGTGTCTTGTTTTCGTCCGCCGCCATGGCCGATGGGCACGGCCATGGCCATGGCCGTGGGCATGGCTGGGGGCACCACCACCATGACCACGACGAACACGTCATCGTGGAGCATGTCTACTATCCCGAACGGGTGATTCATGCTCCGGCACCGGTGCCGCGCTACCAGAGCTACGACCAGCGTTCGGCGCAAGGCTTGGTCGGAGGCGCCGTGGGCAGTGCGATAGGTTACGAAATGAGCAAGGGCGACCCGCTGGGCGCCGGCCTGGGTGCAGCGGCCGGCGCGTGGATCGGCAATGGCATTGCCCGCTAGAAGCATAGGGCGCGCGATATTTCGAAGCTGGCGCCGGGGGTATTCAAATGTGTTGTCTGAGCTATATATGGTGTGTATGGAATCCATGCGCTGACTGACTCGGAGTGTGTGGTCTCCGTCGTCTGGGGAGAGGGGTTAAGCACAGCCCTGGTTTTCTGCTTGCGGCGGCTTGCGCGGAAGGGCGGGTGAGCGTAAAAAGCGTCCATTCCAGATTCAAGACCATCCGGTGTATGAGCCGGCCAGCGGAGATAAAGCTATGACACTTTTCCTGATCAGTTTCGCCGTCATCGCCGTGGTGATCTTCATCATGGCGATAGGCGTGATATTCGGACGGCATGCCATCAAGGGCAGTTGCGGCGGCCCGGGGGCGGCCGATTGCGTTTGCGTGGAGAAATGTGACAAGCGTCGCAAGTGGGAGGAGGCGCAGAATCTTTGAGCCGCCTCCTTCGATTTCCATTGGGAGTCAGACAACAACAAGGGGGACATCATGCTAGCGAATATCAGCGTCAAAGAGTACATGACACCGAATCCGGTGGTTTTTCGCCCGGATACCGGGGTTCATGAAGCCATACGCATACTGCTGGAGCACCGCATCACGGGCGCTCCCGTGGTGGATGGACAGGGGAAAATACTGGGCGCGTTCTCTGAATTGGATTGTCTGCGCATCATCTCCACCTCGGCCTACCACGAGGACATGGGCGGCAAGGTGGGCGAACTGATGACGCGCGATGTGACCGTGCTCGACGCCGAAGCCAGCATACTGGACGCGGTGGACAAATTTTCCGGCACCCAACTGCGCCATTTTCCCGTCGTCAACGAGGGTAAACTGGTGGGCGTGCTGAGTCGCGTAGACGTGTTGAAGGCCTTGGTAGCTCTACGCTAATAAGTTTGCAATCCCCTCTTTCGAGCGATCACGGCGGAGCTGGAAAACAAAGGTCAGCCGCGCAGCGGGTAGACCGGGATGTTTTCCATGCCCCCCAGAAGGCCCAGGGCCGGGCGGGGCACCGCAGGGCGCAGGCTTTATTGCGTCCGTAGGTGACCTGCAAGGCATCCCGAACAGGCCGTAGAGTCATCTCGGAGCGATGCGGAGGCGACGGCTCTAAGGTCGCTGGAGCGAGTCGACGGGGGACGGCTGGGGCGCCGAAGGCAATAACCGTCCCGCAAGTGCGGCCGTGCGGCGTAGGGAACGCCGTTAGGCACAGCACGTCGTGGGACACGCTGCTCCGACGTGATCGCTTTTTATTGAATGTCCAGAACCACACTTTACTGGCACGACTACGAGACCTCGGGCATCGATCCGCGGCGCGACCGTCCCGTGCAATTCGCCGGGCTCAGGACCGACCTGGATCTGCATCCCATCGGCGAGCCGCTGACGCTTTATTGCCGTCCATCCCTGGATACGTTGCCGACACCCGAAGCGAGTCTGGTCACCGGCATCACGCCGCAACAGGCGTGGGAAAAAGGCGTTTGCGAGGCGGATTTCGTCGCCGCGATTCATGGCGAATTGGCACGGCCCGGTACCTGCGCCTTGGGTTACAACACCTTGCGCTTCGACGACGAGGTGACGCGCAACACGCTGTACCGCAATTTCTACGACCCCTATGAACGCGAATGGCGTAGCGGCAATTCGCGCTGGGATCTGATCGACGCGGTGCGCGCGGCCGCCGCCTTGAGGCCGGAGGGAATCGAGTGGCCAAGGGACGAACAGGGAAGACCCAGTTTTCGTTTGGAGGTCTTGACCGCGGCCAACGGCATCGCCCACGCCGGCGCGCACGACGCCCTGGTCGACGTGCGCGCGACCGTCGAACTGGCCCGCCTGCTTCGTCAGCGTCAGCCCAGGCTGTACGATTTCCTCTGGTCCAACCGGGGCAAGCGCGAAGCGGCGGCCCTGATCAAACTGGGCGAGTTTGCCCCCGTCCTGCATGTTTCGGAAAAATTTCCGGCCGAGCGCCATTGCCTGGCGGTGGTGGTCGCGCTGGCCCGTCATCCGGACAACGGCAACGGGGTCATCGTCTACGACCTGAGCGCCGATCCCGCGCCTTTGCTGGAACTGGATGTCGAGCAAATCCGCGCCCGATTGTTTACGCCCGTCCGCGACATGCCCGAGGGCGTGGAACGGATCCCCTTGAAGACCGTGCATCTCAACCGCTGCCCGGTGCTCGCGCCGATGAATGTGCTGAGGCCGGCCGACATCGAACGCCTGCAACTCGATCTCGAGCGGTGTCGCAGGCATCTGGAAACGTTGCGCCGCGCATCCGGCCTGGACGGCAAGCTGGCGGAGGTCTTTTCCGCTGCTCCGCCGGAAAAGCCGGACGACGGCGATCCCGATTTGATGATCTACCGGGGCGGATTTTTCGGCGATGCGGACCGCTACCGCATGTCCGAGATACGCGCTTTGGGGCCGGAGGATCTCGCCCGGCGCTATTTCGATTTCGACGACGCCCGCCTGCCGGAAATGCTGTTCCGCTACCGCGCCCGCAACTGGCCCGACACGCTGAGCGAGGAGGAAAGGGCGCGTTGGGAGACCTTGCGCCGGACCCGGCTGACGGAAGCCGGTCATGGCGCCTCCATCACCCTGACGGAGTATGAGAACCGCATCGAGGCACTGGGTCGGGAGCATGCGGACGACTCGCGCAAGCTGGCCGTGCTCGAGGCGCTGCGCGCCTGGGGTCGGGAAATTATCAGTTAACCCGCTCAGATTTTGTCCTTATACTAGGCGGCGTTTCAACGCAGACCACTTGGAGGAGTTAATGAAAAAAATCGCTACGCTCGCGGCCGCCGTCGCGCTGGCCTGGACCGCCACCGCCGATGCCCATGGCCCGACGCGCCAGAAAGTGACCGAAACCATCGAAATCAATGCCTCGCCGGATGTGGTGTGGAACATCATCAAGGATTTCGGCAATGCCGCCTGGATACCGGCCGTCGCCAGCACCACGGCGCAGGGTGGCAACGAAAAGGGCGCCACCCGTGAGCTGACCCTGAAGAAGGGCGGGGTCATCAAGGAAGAATTGAAGTCCTATGATGCCGCCGCCAAGAAATATTCCTACCGCATCAGCGACGAACCCGATTGCGCGGTGCTGCCGGTCAACAACTATTCCTCGAATATCAGCGTGGAAGCCAGCGGCAGCGGCTCCAAGGTCGAGTGGAACGGCGCTTACTACCGTTGCTTCCTGAACAACAACCCGCCGCCGGACCAGAACGAAGAAGCCGCCAACAAGGCTATCACCTCCTTGTACAAGGAGACTCTGGCCAATGTGAAGGCGCTGGCGGAAAAGAAGTAATCCGCCTTATGCGAATCTCCATCAAAGCTTCGGGCTTTGAGGCGAAGGCGGCGGCGTTGATCGCCGCCTTTTTCGTTTCGGGCGCCCCGCAGGCCGAGCCCTACGCCTGGATCACCAACCAGAAGGGCGACAGCGTTTCCGTCATCGATACCGCTTCGGGTTCCGTGGTCAAGACCCTCGAGTTGCCGAAGGGTTCCGAGCCGGCGGGAGTGGCCGTGAGTCGGGACGGCGGTCGCGTGGTTGTCGCCAATCCCGGCAAGAAGACGGTGACGGTCATCGACGGTAAGGGGCTCGCCGTGACGGCCAACCTGCCGCTCGGCGAGGGGCCTTTGGGCATCGCCATCGACCCGGCCGGCCGGACCGCCTACGTGGCGGATTGGTACGAGGCCAGCCTGCTCGTGCTCGATCTGGATGGGCGGACCGCTACAACCAAGATAGCGGTGGGTCATGTCCCCGCCGGCGTGGTGGTTTCGGCGGACGGGGCCAGGGTCTATGTCGCCAATCGGGACGACAACACGGTTACCGAGATCGACGCGAAAACCCGTGCCGTGGCGCGCACCGTGCAGGTCGGCCGGCATCCTTTCGGAATTTATCTATCGGATGACGGCCAGCGTTTGTATTCCGCCAATGTCGAGAGCAACGATGTCACCGTCGTCGACACCGGCACGATGCAGCCGATCAAGACTCTGGCCGTGGGCGATAGGCCTTATGCCCTGGCGGCGGCAGGCAAGCACGTGTTCGTGACCGACCAGTACGACAACGATGTGACGGTGATCGATACGGATAACTTGGCGGTGACCGGCCGGATTAAGGTGGGCGAATATCCGGAAGGCATCGCCACCCATCCGGACGGGCGGCACGTTTACGTGGCCAACTGGTTCGCGGACACCGTCTCGGTCATCGACGCCGAGGCCTTGAAAGTGGTTTCCACTTTGAAGACCGGAGCCGGCGCCCGGGCTTTCGGGCAATTCATGCCGCGCCCCGCTCCTCGATGATGCTAAGTACGCGTCAGAGCCGGTATTGCCCCGGCTGATTCCGGCACGCTCAGGAGCGCAGGAGATGCCGCACCATATCCCGCTCGGCCAATAGCTCGGCCTCGTTCGCCCTCATGCGTTCGAGGTCGAAATCGTCGAGCGGGAGATCTTGGACGATACGATAATCGCCATCCGCCGTGACGACCGGGAAGGAGTAAACCAGGCCTTCCCGGATTCCGTAGCTGCCGTCACTGTATACCCCCATGCTGACCCAGTCGTTCTCGGGCGTTCCGGCCAGCCAACTGCGCATATGGTGCAGGGCGGCGTGGGCGGCTGAGCCGGCGCTGGAGCGGCCGCGGGTTTCGATGATGGTCGAACCGCGCTGCTGGACGGTGGGGATGAAGACGTCCCGGTACCAGGCCAGTTCCACTTTCTCCAAGGCAGGGCGGCCCGCCACGAGGGCATGATGCAGATCGGGGTACTGCGTGGGCGAGTGATTTCCCCAAATGGCCACCCGGCTGACTTCGCTCACCGGGTGTCCGGTGTGCGTCGCCAGCAGGCTGAGCGCGCGGTTGTGGTCCAGCCGGGCCATCGACGAAAAGTTGCGCGGCGAGATCTCGGGTGCGTTGCTCAGCGTGATCAGGGCGTTGGTGTTGGCCGGATTGCCGACCACCAACACCTTCACGTCGCGCTTGGCGGCCGTGTTCAGGGCTCTTCCCTGCAGGGCGAAGGCTTCGGCGTTGATTTGCAGCAGGTCGCGCCGTTCCATGCCCGCCGTGCGGGGTTTGGCGCCGATGAGGAAGGCCAGGTCGGCGTCCTGGAAGGCTATCTGCGGATCGTCGGTGACCACGACGCCGGCCAACACGGGCGAAGCACAATCCGCCAGTTCCATCACCACGCCCTGCAAGGCCGCCACGGCTTCCGGCACCTCCAGCAAGCGCAACACGACTGGCTGGTCGATGCCCGCCAATTCGCCGGCGGCCAGCCGGAACAGCAGCGCATAACTGATCTGCCCGGCCGCGCCCGTCACGGCGATCTGCAGCGGAGTTTTCATCGAGACACCTTATTGTTCTTATCTGTTTTCGGCTGTGGGTCGGGGACGGGCGCGCGCCATTGCACGGAATCCGCGGACAAAAATCAATGGCCGGCCGCGCCGAACCCTGACGGAATCAGGTCAATTGGAAGCCCTGGTCGGCGATCGCCTTCTTGATCGTTTCCAGACTCACCTGGCCCTCGTCGAACTCGATTTCCACCGTATTGGCCTTGTGGTCGGGGCTCACCGACTGCACACCGGGATAAGCCTGGACGGTGGTGCGGACCGTGTTCTCGCAGCCGCCGCATTTCATGCCTTTTACGTTCAACACAGTCTTCATGCCCAAAATCTCCTCTAAGTCTCCGTTGAGTTACCTTGTGGAAGCTTCGAACCGGCAACGACCGAGCTCTTTCACGACCGCCGGAATCGAGCGTTCGTAAGCCCGTGCGTCATTATACAGGCCGACGCACGCGCTTCCCTCATGGGAATCGAGCGGTTATCCTGCCTTGATCGACAAACTTCCGTTCCTAACAGCATGAATTTGAAACCCTCCGAGATTTTCAGCCGCTTCAGCCAACAAGGACTCATCACCCGCCATGACGGGCCGGACCATGCTATTGGCCGTTTCGCACCGGTCGAGGACTGTGGTCCCGGTGACCTGGTGTTCGTGGACAACGCGAAATATCTGCCCCTCGTGCGCGAACACCAACCGTCCGCCGTCATCACGAGCGAAGCGATCGCCAACGAACTGACGGAAGGGGATGATCTGGCCATATTGGTGGCCGCCAACGTGCGGCTGGCGACGGCGCTGGTCAAGCAGGCTTATGACGATCGTGATTACCGTACGGACGAATGGCCGCGCGTCCATCCCTCTGCCGTTATCCACGAGAGTGTCCAGGTGCCGACCGATGCCGTGATCGGTCCCGGGGTCGTGATCGGCGCGAACGTGAGCCTCGGGGAAGGGGCGGTGCTGCTCGCCAATGTCGTCGTCGAACACGACGCCCGCATCGGCGCGCAAACGGTCCTGCATCCCGGCGTGGTGATCAGTTACGGCTGCGAGGTCGGCGCGCAGGCCATGCTCAAGGCCGGCTGCGTCATCGGCTCCGAGGGCTTCGGCTTCGCCCAGGACGAAAAACGGCATAACTACCGCATCCCGCATACCGGCAAGGTCGTCATCGAAGACCGCGTGGTGATCGGCGCGAATACCACCATAGACCGCGGCACCTACGGCGCGACGGTCATCCGCGCCGGCACCGTCATCGACGCGTTGTGCCACATCGGCCACAACGTCGAGATCGACGAGGACTGCATACTTTGCGCCCACACCGGCATCTCCGGTTCCAGCCGCTTCGGCAAGCGCGTCATCGCCTCCGGCCAGACCGGGGTGCTGGACCATGTCAGCGTCGCCAGCGATTCGGTGCTGCTGCACCGGGCCGGCGTCAACAACAGCATCAAGGAGCCCGGCATGTATGCCGGCGGTCCGGTTCAACCGCTGCAGCAATATCTGAAAAACATGGCGGTCATGCCCAGGCTCACTGAAATCTGGTCGCGCTTGAAAAAGCTGGAAAAAGCCGTGGCTGGACTGGCGGCGTCGGCCCCTGCCAAGGACTAGACCGCGCAGGCGCGCGCGCCGACCGGCTGGCTTCCGCCACGCCCTGCTTTTGCGGCAGCGGCGAGAATACATCAGGGGAGGCGCCTTCCGATCATGCCATCTCTGCCGTCCTATCCTGCCGGCGGATCGGATGACGGTATGCGTATCGTCCGATGGCTATTCAGGCCAAGCATCCGAAGAACTCCGAAAAAACGCTTGGCCTCGGTCGTCCACGGCGCGATGACCTGTCGGCACCTCGTGGAAGTAGCGCGAGCAGTTTACATCCGCGGATGAATGCGTCACGCTGGGCAGGCAGTAAGGGACCACGAGGGAAAAAGCATGGCTGACAAGAAAGACGGCCCGCATGAAGCGCCGCTATTGTTCGTGCGCTCGCCCGTAGTTCGGCAGATGCGGGATCCGCTCGATGCCGAATGGAATCGCGAGCCGCGGTCTGATTTAGCGGAAGAAGAGCTTGATTTGGCGCAATTGATCGACTTCGGCCAGATGAACGCGATCTTCCAAAGCTTACTCGAAGTGATCGGCCTGCCGGTGGCGATCGTCGACTTTCAGGGGCGTGTCCTGGCCTCGTCCAATTGGCAGCGTCTGTGCCTGACGTTTCACCGTACCCACAGCGGAACCCTGGCGCGTTGCCGGGAAAGCGACATCAGCCTGTCGCGGCAGATGCAGGAGGGTAAGACCTATGCC